>NZ_LR134117.1:3101503-3411653 GCF_900635445.1 Serratia odorifera
ATCGCGATGGGCGTCAGCGCACAGCTGTGGTGGCTGACCGGTGCCGTGGTGCTGGGCAGCGCCATCGGTTTGTACTACTACCTGCGCGTGACCGTCAGTCTGTTCCTCAGCGCGCCGGAAACCCTGTCGCGCGATACGCCGAACAACTGGGCGCTGACTGCCGGCGGGGTGGTGGTGCTGATTTCTGCCGCGTTGGTGCTGATTCTCGGTATCTATCCGCAGCCGTTGATTACGCTGGTACAGATGGCGCAACCGACGTTCTAAGTCTGACTCAGGCAGTAAAAAGGTCGCTTCGGCGACCTTTTTTTATTGGTAAAGGATGAGATTACAGCGTCATCTGCCGTCGGCGACAGCTGCCGTGCTGTCTGATATTGGCAGTGCACTGTGGAAAACGTCGGGCGGCAGGAGCTTGTCCTACCGGCCTTCCAGAGACCCTCGGGTCGTCAGTGGGGATAGTGTGTAAATGCCTCTTCCAGTGCGGAAACTACCGCCCGCACTCGGGCAGCCCGTTGCAAATCGGGATGCAGTACCAGCCAGATATCCACCCAGTCCTTGCTGTCCGGGAAGATACGCACCAAATCCGGATCCTCATCCGCCAGAAACGATGACAGCAGCCCGATGCCAAGTCCGTTGCGAGTGGCAGAGCGCAGCAACAGCTGCGAATTGCATTGCAGCACCACGTTGGGGTTGATCAGCGTTTCGCCGCAAAAGTCGTTCCAGTGGCGCGGTACCAGTTCACGTGGGAACATCAGCAGATCGTGACCACGCAGGTGGTCGCCCTTGAGTGGAACGCCGTGCTTGTCGAGATAGTCCTGGGTGGCATACAGCCCCATTTCGATGGTGGCCATCCGCTTGATGATCAGCTCGTCGGAATCCGGTCTTGCACCGCGGATCGCCAGATCGGCGCCGCGATACGAAATATCGGAAATATTCACCGCGGTCAGCAGGGTGACGGTGATCTGCGGATGCCGTTCACGCAGATACCTGAGTGCGGGAATGACAAACGCTTCGGCCATGGTATCGGTAGTCGCAATGCGCACGTTGCCACACAGGCTGTCGTCACCGCTGGTTGCTTTGCGACCGATGGCCTGTACCGCATTTTCCATGTTCATTACGTCTGCCAGCATTTCCTCGCCCAACGGGCTGAGTGAGAACGATTTTGGCGTGCGAATGAACAGCTTTGAGCCCAGGGCTTCTTCAAAAGCGGCGATACGCCGACCGACGGTGGCCTGATCAACATGGAGTTCATGCGCGGCTTTGCGTAACGTGCCGCAGCGCGTCACCGCCAGGAAGAAGCGTGCGTCATCCCAATTCATCATGTTGTTTCCTTTTTATCGCTTTTTCCGGATACGGCGCGGTTTTTGCTGGCGTCAGCGGGCTTGACGAGCGACTTGCGCCAAAAATGAGGCATCCGTATCATAATTATTTATTATGTTTCAGGATATGAATAATTGCATCATTGAGAAGCAATTTTGCATCTTTATTTTTACCTACCAAACCTTATGCTACTCAACGCTTATGCTGTGATCTGGCGCACATTTATAAGAGCCTGTCTCTACCGGGGTTTCCACCTGAAGGGATGCGCTCGAATTTCCCCTCTTGATTGGACATTAAACCATGGAGTCTCACGCAGAGAACATGTACACCCCAGTGGCTCTGGCGACCGCGAACGGTGTCAGCGTTACCGTTTCTTCCGACCACAAAACCGCACAGACCAATAATGCGGATGCGATTATTCAGGCGCTGGCAGCACGTGACATTCAACACATCTTTCTGGTACCCGGCAAACTGATCTATCCGCTGATCAAATCGATCGAAGGTTCGACCATTGCCGGCATCGTTGGGGCGCACGAAACGGCCTGTGGCTTTATGGCCGATGGCTACGCCCGTGCCAGTGGTAAATTCGGCGTCTGTCTGGGGATTTCCGGCCCTGGCACCATGAATTTTCTGCCGGCGATGGCAGCGGCGCAGGCAGATAAAATCCCGGTGTTGTACCTGGCTGGCGGTATCGCCACCCACCACGAAGCGCAGGGAGCATTCCAGGACGGCAGCAACAGCGGCATCGATGAGCTGACCATCGTCAAACCCTTGCTCTCTGCGGCGATCGAAGTAAAAAACAACCTGACCTTGCCGCATGAACTGCGCCGCAGTCTGTCGTGCCTCAACGGTCAGCGCAAAGGCCGCGCTTACCTCAGCGTGCCGGTGGACATGCAGAAACGGTCATGGGGTGAGGTTGAACGGCCTGTGTCGCCGCGTGCGCCGGTGTGCCGTGAAACGGCGGTGGATCACGCGGCGCTGGAGGGCATTCTGGACGATTACCTGCTACGCGGCCTGAATATTGCCTGTCTGGTCGGCAGTCGGGTAAACAACCCGCAAGACGCCGCACTGCTGCTGAGGGTGGCGGAAAAGTACCAACTGCCGGTCGCGACTACCCTGGGCGGAAAGGGCGCTTTCCCCGAAGGCCATCCGCTGGCGCTGGGATTGTACGGCTTTGCCGGCCACACCCGAGCGGTAGAGACGCTCAACGGTGATGAGGTCGACGTACTGCTGGTGCTGGGCTGCGATCTCGGCCAGCGCGACAGTTTGAACTGGAGCGCAAAATTACACGGTAGCAAAACGCTGGTGGTGCTCGACGAGGACTTTGACAAGGCCAGTTCCCATTACCAGCCGGACGTACAGATCTTCTCCAGCCTGAGCGGATCGCTGCAACGGCTGCTGAATGCGGTGGCGGATGACGATGCTCATCTGGCCAGCATCATTAAACTGCGCATGCAGTGGATGGAGCACGTCAGTCGGCTGCCGCTCGAGCTGCCGCCGCCGGATCTGCCGGCACGCACCGTAACAGGCGAAACCGCTCTTTATCCCGGAGATGCCATCAAGCGCCTGCGCAGTCACTTTGCGCCGGATGCCAACGTGGTGGTCGATTCTGGCGCACACCGCATCTTCATGGCACACCACTGGCACAGCAACGGTGGCGGTGATTATCACACCTCCAGTTCGCTGGCGCCGATGGGGTGGGCGATTTGTGCCGGCATCGGCATCAAGCTGGCGGCGCCGCATCGCGATTGTCTGGTGGTGACCGGCGACGGCTGCATGTTGATGCACGGCATCGAAATCCAGACGGCGGCGCGCTATCGGGTCAAGATGACCTTTGTGGTGATGAATAACTGTGCCCATGGCGCGATGCATATTGATACCTTGCAAAATCGCGGCATATCCGCCGATTACACCGCATTACCGAATCATGACTGGCAGGCGTTTGCCAACAGTCTGGGCGTCGCGGCGGCCAAGGCTGCGACGCTGGATGAGTTGGATCGGGCGCTGGCCGCCGCCGCCGAACATGACGGCCCGTATCTGATTGAAATGATGGTGGGTAATCATGCGGTGCCCAATCGTTACTATGCCGAGAGCGTCGTAGAATACCAACGGCGCATCGAGGGCGTGTAATGCGTAACGGCTGCCCGGGTCGCATTGCCTGCAGGGCAGCCAGCAACGGTAGTTTGCTTAATCTCGCGTTGCGTCAGGGTGTTTTCATCAATAACGATCACGGAGCGATAATCCCATGTATAAGGCACTATTACTGGCAATAACCAGCGCGGCTTGCGGCAATGCGTTGGCGGCAGACGATCACGGCGAGGGCATCAGCAAGGAAACGCTGCTGAAAACCGAAACATCATGGGAGGGCACGCCGTACGGGCATTATCCAGCCGGCGCGCCGCAAATCACCATGCTGAAGGTGACGGTGGAACCCAATAAGGTATTGGCCTGGCATACGCACCCGTGCATCAGCGCGGTGCATATGACCGGTGGCAGCGTGTCACTGACGGTGGAAAAAACCGGCATAAAAAAAACCTTTAAGCAGGGTGACTCTTTCACCGATACGGTAGATATTGTTCATCAGGGCGTTTCGGGAGACAAGGGCGCGGAAATGCTGGTGTTTTTCGCCTGTGCGGATAACCGGCCGCTAACGGTCAGCGCTGGGAAATAACCGGCTAATTCAGGGTGCTGCGGTCTGTTACAGGCCGCTATCAGAGGGTGTTATGGTCGCTTTATGGATGTTGGTCGCCAGCGTGTTTTTTGCGCTGATGGGGGCCAGCATAAAACTGGCGTCGGTGAAGGTCGGTTTTTTCGAGATCGTTTTTTACCGTTCGTTTATTAACGTGCTGATCGTCGCAGCGCTGATTAAAATCAAGAATCTGGGATTTCGCACGCGTCATTTGGGATTACATATGAAGCGTGCGGCCATCGGTAATGCGGCGATGTATTGCGGTTTTTACTCACTGATTCATTTGCCGATCGCCACCGCCACCACGCTGGGTTACACCAACCCGATCTTTCAGTCGGTGATTACCTTTGTTACGGCCAAGGGGCAGTTGACCGGCAGGCTGCTGTTTTCGGTATTGTTGGGGTTTGTCGGCATCCTGGTGTTGTTACGGCCCGATGTGCCGCACGGTGCCTATGCCGCTACGCTGATCGGTTTGCTTTCCGGCCTGTTGACCGCGCTGGCGTATTTCAACGTCGGCAAACTGGTGCGCACCGGCGAGCCTGAACTGCGGGTGGTGTTCTATTTTTCACTGGTGGGCACGCTGGTCGGGGTGGTGATGACCGGCGCCATCGGCTTTAGCGCACTGGATGCTGCCACCTTGCTGAACGTTTGCGCGATTGGCGTATTCGGCAGTCTGGGGCAGATCACCATGACTCGCGCTTACGGCAGCGGCAACCCGGTGATTGTCAGCATTCTTTCATACAGCACCATTATCTTTTCTACCTTGCTCGGCTTCCTGCTGTTTAATGAAAAACTCTCCTATATCGCCGCTGCGGGTATGGCGTTGATCATTCTTTCTGGCGGGTTGGCTATCGCACGACGCTCATCGGCGAAGACGCGCAAGGCTGAGGCGGTACAACCGTGATTAAAATAAGCATGGCTAAAGTATTATTGCTTATAACTTATGCTTATTTTTTCCAAGGTAAGCCGTGCTTATCGAACAACGGCGGTATCGTCCAAGTCTGTTAGCGTTTATCATAGCTGGCATTAATGTTTCTCACGGCATGCAATATTGAATCACCGTGATGCATTCTTGGCTATTTTGGCTGTTATTCCAAAACGGTATGATGCACGCGTTTCCTGATGCAGTTTGGTTTTCAGGGTTGCGCGTTTATCAAGGCTTAACGCCTTGCTTGTTTTGGGAGTGAGTAATGTCTGCAAGTTTGGCCGTTGATGAAACCGCTAAAGCGAACTCGGTGACGTCGCATTTTGCTATTCTGCTGTTTTTAGCGTTGGCGCTAATGTCGGCATTGTTAAACAGCAGTGCACCGACACCGCTTTATCCGCTTTATCAACATCAGTTGGGGCTGACATCGGTCAGCCTGACCATGATTTACGGCGCTTACGCCGCCGGCGTGCTGATTTCGCTGTTTGGCGTTGGCAATATGGCTGGCAAGGTCAAGGATCTGCGCAGTATGATCGTTCCGGCACTGTTGATAGTGTTGGCCGGAGCGTTACTGTTTTCGCTGGCGGATTCGTTTTGGATGATGTTTATGGCGCGTCTGCTGGCCGGGGTGGGTACCGGGGCGTTGACCGGTGCGGCCAATATCGCGCTGGTGCGTTTTGGGCCAAAAGACGGCGGCAAGAATGCGGCATTGATTGCCACGCTGTCGTTCACCATGGGGCTGGCGCTGGGGCCGATTTTCAGCGGTGTGGCGCTGCAAACCGGATTCCATACCACCTCGCTGCCGTTCATCATTATCATGGTAGTGGCGGCAGTGGCTGTGCTGGGCGTGATGCTCAAGTGGCCGCGTGATGTGGTGATTGCGCCGCTGAACGGTCAGTCGGTGGCTGCCGCTGAAGTGGAAAACAGCGGCTTGGCCGAGGGGCTGCGAGCTACCGGCAGCAAGTTTTTCCTCTGTGCTGGCGCGTTGTTTATCTGTTGGGCGGTAGCCGCCAGTATTCTGGCGATTGGCCCGAGCGTGGCAGAGAAACTGTTAGGTATGCACAGCCGTGGCATGTATGGCTATGTGATTGCGGTATATCTGCTGATTGCCGGTATCAGCCAGATTCTGAGTCGCAGAATCAATGCCCGACACTCGCTGATGTTTGGTTGTCTGGCACAGGCGTTGTCGGTGGTGGTATTCGCTGAAGCGATACATATCCATTCGCTGGCGCTGGCTGGTGCCGGCATGGTGATTGCGGGTTATGCCTACGGTGCGATTTTTGTCGGCAGCGCGACGCTGGTGAATCTGATTTCACCAAAATCCAGCCATGCACGATTGATTTCGCTGTTTTATGTGATTGCTTATATCGCCAACTGGGTGCCAATCCTGTTGGGGGTGGTTATCGACCAGGTGAGTTTGCTCCTGGCGGTTAACCTGCTGTTTATGGTCAGTACGGTAGTTTGCCTGGCATTGAGTGTGCTGGTAACGCGAGCGGGATTCCCGCGCTGATTACGCGTTGATGAAGGTAACCGTACGACCGACGATTTCCCTGGTGTTGTTGTGTGTCATTTCCAGCGTGCTTGCACGCTGGTTTTTTTTTGTGATTAATCCTCCGATTTTGAAAATAACCTTTCTCTCGTTACATTAATTTAGTGATTCTAGTCACAAAATAACCGACGGTTTCGGGTAAACTGCGCGCTTTCTTTTTGCGAGTCGGTTTTATGAACGTTATTTTTGCCATTGCCGTTACCACCGGCATCCTGTCCGGCATTTGGGGATGGGTTGCGGTGAGTCTGGGGTTGATCGGTTGGGCCGGCTTTTTGGGTTGTACCGCCTATTTCGCCTGCCCGCAAGGCGGGCTGAAAGGGCTGGCGATATGCGCGCTAACCTGCTGCAGCGGCGTATTTTGGGCGATGGCGATTATTCACGGCAGTGCGCTCGATCCGGCCTGGAGTCTGCTGGGGTATGCATTGACCGGCGTGGTGGCGTTCCTGATGTGTATTCAGGCCTACCAACAGTGGTTGGGTTTTGTGCCGGGTACCTTTATCGGCGCCTGCGCCACCTTCGCTGGCGACGGTAACTGGCGCTGGGTGACGCTGTCGCTGCTGGTGGGGGCTGGTGTTCGGTTATGCAATGAAAAACAGCGGGCTGTGGCTGGCGGCACGCGGGCGCCAACGTGCTGCATCAACCCCGACGGCGCTAGGGGAGAACGGCGGCGACCGCTAGGTGTGGCGGGCGCTATTTAGCCAATAATCCGATGGCCGAATGGCGAATTTGTTGTCTATAGTTAGCAAACGGTGATTTTTTAATAAAGGAGAACGGCACAATGGCGATTAATCCGGACGAAAATCAAACCACGCTTGACGACGATCTGCGTATGTTGACCGACACGCTGGAAGAAGTATTGAAATATTCCGGCGATCGCGCCGACCAGGCCTATATCGAGATCAAAACCCGCGCGGAGCAGGCGCTGAAAGACGTAAAGTCACGCCTGTCCGGCGCATCTGAAACCTATTATGCCCGTGCCAAACAGGTGGCTTACCGCGCGGATGACTATGTACGCGACAAACCATGGCACGGCGTCGGATGCGGCGCAACCATCGGCCTGGTGCTGGGGCTGCTGTTAGCACGTAAATAAGCTGATTGATAGCCGGTAGCGCCTGACGCTGCATCGGTGGGTGAGAGCCGGGTATCTCTGTCTAACAGGCCACGTTGTCATCAACCTCAAACCGCCTTCCATGGCGGTTTTGTCCGTTTATGTCCTTTGCCGTTGCCCGCCTTTTTGCGCGCTGCCCAGTTTGACCTCCACCTGATGGCGTGCGCCATCGTCGCTGAGCGGGGATGGTCGCATCGGGCTGTCGCTCACCGTCGACTATCACCTGCGTTTCAGCGTCGCCCTGGCTTAGCGTGATGTGATACTCACCGTTGCCTTCCCGATAATCAATGGTCACGCTGGGCCAGTCGGCGGGCAGGCGCGTGTCGATGCTCAGTGCATTGCCGCAGCGTTTCAGACCGAGCAATGATTCGACGATCAGCCGGTACATCCAGCCGGCGGAGCCGGTATACCAGCTCCAACCGCCGCGACCGACGTGGGGTTCGACGGCATAAATGTCGGCGGTTACCACATATGGCTCTACCTTGTAACGTTCGGCGGCGGCGCTGTCGAGACTGTGGTTGATTGGGTTAATCAGGGCCATCAGTTCCCATGCGCGTTCGACGTTGCCCATTTCGGCAAATGCCATCACCGCCCACACCGCGCCGTGTGTGTACTGGCCACCGTTTTCACGCACGCCTGGCAGGTAACCGCGAATGTAGCCGGGGTTGGGTCCGTTGCCGTCGAACGGCGGCGTCAGCAGTTTTATCAACCCGGCCTCTGTATCAACCAGATGCCGGTCGAGTGACTGCATCGCCTGCTGGCTGCGCGTCGGCTCACCGCCTCCCGACAGGATCGACCAGCTCTGGGCAATGGCATCGATTTTACATTCGCTCGCTGAATGCGAACCGAGCGGTTCCCCGCTGTCGAAATAGCCACGGCGATACCATTCACCGTCCCAGGCGTGACTGTGCAGGTTTTTCTTCAGCGTTTCCGCCTGCTCACGACACAGGGTTGCCAGTTGCCGATCGTTGCGCCGTTCCGCCAGCTTGCCGTAGCGCTGCAAAATATGGAACAGGAAGAAGCCCAGCCAGACGCTTTCCCCGCGTCCCTCCAGCCCGACCATATTCATGCCGTCGTTCCAGTCGCCGGCCCCCATCAGCGGCAGGCCGTGCTCGCCAAAGGTCAGGCCGTGCTTCAAGGCCCGCGCGCCGTGTTGATACAGCGTTTCCTTTTCGCTGCTGGCGGTCGGCTGTTCATACGCGGACTCTTCGCCCGGCGCCAGTTGGCGAGCCTGCAGATAACCGATCTGTTCTTCCAGAATGTCAGCGTCTTGCGTGGTATCGAGATAATGGCAGATGGCCAGCGGCAACCACAGATAATCGTCGGAACAGCGGGTGCGCACCCCGTTGCCCTGTGGCGGGTGCCACCAGTGCTGCACGTCACCCTCGATAAACTGTCGCGAAGCGCACAGTAGAATCTGTTCACGCATGCGCTGCGGCATGGCATGGCTCAACGCCAGCGTATCTTGCAGCTGATCGCGGAAGCCGAATGCGCCGCCGGATTGGTAATAGCCGCTGCGGGCCTGAATACGGCATGACAGGGTCTGATACAGCAACCAGCCATTGGCCAGCAGGTTGACCGCCGGATGCGGGGTGTGGATCTGCACTTTGCCCAGCAACTGCCTCCAGTGCTGCTGAACCTGTTGCAACTGCTCTTGCAGCGCATCCTCATGCAGGTAACGGCGCAGCAGGCTGTCCGCTTCGTCGGCGTTTTGCCCCAGCCCGAGCACAAACACAAAGCTGCGCTGATCGCCGTCGATCAGGCCGATCGCTGACTGTACCGCGCCGCACGGATCCAGCCCGGCACCGACCTTGCCGGACAGTCGGCGCAGTTTCAGCACCGCCGGATCGGCCAGCGAGCCGTTACGGCCGATAAATTCTCGCCGATCGCCGGTAATCGAGCAGTGCGCGCCGGTGACGCCGAAGAAGGCGGTGCGCTCGGAACCGCTGCTGCCGTAGTGGTTGGTGGCCAGGATCCCCAGGCCATTTTCCAGCTCGAGGCCGCGGGTCACCAGATGCATGGCGGATTTTTGCCGCAGGTCGCCGAGCACCCATTCCATATAGCCGGTGGCGGACAGTTTGCGCGTACGGCCGGAATTGTTGGTCAGCGTCAACAGGAACAGTTTTACCGGCGCATCCTTGGCCACCAGTACGCTCAGCTGGCTGTCGATGCCGGTTTCACGGTGTTCGAACACGCTGTAGCCAAAGCCGTGACGCGTCAGGTAATGGCCGCGGCCGCCGGCGGGCAGGGGGGTTGGCGACCACAGGTGACCGCTCTCTTCGTCGCGCAGGTAAAATGCTTCGCCGCTGCGATCGCCAACCGGATCGTTATCCCATGGCGTCAATCGATATTCATGGGCATTTTCATACCAGGTATACGCCTGGCCGCTTTCTGAAATCACCGTGCCAAACATCGGGTTGGCGATCACATTGCACCAGGGAGCCGGAGTAACCTTGCTTTCATTCATTGCGATCAGGTATTCGCGGCCATCCTGCGAGAAGCCGCCGAGCCCGTTAAAGAATTGCAAATCGTTGAACGACGGTAATTGCGGGGTATGCAGATTACGTTGCGGTTGCTCTTCCAGCGTCAGTGTGGCGGAGGCATCAGTGGGACTCAGCGGTTGTTGCAAAGTCTGTGGCATTTGCAGTCGCTGGTTGAGTTGTTCGGTCAACCCGCCGCGACGATCGTCGAGATACACGCACGCCACGCTGAACAGCAAGGTGCGATCCTCTTGCGACATATGCTCGCTGGTACGTACAAAAATACCGCCCGGTTTATCGGTTTGTGGCTCCAGTCCGGCGGCGATCAACCCCATTATCTGGTTTTGCAGCTCCTGACGATAACCTCCGGCATCTTCGTTGAGGATCACCAGATCCACCCGCAGCCCCTTCAGCCGCCAGTAGTTGTGCGCCTGCACCAATTGCTGCACCAGACCGATATTGTCGCTGTCGGTTACCGTCAGCAGCACGATAGGCAGATCGCCAGAGATCGAATGGCCCCACAGGCCGGATTGCCCGCGCCGATTGTTGATGATGTCACCGCTGGCGGCGCGCATTTCCTGCGTCGGGAAGATCACCGCGCTGGCCAGCCGATTGAACAGATTGGCGTCTTCTTCGTTGGCATTGATCTGGCGCAGCACCACCTGGCTGTGTGACCAGGCCAGCTCGAAGATACGATCGGCCAGATGGCGGTCGCGGTATTTTTCCAGCATCGCCAGGCTGGCGGCGCGGTCTTCACACACACCGTAGAAAATATCCAGCGTCAGCGGCACGTTCGGTTCCAGTTGCACCCGCTGGCGGATGGCGATAATCGGGTCGATCACCGGGCCGGCGGTGTTGCTCAGCGGTTCGCTCTGGTGCATCACCTGCGGGCTGGCCGGCGAACGGCCGCGACCAAGGAATTTGGCGCGGTCGGTTTCGAACGACGTCTGGTTGCCTTGACCCTGTACCGTCATCATATGCAGCAGCCACGGCGATTTGTCTTTCGGCTCGCGTGGGCGACGGTGGCACAGGATAGCCTCCTGCTCCGGCAGCAGTTCGGTTTGCACAAACAGATTGCTGAACGCCGGATGCGCCAAATCGTTATTGGCCGGGGCCAATACCACCTCGGCATAGGTGGTGACTTCCAGCGTGCGCGTCTGCTTACCGCGGTTGATCAGCGTCAGACGACGCAGTTCGATGTCATCTTCCGGTGACACCACCACTTGCGTTTTAATCTGCAAGGAACCCTGGCTGCGCTGAAACTCTGCCCCGGCGTCGTTGAATACCGCGCGATAGTTTTTTGCCGCGCCGCCGATCGGTTGCCAGGTATTGCTCCAGACTTCGCCGCTTTGGGTGTCACGCAGGTAGCAGAAGGCGCCCCAGTTATCGCGCGTGCCGTCTTCGCGCCAGCGGGTCAGTGCCAGATTTTGCCAGCGGCTGTAGCTGCCGCCGGCCTGTGTCAGCATCAGATGATAGTTGGCGTTGGACAACAGCTGCACTTCGGGGATCGGCGAGTCGACACGGCTGAATTCGCGCGCGCTAAAACTGGCCGGTTTGAGCGTTCCCTCGTGAGTTTCAAAGTGTCGGCGGGTACTGTACAGCTCGACGGCGTCCGGCACCCGCTCTTGCAACAGCAAACGGGTGGCCTGGAAGGCAGGATACTGCGCGAAACGTTGCACCATGGGCGCGTCCAGCAGCAGGTGTGACAACGCCAGCAACCCCATTCCCTGATGGTGCGCCATATAAGAACGAATAATCACGTACAGCTGACCGCGACTCAGGCGCGAGGTGGTGTAATCGAGCGCTTCGTAAAAGCCGTAACGCCCTTTGGCACCGTTCTTTTCCAGCGTCAGCAGGTTGTTGCAAGCGCTGTCGGGATCGACGATCAACGCCATCAGGGTGGCATAGGGCGCAATCACCATATCGTCGCCCAAACCACGCCGCAGGCCGAGTCCCGGAACGCCAAAGGCGTGATACTGATAGTTTTGCTGGGCGTCAAAGCCAAAATAGCCCGATTCGGAAATGCCCCAGGGTACGCCACGCTCCTTGCCCCAGGCGATTTGCCGTTCTACCGCGGTGCGACACATTTGTACCAGCAGGGTGTCGGGATAGGCTGGCATCACCAACTGCGGCATCAGGTATTCGAACATCGATCCGCTCCACGACATCAGCGCCGGTTCGTTGTCGATCAGCGTGAACAGGCGCCCCAGGGCAAACCAGCTGCGCTGTGGCAACTGATTGGTGGCGATGGCAACGTAATTGGTCAGACGGATCTCCGACGCCAACAGATCGTATTTGCCGCTGTCGGCGCGATTGAGATCGCAATTGAATCCGACGGTCAGCAAGTGCGTGGCGGTGTCGTACAGGAAATGGAAGTCCATCTGCGCCATCTGTTCCAACCGCTGCTGCAACTGCAGCAATTGACTCAGCCGCTGGCTGGCCAATGCGCTGGCGGTCGCCAACTGGGTTTGCTGTTCCGCTGACAGGGTTAACTGCCGTGGCGGGTTGGCCAGCCAGTGCAGACTGGGGAGCTGCTCCAGTTCTGGCATGCTGTCGCTCAGCCAACTGAACCACTGCGCCCATTCGCTGCACAGATCGTTAAGCTGCTGATGCAGCGCGCCGGCCCAGCGCCGGGTGTCTTCGTCATGGCCCAGCGCCGCTTCCTGCAAACTGTTGCAGGCATGACGCATCGCATTCAGTTCGCCGAACAGCGCGGCGGGGTGGGCATGGTGCGCCTGTTGCCAATGTTTACGCAGTTTATGCAACGCCTTCGGCGCCGCGTCGGCCCATTGCAACTCCAGCAGTTCGAGCGTGTCCTCCAGCCCGTTCAACACGCGCTGTGGATCGATGACCGGCTGGTGCATCAATGCCGGCAGTCCGGCGCTCAGAGTCAGCAAATGGCCCGCCAGGTTGCCACTGTCGACGCTCGACACATAGCGCGGGTTCAAGGGTTCCAGCGTGCGGGTGTCATACCAGTTGTAGAGATGACCGCGATAATGCTCCATGCGATCCAGCGTGTTCAACGTCAGTTCGGTGCGTTGCAGCGCGGCGCTCAGCGTCAGATAGCCGAAGTCATAGGCGGTCAGGTTGGCCAGCAGCGACAGGCCGATATTGGTTGGAGAGGTGCGGTGCGCCACCACCGGCTCTGGTGTTTCCTGAAAATTGTCCGGCGGTAGCCAGTTTTCCTGTTGATTGACAAAGGTGGCGAAAAACGCCCAGGTTTCACGGCTGGTGCGGCGCAGGAAACGGCGCTGTTGCGGATCCAGCGCGGTTTTGCTGCGCTGCGGCGTTTGACTGAGGAAATACAGCAGGTAGGGCGCCGCCAGCCACAGTGCGGCGAACGGTACGCTAATCAGCAGCGCCATCGGGTTATACAGCGTGCTGAGCGTCAACAGCAGCAGCCGGCGAACGGGTTGAACCACATGGTGCGGTAGACGTTCTCCCAGGTAACCCGCAATCGGGTCTGCGTCTGGTCAAAACTGGTCCACTCCTGCAGCTTGCGCCGGCTGACCAGCAAGCGCCACAGGGTGATGCCAATGGCCTGCAGGCTGTAGGCGGTTTCATGCGGTAGCGTCGCCAGGCGCAAGCCGACCTGCGACAGCCGGCGTAGCGCACCTTGCAATGCCAGGCGCCCATGTTGCAGCATCGGTCGGCGTGCCGGTTTACGCATGACGTCCTGTAACAGCGCCAATGCGGTCGGCAACAGTAGAATCAGCAAAAATACCGCCAGCCAGTAGCGGGTGTCCGGCAGCCAGACAAAGCCGCAGAACAGCAAAATCAGCAGGCTGGGTGCCACCAGGCTGCGGCGCAGGTTGTCGAACAGCTTCCAGCGCGACAGCGCGCTAAGCGGATTGGCGACCCGCGTACCGCCTTCGGTGGCGACGCGCGGCAGTAGCCAGTTGACTAATTGCCAGTCGCCGCGGATCCAGCGCGAGCGTCGTGCGACGTCGACCAGGTAGTTGCTTGGATACTGCTCATACAGCAGCACATCGCTTAGCAGGCCGGAGCGGGCGTAGCATCCCTCGAGCAGGTCGTGGCTTAGCACCAGGTTTTCTGGACAGGTGCCTTTCAGGCTGTGGGAAAACACATCGACGTCATAAATGCCCTTGCCGACGAACGAGCCTTCACCGAACAGATCCTGATAGATATCTGACGCCATCAGGGTATAAGGATCGTTGCCGGGGATGCTGCTGCACAGCGCGGCATACCGTCCCTGACCGTAACGGGGATCTCCTCTGCCATACGTGGTTGCAGAATGGCGTAGCCCTCCACCACCCGCTGCTGGCTGACGTCATACTGCGGCTGGTTGAGCGGGTGCGCCATGGCGGCGATCAACTGGTGCGCGCAGTCGCGCGGCATAACGGTGTCGCTGTCGAGGGTAATCACGTACTTGACGTTTTTCAGCACCTCTTTGCCTTCGCCTATCTGCACGCTGAACGCATTGTCGCGGTTGCGCAGCCAGTCATTCAGCGCGTTCAATTTGCCGCGTTTGCGTTCATAGCCCATCCACACGCCCTGTTGCTGATTCCATTGGCGATCGCGGTGGAATAAAAAGAAATGACTCGGACCTTCGTTGGCATAGCGGGCGTTCAAGGCGGTTATCTGTTGGCGCGCATAATTCAGCAACTGCTCGTCTTGCGGGTGTCGGGCTTGCTGGTGATCGTGAAAGTCGGTGAGCAAGGCAAAGTGCAGATGCTTCATCGCGTTGCCCAGATAACAGACCTCGAGGGCGTTGACCAACTTGTCAATGGCGTCTTTGCTGCCGATCAGCGTCGGAATGACCACCAGCGTGCGGAACTCGGCGGGGATACCGCAGGAAAAGTCGAGCCTCGGCAGCGGTTGCGGCGCTCGACTGCGGGTGGTTACCTCGCTCAGCACGTTCAGTACAAACTGACTGATGACGATGGCCAACGGCACCAGCAGCAACGTCAGCCCCAGCCAACCGACGCCGCTGTTATGGCTGTGTCGTAACAGCACGGCGCAGCAGGCGGTGGTCAGCAGGCTCAGACTGCCGAGCCAGGATAGGAGCGGCGCCTGGTTCAGCGCGTGGCGCAGACGGGTAATGCGGCCGAGACGTACCTCGAGTTGTTGTTCCAGTTCTGGCCTGCCGTCGTCAATCAGGAAATAGCCGATATGGTGACTGCGCGGATCGCTGGTGGGGTCTTCAGCCGCGACTTGCGCCATGTTCAATACATGCCGTGCCACTTCTACTTCAGTGTGCGCGCAATGCCGCGCCAGCATTTCAATCACGTGGCGGTACTGGTCGCGGGTGTCAAAATGCATGATCGGATAGACGCCGGCCGGATCTTGGCGCAGGGTTTGATCGACCTGGCTCATGGTTTCAACAAATTCGGCCCAGTCCATTTCGCTCAGTTGACGCAGTCCCGAAATACTGTTGCTGACCGACAGCTGACTGACCGCCAGTTGCTGGTTGAAACGGTGGATCAATTCATCGGAGGTCAGGCTGACTTCCGCCAGACGCTGTTCAACCCAGGTCAACGGCAGCGCCAGCATGGTGCCGTGGCCTTGCAGGCGTCGCACCAGTTCAGCCACAAAGGCGCTGGTGCGAGGCGGATTGGAGCGTGCCATATCGGCGATCACCACGATCAGGTTGGCGGGATCGTTTTCCGCCGCTTCCTGCATTTTATTTACCCAACTGTCGGCCAGGTTACGTTCCTGCTGCGCCTGTGCCACTTCAACCGCGACGCGGCGCAGATTCTCAATCAATGCCAGACGCAACATGCCCGGCAGCGCCCACAGCTCGCCAAGCGTCAGATTGGCTTCTTTTTGATAAGCGGCGATATAACGCGTCAGGGTTTCTGCGTCCCACCGCCCGTCGCCGTGGGCGATAGCCTCGGTGGCGACATCATAAATCCGCGGGCAGTAGTGTGGTGCGGCTAACTGTGGCAGCCCACGACCAAAGTTTTTTGGCAAATGATGGCGTACCACGCGGATCTGCTCTTCGATCAGATAATAGTTATCCAGCAACCATTCACCGGCCGGGGTCATACTGGTCTTTTTGCCGTTGCTGAGCTGGTGGCAGCTCTCGGCCAGTACCCGCTCGTTATCGTCCAGCCGTTTCAACAGATAGTAGGGGGACTTGCGCGTCGCCAGCTTGTGCGAACGCGCCAGTCGCTGGCCGTAACGCTCCATTTGATCGACGGAAAACAGTTCTGCCTTGATATTGCCGGCGTGGTTGTTCGGCGCTGCCGTGGGGGGCCGACTCACGGAGGATTGACGTTTTTTACCTTTTTGTCGACTATTTAACCAATTGATTAGTTTTTCTTTCACACAAAAGCTCCTTACATCTGACCCAAAGGACAGCCGGTGATCGCCGCTGGGAGAGAGCGAGCATCCTGATTTCAGCACCAGTAAGATCTGGTGAGAGCTCGCTGCGGGCAGGAACATGCCAATTCAGTATAGTCGCAGAATACCAGTCTGGTGTTTTTTTGCGCTAAAACTTTAGATTTTATAATCAATTGCGTCAGGAATGAACGCACTGGCAATCAGGATTTTTCCGCCCGCGCGGAGGGATTTACCGTATAATTCCTTACATTGCGTTTGGTTAATGAGGTAATGGTGGAACAACTTTCAGCGTTGCTGCGGCGGTTACGTCAGCAGCTTGAACAGAATTTGCCCTCAGAGCCCGGTTTTCGGCAATTTTCCTTACCTGTTCCACAACGGCTGAGTGGTAGCCTGCTGGAGTGGCTGGCGGCACAGCCGTGCTTTCCACAATTTTACTGGCGTCATCGTGAACAACATGAAGAAGCGGCCGTGTGCGGTGCGCTGCGCCAATTTACCGACCCGATAACGGCGCAGGCGTTTTTGCAGCGTCATCCGCAGGCGCGGCTGTGGGGGCTGAATGGTTTTGACGCCAGCGCCATGCTGGTTTTACCACGACTGGAAATTCTGACCCGCGACAACCGTACCGAACTGACGTTGAACCTGTTTTCTGATGTGGCGTTGGACCAGGACGCGCAGGCGGCCATCACGGTGTTGACGTCGCTACGGGCGGCATTGCCCATTATGCCATTGCAGGTTGAGGTGCAGGAGGCATGTCACCGGCCGGACTTCAGCGGTTGGGAAAGCATGCTGCAACAGGCATTGAACGCCGTTGAACGCCAGCAAATGGACAAAGTGGTGTTGGCACGCAATACCCGTCTGACGCTGGCACAGCCGTTGTCGGCACCGGCGCTGATGGCCGCCAGTCGCCAGGTCAATCACCACTGCTACCATTTCATGATGCGCTTTGCCGCCGATTCGGCGTTTTTGGGATCCAGCCCGGAGCGACTGTACCTGCGGCGTGGGGTACGGTTGCTGACCGAAGCGCTGGCCGGTACCGTTGCCAGTCATCAGGACGACCAGCAGGCCAGTCTGCTGGCTCAGTGGTTATTGGGCGATGCCAAAAATCAGCATGAAAACCTGCTGGTGGTTGACGATATTTGCCAGCGCCTGCAAGGCGGCGCCCGGGCGGTAGACGTACTGCCGCCGGACGTGGTGCGCTTGCGCAAGGTGCAGCATTTACGGCGGCGTATTGAAGGGCAACTGCATGCGGCGGACGATGCCGACTGCTTGACGCGTTTACAGCCTACGGCGGCGGTCGCCGGTTTGCCGCGCCAGGCGGCGCGCGCGTTTATCGTGGCGCATGAGCCTGTTTCCCGTGGCTGGTACGCCGGATCGGCCGGCTATCTCTCCTTGGCGCAGTCAGAATTCTGCGTGGCGTTGCGCTCCTGTCAAATAGATCACCATCAGCTGCAATTGTACGCCGGCGCGGGCATTGTCAGCGGGTCGGATCCTGCCGAAGAGTGGTTGGAAATCGAAAACAAGGCCGCGAGCCTGCGTTCGCTGTTGCAGCCTGAAAGTCTGGGATGAGCGCAGTCGCCATGATCACGCCCGTGTTAATTTACTTTACTATTTTGTAATATAAATGAGCCTATCTTGTTTATTTTTTTGTTTAAAAACAAACTATTGTTTACGCTGAAATTGATCGGCAGCGGTAACGTGCATTTATCGCTCTACAGAGATAAACGGCGTTCTTGCGCTGGCGCAATAGTTACCTTGATAACTACTTATATAATTCAGGCTAATAACTTCGGTGAAGCGGCATGGTTTAACGTTGCCAAAGCCGAGCCTCTTTTTTGACGTGTGAGCGAACTATGTCGACAAGTGTTTTTAATCGCCGCTGGGCGGCGTTGTTGTTGGAAGCGCTGGCTCGCCACGGGGTGCGGCACGTCTGTATCGCCCCGGGATCGCGCTCAACGCCGTTGACGCTGGCGGCGGCCGCCAATAAGTCTTTTATTTGCCACACGCATTTTGATGAACGCGGGCTGGGCCATTTGGCGCTCGGCCTGGCAAAAGCCACCGGTGAGCCGGTGGCGGCAATCGTCACTTCGGGTACCGCGGCGGCCAACCTTTATCCTGCGCTGATAGAAGCCGGGTTGACCGGCGAACGGCTGGTATTTTTGACCGCCGATCGTCCACCCGAACTGATCGACTGCGGTGCCAATCAGGCGATCCGACAAAACGGTTTGTATGCCAGCCATCCGGCGCAGAGCATCGAGCTGCCGCGTCCGACGCCGGATATTCCCGCCAGTTGGCTGGTTTCCACCGTCGACAGTGCCATGGCGCAGTTGCTGCATGGCGCGTTGCACATCAACTGTCCGTTTGCCGAGCCGCTGTACGGCGGTGACCAGCGGCAATATGCCGACTGGTCGGATGCGCTGGGCGAATGGTGGCATGACAGCCACCCGTGGCTGCGCCAACGTGATCTGCATCAACCACAAAAGCAGCCAGACTGGTTCTTCTGGCGGCAGAAACGCGGTGTGGTGGTGGCCGGGCGCATGAGCGCTGAAGAGGGGCTGCAACTGGCAGAATGGGCCGGCATGCTGGGCTGGCCGTTGATCGGCGACGTATTGTCTCAGACCGGCCAACCGCTGCCGTGCGCCGACCTGTGGTTGGCACAGCCGCAGGCGCAGCATCTGTTGGACAACGCCCAACTGGTGATTCAGTTTGGCAGCAGCCTGACCGGCAAACGCCTGTTGCAGTGGCAAGAGCAGTGCCGGCCGGAGGAGTACTGGCTGATTGACGATTTGCCCGGCCGACGCGACCCGGCACATCACCGCGGCCGTCGCATTCGTGCCAGGGTAGGCGAATGGCTGGATCTGCACCCGGCACAGCCGCGCTCGCCATGGGCCGGAGAGCTGGCGGCGCTGGCAGACGACGCGCTCGATGCAGCCGCCGGCTATCTGGTGAACCGGTTCGGAGAGGCGCAGGTAGCACACCGCCTGCCGGAACTGCTGGCGGAAAACGGCCTGCTATTTCTCGGCAATAGCCTGATTGTACGGCTGGTCGACGCGCTGAGCCAGTTGCCGCCCGGTTATCCGGTGTTCGGCAATCGCGGCGCCAGCGGCATTGATGGGCTGATTGCTACCGCCGCCGGCGTCCAGCGCGCTACCGCCAAACCGATGCTGGCTATCGTCGGCGATCTGTCGGCGCTGTACGATCTGAATTCGCTGGCGCTGTTGCGCCAGTGTTCGGCGCCGACGGTGCTGATCGTGGTGAATAATAACGGCGGGCAAATCTTCTCGCTGTTGCCGACGCCGGAAGCCGAACGCAACCGCTATTACTGTATGCCGCAGAATCTGGAGTTCAGCCATGCGGCGGCGATGTTCCAGCTCAATTATGCGCTGGCGGAAAACTGGGGTCAGCTGCAACAGGCGGTCGAGCAAGGCTGGCGCCACAGCGGGGCTACTCTGATTGAATTGCAGGTGCCGCCGGCCGACGGCGCGGAAACGTTGCAACAGCTGGTTCAGCAAATGGCGGCGTGCTGATGCTGGCCGCGCGCGTATTGCAGCAGGGCAGCGGCGATCGGCCCTGGCTGGTGTGGTTGCATGGCCTGCTCGGCAATAATAACGAATGGCGGGTAATTGCTTCGCGTTGCCCGCAATGGCCGTCGCTGGCGATTGATCTGCCCGGCCATGGCGAGTCGGTTACGCAGCGTTGTGATGACTTTGCCGATGTCAGCCGGCAGATCGTCGCCACCCTGCAACGGCACGGCATTGAACGATACTGGCTGGTGGGCTACTCGCTTGGCGGCCGTATTGCCATGTACCACGCCTGTCTCGGCGCTAGCCATGGTTTGCAGGGCGTGGTGATCGAAGGCGGCAATCCGGGGCTGGCCGATCCGGCGCTGCGCGACCAGCGTCGGGCGCATGATGCCGACTGGGCTGCACGCTTTCGCCATCAACCGATCAGACAGGTGCTGGCCGATTGGTATCAACAGCCGGTGTTTCGGGAAATGAGCGAGGTGCACCGCGCGTCGCTGATCGACGCGCGTGCGGCAAACCACGGCCCGGCGGTGGCGGCGATGCTGGAAGCGACTTCGCTTGGTCGTCAGCCTTATCTTGTCCCGCTGTTACGGCAGTTGACCCTGCCATTATGCGTGTTGTGCGGTGCCGACGATGGCAAATTCCAACGGTTGACGTGCGATGCCGGTTTGCCGTTACGCGTCATTGAACACGCCGGCCACAACGCGCATCTGGCCAACCCGCAACATTTTGCCGAACAGCTTTATGATTTTCTCGTTAACCCAGGTTAAGGAACCGAACATGCTTTATCCGACAGAACAACAGCTTTACGCGGCCATTGACTGGCAAGACTGCAGCGGTGATTTCGACGATATCCTGTATCACAAATCCGCCGACGGCATTGCCAAAATCACTATTAACCGCCCGCAGGTGCGCAATGCTTTCCGCCCGCAAACGGTAAAAGAGATGATCGATGCGCTGAGCAATGCGCGTTACGACGATGGCATTGGCACCATTATCCTGACCGGCGCTGGCGATAAGGCTTTCTGTTCCGGTGGCGATCAGAAAGTTCGCGGCGATTACGGCGGTTATAAAGATGCCAGCGGTGTACATCACCTCAACGTCCTGGATTTCCAACGCCAGATTCGCACCTGTCCGAAACCTGTCGTGGCGATGGTGGCTGGCTATTCGATCGGTGGTGGCCACGTGCTGCATATGATGTGCGACCTGACCATTGCCGCCGACAACGCCATCTTTGGCCAAACCGGACCGAAAGTCGGTTCGTTTGACGGTGGCTGGGGGGCGTCTTATATGGCGCGCATCGTCGGCCAGAAGAAAGCGCGTGAAATCTGGTTCCTGTGCCGTCAATACGACGCCGCCGCCGCGCTGGACATGGGGCTGGTCAACACCGTGGTGCCGTTGGCGGAACTGGAAAAAGAGACCGTGCGCTGGTGCCGTGAAATGCTGCAAAACAGCCCGATGGCGCTGCGTTGCCTGAAGGCGGCGCTGAACGCCGACTGCGACGGCCAGGCGGGACTGCAAGAACTGGCCGGCAACGCCACCATGCTGTTCTACATGACCGATGAAGGCCAGGAAGGGCGCAATGCGTTTAACGAAAAACGCCAGCCTGACTTCAGTAAATTCAAGCGTAATCCGTAATGACGGCCTCACTGCGTAACGCCGCCGTCTATCGCTACAGCCTGCCAATGGAGGCGGGCGTAGTGCTGCGCCACCAGCGGTTGAAAACGCGCGACGGCTTGCTGGTACATCTGCAACAGGGCGAACGGCACGGTTGGGGCGAAATTGCGCCGCTGCCTGAGTTCAGCAGCGAAACGCTGGATCAGGCGCAGCAGGCGACGCAGGCATGGTTAACGCACTGGCTGGCCGGGGCGCAGCCGGATGAGGATGCGCTGCCGTCGGTGGCGTTTGGCATCAGCTGCGCGCTGGCGGAGCTGGATCAACGCCTGCCGTTGGCGGCGGACTACCGTACTGCGCCACTGTGTACCGGCGATCCGGACGCGCTGTTTGCACTACTCGATGCGCTGCCGGGTGACAAGATCGCCAAGATCAAGGTCGGGCTGTATGAAGCGGTGCGCGATGGCATGATAGTCAATGTGCTGCTGGAGGCGTTGCCCGATCTGCGTTTGCGGCTGGACGCCAACCGCAGTTGGACGCGTGCCAAAGCCGACGGTTTTGCCAGGTACGTTAATCCGGCGTGGCGCGATCGCATCGCCTTTCTCGAAGAACCCTGCAAAACTCCCGATGAATCACGCGCCTTCGCCGAGGAAACCGGCATCGCCATTGCCTGGGACGAAAGCGTGCGCGAGCCGGGGTTTGCGGTACGGGCCGAGCCGGGCGTGGCGGCCATCGTAATAAAACCGATGCTGACCGGTAGTCTGACGCGCTGCCGGCAACTGGTGCGGCAGGCGCAGCAGGCCGGATTAACCGCGGTGATCAGTTCCAGCATCGAGTCCAGCCTGGGTCTAAGCCAATTGGCGCGCATCGCGCATTGGCTGACGCCGGATACCGTGCCGGGGCTCGATACGCTGAACCTGATGCAGGCGCAGTTGCTGCGTGCCTGGCCGGGAAGTGATTTGCCGCTGCTGGACGTCGATACATTGGAGTGCCTATGGCGCCGTTGAGCGACTGGCCCTGGCGTCACTGGGCCGCCCAGCGTGCACAGGACACGGCGCTGATTGTCGGCAGGCAAAGCGTCAGCTGGCAGGCGCTGCAATCGCGCATTGATGCGCTGGCAGCGGATTTCCAGTTTCAGGGGGTAATGCCCGGCTGCGGCGTAGCGCTGTGCGGCAAAAACGGCTATCCGCTATTACTGGCCTATCTGGCGTTACTGCAATGCGGCGCGCGGTTGCTGCCGCTCAATCCGGCCCTGCCAACGCCGCTGCTTAACGTATTATTGCCGCAACTGGACGTGCAGTTTGCCTTCGGCCCGGAGGGGCTGCCGGCACTGCCTGCGGGGATAAAGACGCTGACGCCGCCGGCTACCCGCCAACGACTGCCGACAATCCCGCACTGGGACAGCCAGCGTTTGGCGACCCTGACGCTGACGTCCGGTTCCAGCGGTATGCCCAAAGCCGCAGCGCACAGCTTTGCCGGCCATTTGGCCAGCGCCGCCGGCGTATTGCAGCTGATGGACTTTCAACCGCAGGACTGCTGGCTGCTTTCACTGCCGCTGTTCCACGTTTCCGGCCAGGGCATTGTCTGGCGCTGGCTGGCGGTCGGCGCACGGTTGGCGGTACGCAATATGCAGCCGTTGAGCGAGGCGTTGGACGGTTGTAGCCATGCGTCGCTGGTGCCCACGCAGCTTTGGCGTTTGCTCAGCCAGTCGCAGACAACGCATTCGCTAAAGGAAGTGCTGCTTGGCGGTGCGATGATCCCGGTGCCGCTGACCGAACAGGCCGAAGCGGCGGGCATTCGCTGTTGGTGTGGCTACGGCCTGACGGAACTGGCGTCGACCGTGTGCGCCAAGCGCGCCGATGCGCTGCCGGGCGTCGGTCTGCCGCTCATCGGGCGTGAGATCAGGCTGGTAGAGGGCGAAGTGTGGATCCGCGCGCAAAGCCTGGCATTGGGCTATTGGCGCAACGGTGCGCTGCACCCGCTGGTTGACCGGCAAGGCTGGTTTCATACGCGCGATCGCGGGGTGATGGAACAGGGCGAACTGCGTATCCTTGGCCGCTTGGACAATCTGTTCTTTTGCGGTGGCGAAGGCGTACAACCCGAAGACCTGGAGCGGATATTTGCCGAGCACCCGCAGATTTCACAGGTGTTTGTGGTACCGGTCGACGATGCCGAATTCGGCCAGCGGCCGGTGGCGGTGGTCGAGGCGGAGGGAGAGCTGACGCTGGACGCCTTGCTGGCCTGGTCGCAGGCGCGATTGGCCAACTTCCAACGGCCGGTGGCGTTGCTACGTTTGCCGGCAGCGTTGAAAAACGGCGGAATCAAGGTGGCTCGACGGCAGGTACAGGAGTGGGCGGCGCAATCGGTGCGGCAGTAGCGTCGCCTTGAAACGCAGGGGTGTGTGACACCCCTGCCAAGATGACGCTTACTGGATGCCCAACGCCTTGGCGACGCCGGCGCCGTATGCCGGATGAACCTTGGTGAACAGCGCTATCTGGCGGCGCTGGATCGCTTCCGGCACCTGCGACAGCTCACCGGCGATGCGGTTAAACATACGCTGGTGTTCTTCTTCCGTCAGCAGTTCGAACAGCGCGCGCGGTTGGCTGTAGTAATCATCATCTTCACGATGATTCCAATGATCGGCGGCGCCCTCGATGCTTAATGGTGGTTCGCTAAAGTCCGGTTGCTCCTGGAACAGACCGAAACTGTTCGGCTCGTAGGTTGGGCCATTGCCGCTGTTGCCGTCCACGCGCATCGCACCATCGCGGTGGTAGTTGTGGAACGGGCATTTGGCACCATTTACCGGGATCTGATGGTGGTTTACGCCCAGGCGATAGCGGTGCGCATCGCCATAAGAGAATAAACGTCCCTGCAACATTTTGTCCGGCGAGAAGCTGACGCCGGGCACCACATTGGCCGGGTTCATGGCCACTTGCTCCACTTCCGAGAAATAGTTATCCGGGTTGCGGTTCAGTTCGAAGTAGCCGACGTCAATCAACGGGAAGTCGGCGTGCGGCCAGACTTTGGTCAGATCGAACGGGTTATAAGGAGTTTGCGAGGCCTGATGCTCCGGCATGATCTGCACCTGCAGATTCCAGCGTGGGAAGTCGCCGCGTTCGATGGCGTCGAACAGATCGCGCTGCGAGCTTTCGCGATCCTTGGCAATGATCGCTTCTGCTTCATCATCCATCAGGTTTTCAATACCCTGCTGGCAGCGGAAGTGGAATTTTACCCAGAAACGCTGGTTGTCGGCGTTGATAAAGCTATAGGTATGGCTGCCAAAGCCGTGCATATGGCGATAGGATTTGGGAATGCCGCGATCGCTGAAGTCGATGGTCAACTGGTGCAGTGATTCCGGCAGGTGCGAGAAGAAGTCCCATTTGTACACCGGATTGCGCAGGTTGGTGCGGGGATCGCGCTTGACCACGTGGTTGAGATCCGGGAACTTCAGCGGATCGCGCAGATAAAACACCGGCGTGTCGTTGCCGACCAGATCCCAGTTGCCTTCTTCGGTGTAAAATTTCATGGCAAAGCCGCGAATGTCACGTTCGGCATCCGCTGCGCCGCGTTCGCCGGCAACGGTGGAGAATCGAACAAACATCTCGGTTTTTTTGCCAACGTCAGAGAACAGCTTGGCGCGTGTGTATTGGCTGATATCGTGAGTGACGGTGAAGGTGCCGTAAGCGCCAGAACCCTTGGCGTGCATGCGGCGTTCCGGGATAACTTCGCGATCAAAGTGAGCCAGCTTTTCCAGGAACCAGACGTCCTGAAGCAGCATCGGGCCGCGTTTACCTGCCGTAATGACATTATTGTTATCTACTACCGGCGCGCCGGCAGCGGTGGTCAATCCTTTCTTGCTCATCATGTGCTCCTTTACGGTACTGCATTTAGGTGTGACAGCTCATACTCGGGTGACTTCACGTCCACAATTCTATGGCGCAGGGAAAATCTCACCCTGACCTTTGTCAAAGTCATTATTAGTTGTAGCGCTATTATTCAGCCTCAGCAAATAGGCGGTAGTTATCGTTGTGATAACGTTCAGAAATGGATCACTTATTTACAATTTGCTGAAAGATTGAGAGATTTTTTGACCTGCTGCCGAACATCTGGCGCCGCCGTTCGGTTACACTCTCCAGCGCAACAAACCAGGTTAATACATCATTGATGATGAAAAAATGACGAAGAGGACACAATGAAAAAGACTTTAGTCGCGTGTGCAGCAGGCTTGCTGCTTGTGGCTGGCTCCGCCAATGCCATCAGCGTTACCGGCGAAGCGGGGGAACACTATACCAATCTCGGCGTGGGCTTTGGCACCACCTCGGCTGGACTGGCGGTCAGCGGCAACTGGGCGCACAGCGACAATGACGGCGATATCGCCGGGCTGGGGCTGGGCTTGAACCTACCGCTGGGGCCTCTGATGGCAACGGTCGGTGGCAAGGCGCTGTATCTTGGGCCAAAAGACGGTGATGACGGTTATGCGGTCGCGGTAGGCGGCGGCTTGCGGCTGCCGTTGGGCGAGCATTTCGCACTGTTTGGCGAAGGGTATTATGCCCCGGACTCGCTCTCCAGCGGCGTGGACAAATATAGCGAAGCCAATGCCGGCGTGCGTTGGAACGTTTTCCGTCCATTGTCGGTGACCGCCGGTTATCGTTATATCGAGATGGCAGGGAAGGACGGCCACCGCGACAACGTACTGGCTGACGGCCCGTACCTCGGCGCCAGCCTGGATTTCTAACGGCTGTGAACCGGTTCAAGGCGCGAACGGTTTCGCGCCTTTTTTACGTCGGTTTTCTCTCTAGCCGACGGCGGGCAGCATGCCGCTGGCGATGCCCAGTTGAATGGCGATGACGGTGATGCCGCAGATAAACACCACCGCCAGCGCCGGGGTTCCCCCCCAGACACGGTAGCGCGCCTGATGCTGTCGGCGGGTTTTCCACACCAGCAGCGACGGCAGCAGCAGCGCCAATACCGACAGGGCGATGGCGGCAAACCCCAATGCCAGCACAAAGCCGCGCGGGTAAAACAGCGCGAACACCAGCGGTGGCAGGAAGGTGATCAACCCGGTCTGCAAGCGGCCGCGGGCATTATCCTGGCGCTTGCACAAATCGGCCAGAAAATCGAACAGCCCCAGTGATACCCCAAGGAACGAGGTTGCCAGCGCCAGATCGGCAAACAGATGCACCGCCAGCTCAACGTGCGGCGTGGCTACCACGTCACGCACCGCCTGTAACAAGCCGTTCAAGCCCGCCTGCTGCGCCAGGATACCGACAAAGGTATTGGAGCTGATGCTGCCCAGCGTCGCCAACTGCCAGAAGATATAGGCGACCAGCGGGATAGCGCTGCCGACGATAAATATCCAGCGCAGCTTGCGGATATTGCCGCCCATGTAATTAACAATGCTCGGTACGCTGCCATGGAAGCCAAACGAGGTGAAAATTACCGGGATGGCCGACAGCGCCAGTCCTTGTTCCAACGGTAAAGTCATCAGATTGGTTTGGTGAATATTCGGCAGCATCAGACCGAGCATGACGATAAGAAAGACGATTTTGGCGCTGAATAAAATGCGATTGAACAGATCGACGGAATGGGTGCCAATGCACACCACGCCGCCCGCCACCACGGTGAACAACAACACGCCGAGTGATGCCGGGACGCTGTACGCGGTCCATTGGCTGAGGCTGGCAGCCAGCAGCTCACCCCGCTCCGCTGATGTAGGCCGCGGTCAGGGCATACATCAGAAACATCATGCTGAAGCTGGTCAGCCACTGTCCGCCGCCGCCCAGGTAGCGCTTCGCCAGGGTACCAAGGCCCGTATCGGCCTGCTCGTGCTGATAAACCTCAACCAGCAGCAAAGCGGTATAACACATCAACAGCCATAGCCCGACCAGTAAAGCCAGGGTGACGCCGAAACCGACGCCGGCGGCTGCCAGCGGCATGGCCAGCATGCCGGCGCCAATGGTGGTGCCTGCCACGATAAAAACACTGCCAAGAGTGCGATTCTTCACGTTTTTCTCTACCAACCAATGATTTTGGAAAATTATAGGTAATCAATTCAGTGTGCGGCAGGATAGTTGAACGGTGATTTTGTGTCAAATGAGCGTTACGCATACTGTACAGTTATCGTTACGATCATGCGAGCGGCACGCCAGCGCAAAAAAATGCGTTATGCAGCAATAAAACCCTCTCCAACGGTGAAAAGTTATTTACAGGCTTCTATAGTGGAATGACCAGAAAATGTGGGAGAGATCAATGTTAAGGGTTGAAATGCTCAGCACCGGTGATGAGGTGCTGCATGGACAAATTATTGATACCAATGCTGCCTGGTTGGCAGATTATCTGTTTCAGCAAGGGCTGCCGATGACTGGGCGTGAAACGGTCGGGGACAGTCTCTCCTCCCTGATCGCAACCTTGCAGGAGCGTAGCCAGATTGCCGACGTGCTGATCGTCAATGGCGGGCTGGGGCCGACCAGTGACGATCTCAGCGCGTTGGCGGCAGCCAGGGCGGCCGGCGTTGAGCTGATTGAGCAGCCGCAATGGATCGCCCGCATGGAGGCCTTCTTTGCCGAGCGGGGACGCCCGATGGCCGCGTCCAACCGCAAGCAGGCGCACATCCCGGCCAATGCCGAGATGCTGGATAACAGCGTTGGCACCGCCTGTGGTTTTGCGCTGCAACTGAATAAATGCTGGATGTTCTTCACGCCCGGCGTGCCGTCGGAATTTAAAGTGATGGTGGAACAGCAGATTTTACCGCGTCTACAGCAACGGTTTCGCTTACCGGAACCGCCTCTGTGCCTGCGTTTGACCACTTTTGGCACTTCTGAAAGCGATCTGGCTGCCGAACTGGACGGCATGCCGCTGCCGCCGGAGGTGGTGCTGGGGTATCGCTCGTCCAGCCCGATAATCGAACTCAAGTTGACCGGGCCAGTTGCGCAGCGTGCGGCGATGGAGAGCGCCTGGCAGCGCGTGCGTCAGGTCGCAGGGGATAACACCATCTTCGAAGGTACCGTTGGTCTGCCGGCGTTGCTCGCCGAGCAGTTGCATCAACGGGGCTTGAAACTGGCGTTAAGCGAGCAGTTCAGCGCCGGGTTGATCAATCTGCAGTTACAGAGTGCCGGCGCTCCGCTGGCCGGCGGCGAACTGCTGCCGGATTACTGTAGCGAAACCCTGGCGTTGTTATTGGCACGCGCGCAGTCGTTGGCGCAACTGACGGGCGCACCGTTGACGCTGGCGGTGAGCGCCATGCAGGGTGAACAGGTCAGCGTCGCACTGTATACGTCGCAGGGCCGTTTTGGCCAAACCGTGCGTTATCGCGCGTCGCGCCACGGCTTGCGTTTACGCCAGGAATCGGTCGCGATGCTGGCGCTGGACATGCTGCGTCGCTGGCTGGCCGGCGGGCCCGTTTGCGGCAAAAACGGCTGGTTGGAGATTGTGGAAACCATCGAATAGGGTATTGTTGATAATACTGAAATATCACTTATAAATCACAATATTATAGGGAGTATTCGTTGTGGGGTAATGCTGTTGTTCGGCTGGCGGATGCGGGAGACTGTTGGTCTTGACCATGGTGTGACAAGGCAGGCAGATAAAAGCCCCAGACTGACTTCAAACAGCATGGGGCTGCAGATAAAGCATAGGGCGGGGCAACCCCGCCTTTTGCTCTTCGGCGCGGTTTCAGGCCCCCAGCCGATTAGATTTCCAGCTCGATATCCACCAGCGGCATACAGCAGCAGGGCAGGATTTCGCCGTCGTTGATAAACGCCAGCGGCTGTTGCTGGTATGCCACTTCACCCTTGACCAGTTTCAGACGGCAGGCGCCGCAATAACCGGAACGGCATTGGTATTCAACCTGTACGTCATGCAGTTCCAGCACCTCGAGCAGGCAGCGTTCACTGTTTGGGCAGGCCAGCTGCATACCGGAAGTACGCAGCGTCACGGTTGGCGTTGCCATCTTACAGTTCGAAGTCGCTCAGGTCGTCGGCGTTGATTTCAGAATCAATCTGGCCGACCAGGTAAGAACTGACTTCCACTTCCTGCGGTGCCACCTGAACGTTGTCGGACACCAGCCAGGCGTTGATCCACGGGATCGGGTTGGAGCGGGTTTTAAACGGCGCGCCCAGTCCCACCGCCTGCATGCGGATATTGGTGATGTACTCGACGTACTGGCACAGGATGTCTTTGTTCAGGCCGATCATCGAACCGCCACTGAACAGGTATTCCGCCCACTCTTTTTCCTGCTGGGCCGCCAGGACGAACAGATCGTAGCATTGCTGCTGGCATTCAACGGCGATTTCGGCCATCTCGGGGTCATCGGCACCGGAGCGCATCAGGTTCAGCATATGTTGCGTGCCGGTCAGGTGCAGCGCTTCGTCACGGGCGATTAGCTTGATGATTTTGGCATTGCCTTCCATCAGTTCGCGCTCGGCGAATGCAAACGAACAGGCGAAGCTGACGTAAAAGCGAATGGCTTCCAGCGCGTTAACGCTCATCAGGCACAGATAAAGCTGCTTTTTCAGCGCGCGCAGGCTGACGGTCACGCTCTGGCCGTTCACCTGGTGAGTGCCTTCTCCCAGCAGATGGTAATAGCTGGTCATTTCGATCAGATCGTCGTAGTAGCCGGAAATGTCTTTCGCGCGTTTTTTGATCTCTTCGTTGGTGACAATATCGTCAAACACCAGCGCCGGATCGTTGACGATGTTACGGATGATGTGAGTGTAGGAGCGAGAATGAATGGTTTCCGAGAACGACCAGGTCTCAATCCAGGTTTCCAGCTCGGGAATCGAGATCAGCGGCAGCAACGCGACGTTCGGGCTACGACCCTGAATCGAGTCCAGCAGCGTTTGGTACTTCAGGTTGCTGATGAAAATGTGTTTCTCGTGGTCCGGCAGCGCCTGATAGTCAATGCGATCGCGGGAAACGTCTACCTCTTCCGGACGCCAGAAGAAGGACAGCTGTTTTTCGATCAGCTTTTCAAAAATTTCATGTTTCTGCTGGTCGAAACGCGCCACGTTGACCGACTGGCCGAAGAACATCGGCTCGAGCAGCTGATCGTTTTATTCTGAGAGAAAGTGGTGTAAGCCATAAGCCGGAATCCTTTGAAACCACACAGAGACAGGCCGGATTACGTCGACCCCTACGTGGAAAACAGTGTAGGGGCCGAACATTCGGCCCTTAGCGTTAAAACTTAAATTTTGCAGGCGCCGCTTTCGCAGTCGTCATCAGCGCTTTTGGCCGGCAGCATGTCTTCCTGCACGTCTTCCGCGCCGTCACGGGTGTTTTGGTAATACAGGGTTTTCACACCAAACTTGTAGGTGGTCAGCAGGTCTTTCAACAGCTGCTTCATTGGCACCTTGCCGCCCGCAAAACGGGTTGGGTCGTAGTTGGTGTTGGCAGAAATCGACTGGTCGATAAACTTCTGCATTAGGCCGACCAACTGCAGGTAACCGTCGTTGCTTGGCATTTCCCACAGCAGTTCGTAGGCATCCTTCAGACGTTCGTATTCCGGCACCACCTGGCGCAGAATGCCGTCTTTCGACGCTTTGATGCTGATGTGGCCGCGCGGCGGTTCAATGCCGTTGGTGGCGTTGGAAATCTGCGAAGAGGTTTCCGATGGCATCAGCGCCGACAGGGTAGAGTTGCGCAGGCCGGTTTCCTGGATTTCCTTACGCAGCGTTTCCCAATCGTAGTGCAGCGGCTCCTGGCAGATACCATCCAGATCCTTCTTGTAGGTATCAATCGGCAGGATGCCCTGGGCATAGGTGGTTTCGTTGAACCACGGGCAGGCGCCCTGTTCCTGCGCCAGACGATTGGAGGCCTTCAGCAGGTAATACTGAATCGCTTCGAAGGTCTTGTGCGTCAGGTTGTTGGCGCTGCCGTCGGAATAGCGCACGCCGTTCTTCGCCAGATAATAGGCGAAGTTGATCACGCCGATACCCAGCGTACGACGGCCCATCGCACCGCGGTAAGCGGCCTTGATCGGGTAGTCCTGGTAATCGAGCAGGGCGTCGAGCGCGCGTACCGCCAGGGTCGCCAGTTCTTCCAGATCGTCCAGGCTGTCGATGGCACCCAGGTTGAAGGCGGACAGCGTACAGAGCGCGATTTCGCCGTTTTCGTCGTTCACGTCATCCAATGGCTTGGTCGGCAGGGCGATTTCCAGGCACAGGTTGGACTGACGTACCGGCGCGATCTGCGGATCGAACGGGCTGTGGGTGTTGCAATGGTCAACGTTCTGAATGTAGATACGGCCGGTAGAGGCGCGTTCCTGCATCATCAACGAGAACAGTTCAACCGCTTTGACCCGCTTCTGGCGGATGCTGCTGTCTTGTTCGTACTGGGTGTACAGACGTTCGAACTCGTCCTGATCGGCAAAGAACGCGTCGTACAGGCCAGGTACGTCAGACGGGCTGAAACAGCGTGATGTCGCCGCCCTTGATCAGGCGCTGATACATCAGGCGGTTCAACTGCACGCCGTAGTCCATATGACGGACGCGGTTGCCTTCGACGCCGCGGTTATTCTTCAATACCAGCAGGCTTTCCACTTCCAGATGCCACATCGGATAGAACAATGTGGCAGCACCGCCGCGCACGCCGCCCTGTGAACAGGACTTCACCGCAGTCTGGAAGTGTTTGTAGAACGGGATACAGCCGGTGTGGAAAGCTTCGCCGCCACGGATCGGGCTACCCAGCGCACGGATGCGGCCGGCGTTGATGCCGATGCCTGCACGTTGGGAAACGTATTTCACAATCGCACTGGAGGTGGCGTTGATCGAGTCCAGGCTGTCACCGCATTCGATCAGCACACAGGAGCTGAACTGGCGGGTCGGCGTACGTACACCGGACATGATCGGCGTTGGCAGCGAAATCTTGAAGGTGGAAATCGCGTCGTAGAACCGCTTTACGTAGTCCAGACGGGTTTCACGCGGGTAGTTGGAGAACAGGCAAGCCGCAACCAGAATGTACAGGAACTGTGCGCTCTCATAGATCTCGCCGCTGACGCGGTTTTGCACCAGGTACTTCCCTTCAAGCTGCTTGACGGCCGCGTAGGAGAAGTTCATGTCACGCCAGTGATCGATAAAGGAGTCCATCTGCTCGAACTCTTCAGTGCTGTAGTCTTCCAGCAGATGCTTATCGTATTTACCCATTTCGACCATACGCACCACGTGAGCATGCAGCTTCGGCGGCTCAAACTGACCGTAGGCTTTTTTGCGCAGGTGGAAGATCGCCAGGCGCGCGGCCAGATACTGGTAATCGGGCGCATCGCGCGAGATCAGATCGGCAGCGGCCTTGATGATGGTTTCATGGATATCGGCAGTTTTGATGCCGTCATAAAACTGGATGTGAGAACGCAACTCTACTTGAGATACCGAGACGTTGTTTAAACCTTCCGCAGCCCAGTCGATGACTCGGTGGATTTTGTCGAGGTTGATGCGCTCTTTGCGGCCATCGCGTTTAGTTACAAGCAGACTTTGGTTCATGTGCTGTTTTACCTGTCCGTATAGTGTTCCCAGCCAAAAGTGTAGTAGCTCTGCTCAGTATGTAAACACTATATATAGGGGGTGTGTGTCGGTGAGGTAACAAGATAGTGAGAACCTGGCCTATTTGCAAGTGAACAAAATGGCTCGATTTTGTGGATAACTTGGGGGTGAATTGTGGCTGTTGGTTCGCAATGCGCGTGGTGTCTGGCCCCGGAAGCTTGTCAATAAGCGGGATAAGATTTTCCGCACGATTGCAAAAACATGATCGATTGCCGATTTCTTAAACGTTAGAAAAAAACGGCATATTGATCTGTTTTAATATTCTTAAAAACCCTTTACGCGCTATTTTTGCAACGAACGTGGAAAAATTAGGCATTTTTCCTAATGGCGGCGTCGGGCAACATAAGCCAAATCCAGCGCCGGCGCCGCCTTTAGCACATCAACCTTCGTGCTGGGTATGAACCATATAGTTCACATCTACGTTGCGACCCAGCTTAAAACGATCGGTAATCGGGTTGTAATGCAGGCCAATCATGTGCTTTTCGCGCAGAGAGGTACCATCTACCCAACTTATCAATTCCGACGGTTTGATAAACTTGTTACGATCGTGGGTGCCCTGCGGAACCATTTTCAATACATATTCGGCGCCAATCACCGCCATCAGCCAGGCTTTGGTGTTGCGGTTGATGGTGGAGAAGAACACGTGACCCCCCGGTTTGACCAGATGCGCACAAGCTCGCACCACCGACGCCGGATCCGGCACGTGTTCAAGCATTTCCATGCAGGTGACGACGTCATATTGCTGTGGGTTGGCATGGGCGTGACTTTCTACCGTTTCTTGAACGTAGGTCACATCGACGCCGCTTTCCAGCGCATGCAGCCGAGCCACCTGCAAGGGTTCCGCACCCATGTCCAGTCCGGTGACCCGGGCGCCTTCGCGCGCCATGCTTTCCGCCAGGATGCCACCGCCGCAGCCGACGTCGAGCACCTGTTTGTCAAAGATGCCGCCGGCGCGTTGCATGATGTAATTCAGGCGTAGCGGGTTGATGCGGTGCAGCGGTTTGAATTCGCCTTCCAGATCCCACCAGCGCGAGGCGACGGCCTCGAATTTGGCGATTTCCTGATGGTCGACGTTTTGTGCGCGGCTGGATGATTCTGCATTCATGAGCGTGTTGGACTCCTGGTTCTCTTTGCGGCGGATTATACATGTTACCGCGCGGCGCTGTCGCAACCGATGCGTTTTTAGCGCACGGTTATGCACAAATTCCAGCAAACAGCGCCGGTTATTTTTCCGAAAAGCCTGCTTTGTGATATAGTTTTACACCTTTGGCACTATGCCAGGGCAGATGAATCATTCAGTATGAGGGATAGCAGCTCCATGAGCGACCTTGCCAGAGAAATCACACCGGTAAACATCGAAGACGAATTGAAAAGTTCGTATCTGGATTACGCGATGTCCGTCATTGTCGGACGTGCGCTGCCAGATGTTCGTGATGGGCTGAAGCCGGTGCACCGCCGCGTTCTGTACGCGATGAATGTACTGGGTAACGACTGGAACAAACCCTATAAAAAATCCGCCCGTGTCGTCGGGGACGTGATCGGTAAATACCACCCACACGGTGACAGTGCGGTTTACGACACCATCGTGCGTCTGGCTCAACCGTTCTCGCTGCGCTACATGCTGGTGGACGGTCAGGGTAACTTCGGTTCCGTCGATGGCGATTCCGCCGCGGCAATGCGTTATACCGAAGTACGCATGTCTAAAATTGCTCACGAACTGCTGGCGGACCTGGAAAAGGAAACCGTCGACTTCGTGCCTAACTACGACGGTACCGAACAGATCCCGGCAGTGATGCCTACCAAGATCCCCAACCTGCTGGTTAACGGCTCATCGGGGATTGCCGTCGGTATGGCCACCAACATTCCGCCGCACAACCTGTCTGAGGTTATCAGCGGCTGCCTGGCCTATATTGATGATGAAAACATCAGCATCGAAGGGCTGATGGAACACATCCCAGGGCCGGACTTCCCGACCGCCGCCATCATCAATGGCCGTCGCGGTATCGAAGAAGCCTACCGTACCGGTCGCGGCAAGGTGTATATCCGCGCCCGTGCCGAAGTCGAAGTCGACGCCAAAACAGGCCGCGAAACCATTATCGTTCACGAAATTCCCTATCAGGTGAACAAGGCGCGTCTGATCGAAAAGATCGCCGAGCTGGTAAAGGAAAAACGCGTCGAAGGCATCAGCGCACTGCGTGACGAGTCCGATAAAGACGGCATGCGCATCGTGGTTGAAGTGAAGCGCGACGCGGTGGGTGAGGTCGTACTCAACAATCTGTATTCGCTGACCCAGTTACAGGTCACTTTCGGCATCAACATGGTGGCGCTGCATCAGGGGCAGCCAAAGCTGCTGAACCTGAAAGACATCCTGCAAGCCTTTGTGCGTCACCGCCGCGAAGTGGTGACTCGCCGTACCATCTTTGAACTGCGTAAAGCCCGTGACCGCGCCCATATTTTGGAAGCGCTGGCGATTGCACTGGCCAACATCGATCCGATCATCGAGCTGATTCGCCGCGCGCCAACCCCGGCGGAAGCCAAGGTTGCGCTGGTGGCGCAGCCGTGGGATCTGGGCAACGTGGGTGCAATGCTGGAACGTGCCGGCGACGACGCCGCGCGTCCGGAATGGCTGGAACCAGAGTTCGGCATCCGCGATGGTAAATACTACCTGACCGAGCAGCAGGCGCAGGCGATCCTCGATCTCCGCCTGCAAAAACTGACCGGTCTGGAGCACGAAAAGTTACTGGACGAATATAAAGAGCTGCTGAACTTTATTGCCGAGCTGATCTTTATTCTGCAAAGCCCGGATCGTCTGATGGAAGTGATCCGCGAAGAGCTGGAGGCGGTGCGCGATCAGTTTGGCGACCAACGTCGTACCGAGATCACCGCCAACTCTTCCGACATCAACATCGAAGACCTGATCAATCAGGAAGACGTGGTAGTGACTCTGTCGCATCAGGGCTACGTCAAGTATCAGCCGCTGAGCGACTACGAAGCACAACGTCGCGGCGGCAAGGGCAAGTCGGCTGCGCGCATCAAAGAAGAAGACTTTATCGACCGTCTGCTGGTGGCCAACACCCACGATACCATTCTGTGCTTCTCCAGCCGTGGCCGTCTGTACTGGATGAAGGTCTATCAACTGCCTGAAGCCAGCCGCGGCGCGCGCGGGCGTCCAATCGTCAACCTGTTGCCGTTGGAAGCCGACGAGCGTATCACCGCCATTCTGCCGGTACGCGAGTATGAGGAAGGGCGTCACGTGTTCATGGCGACCGCCAGCGGCACGGTGAAGAAAACCGCCCTGACCGAGTTCAGCCGTCCACGCAGCGCCGGCATCATCGCCGTCAACCTCAACGAGGGTGATGAGCTGATCGGTGTTGACCTGACCGACGGCAGTAACGAAGTGATGCTGTTCTCTGCCAACGGTAAAGTGGTGCGCTTCCCTGAATCGCAGGTGCGTTCGATGGGGCGTACCGCTACTGGCGTGCGCGGCATCAACCTGGGTGAAGGCGACAGCGTCATCTCGTTGATCGTGCCACGCGGCGAAGGCGACATTCTTACCGTCACGCAAAACGGTTACGGTAAACGTACCGCAGTGACCGAATACCCAACCAAATCGCGCGCGACCCAAGGGGTTATCTCCATCAAGGTCAGCGAACGTAACGGTCAGGTGGTCGGTGCGGTGCAGGTAGAAACTACCGACCAGATCATGATGATCACCGATGCCGGTACGCTGGTGCGTACCCGGGTATCTGAAGTCAGCGTGGTTGGCCGTAATACTCAGGGTGTCACCCTGATCCGCACGGCAGAAGATGAAAACGTCGTTGGCTTGCAGCGCGTAGCGGAGCCGGTTGAAGACGAAGAGCTGGACAGCATCGAACCGGGTGAAGCGATCGACGACGGCACGCCGTTGGACGACAGCGACGACGGTGAGGTTGTTGACGATGCGGATGATGAAAACGCGTAATCGCGTATTCTGATGCGCGCCGGCTTTTGAGTCAGGCGCGCCATGCATGAGTAAAGGGCTTGGCAGCGATGCTAGGCCCTTTTTCAGCATTCGCGGCCATGCCTGCTGCGTGGCGTGACGCTGTTCCCACCTCTGCGGGGCTGCGTTCAGCTCGCTCTGCGAGCGGTTTGCGCAGGCAGATGCCACTTCGCCACGCGGATTATATCGATAGATAGGGTTTGATTGCGGGGCTGACTACGCAGGCCCAGCGTGAGATGCAAGCGTTCGTCACCACTCACTTTTGTATGGTAATCGATTGAAATATTTAGCCTCTTTCCGTACTACGTTAAAAATTTCCCGCTACCTGTTTCGGGTACTGGCGATTATGCTGTGGTCGTTGGGCGCGCTGCTCACCACGTTTTACATTCTCAATATCCTGCACGAAAAAGAGTCCGACCTGCGGCAGGAATACAATCTCAATTTCGATCAGGCACAGGGCTATATCCGCCATTCAGCTGATATTATACGTGATATCAAATACATGGCTGAAAACCGCCTGAACGGCTCCGTCAGCAGTCTCGATCTGTTCAGCGGCGTGTTCCCCGGCAAGAGCGCGCAACCGGAATTCTTCCCGCTGTACCCTGAATCAGACTGTGCGCTGAACACCACCTATCGCAGCTCGCTTGATGCCCTTAGCGGCCTGATTCAATATTGGAAAGAGAACTTTGTTGCCGCCTACGATCTGAACCGGGTGTTTTTCATCGGTGGCGACAGCCTGTGCATGGCCGAGTTTGGCAAGAGCAGCGGTGTGACCGACCGTGAAAATGTGCTGAAGTCGTTGCATGAACGCATTCTGAAGTACCGCAACGCCAAAAATCAGGACAAAGACAGCAACATCTATTGGGTAACCCCCAGCCAGCAACGCTCAGACGTCGGTTATCTGTATATTCTGACGCCAATTTATATCGGCAACAAACTGGAAGCGTTGCTGGGTATCGAACAGACCATTCGTCTGGAAGATTTCATCACGCCGGGCAGTCTGCCGATCGGTGTCGCGCTGCTGGATGAAAATAACCAGCCGGTGCTGCGCCTGGCCGACGGCGAACGTTATGCCTCCTCGCTCACCAATTATCCGGAAGATCACACCTATTTTGGCTACGTCGACAGCTACCATGATTTGATCCTGAAAAAAGCATTGCCGCCGTCGTCGCTGAGCATCGTCTATGCCTTGCCGGTGAAGAGCGTGATCGAGCGTTTTAAAATGCTGATCCTCAACGCGATACTGCTCAACCTGCTGTCGGCTATCGTGCTGTTTACCCTGGCGTGGCTATTTGAACGCAAAATGTTCCTGCCGGCGGAAGACAACGCGTTCCGGCTGGAGGAACATGAACAGTTCAACCGCAAGATTGTCGCATCGGCGCCGGTGGGGATCTGCATCCTGCGCATCAGCGACGGCACCAACATCCTCAGTAACGAACTGGCGCATAACTATATCAATTTGCTGACCCAGGAAGACCGCGACCGCATTACGCGCATCATCTGCGAGCAGCAGGCGAACTTCGTTGATGTGATGACCAGCAACAATAACAATCTGCAAATCAGTTTTGTGCACTCTCGTTATCGTAACGAGGATGTGGCGATCTGCGTGCTGGTAGACGTCAGCGCACGCGTCAAAATGGAAGAGTCGCTGCAGGAAATGGCCGCTGCCGCCGAGCAGGCCAGCCAGTCGAAGTCGATGTTCCTCGCCACCGTCAGCCACGAATTGCGCACGCCGCTGTACGGCATCATCGGTAACCTGGATTTGTTGCAGACCAAAGCGCTGCCGGAGGGCGTAGACCGCCTGGTCAATGCCATGAACAACTCTTCCGGGTTACTGCTGAAAATCATCAGCGATATTTTGGATTTTTCCAAGATTGAATCCGAACAGCTGAAGATTGAGCCGCGGGAGTTTTCCTGCCTGGAAGTTATCACCCATATTGCCGGCAACTATTTGCCGCTGGTGGTGAAGAAACGCCTGGGGTTGTACTGCTTTATCGAACAGAACGTACCGGAGCGGATTTCAGGCGATCCGGTGCGCTTGCAGCAGGTGCTGTCCAATCTATTGAACAATGCCATCAAGTTCACCGATACCGGCTGCATTATCCTGCAGGTCACGGCGCGTGGCAGCTACCTTGAGTTCAGCGTGCGCGATACGGGCGTCGGCATTCCCGAAAAGGAAATCTCCCGCCTGTTCGATCCGTTCTTCCAGGTGGGCACCGGGGTGCAGCGTCATTTCCAGGGCACCGGTTTGGGACTGGCGATCTGTGAGAAGCTGATCAACATGATGGACGGCGACATTGCGGTAGAGTCCGAGCCGGGTCTGGGCAGTATGTTCTCGATCCGCATTCCATTATTCGATGCACAATACCCGGTGCCGCAACCGAGTGATACCTGGCAGGGCAGAACTCTGTGGCTGGAGATCCGTAACCAGCGGTTGGAAAATTACCTGATGGAAATTCTCGGCGGCTATGGCGCCACGCTGTTGCGCTATCAGGGCCAGGACACCACGGCACAGGACGTGCTGCTCAGCGATCATGGGTTGCAGATCGCCACGCCGCTATTGGCGCAAATAGAGTTTTCCATTGACCATATTGGCCCGTCGAATGAAACTCGTGCCGGTTACTGGATGCACAGCACCTCGACGCCGCGGGAAACCATCGGCTTGCTTAACCGGCTGTTTGAGGTATATGACGGCAGCGCCAAAACGTTGATGCAGCTGCCGCAGCCGACCAAGGCCTGCGCGGTGGATAACGGCGATATTCGCCTGCTGGTGGTTGATGACCACCCGATCAACCGCCGGTTGCTGTCCGATCAGTTGACGTCGCTCGGTTATCGGGTGATTACCGCCAATGACGGCGTTGATGCGCTGGGGGTGTTGAGCCATAACCCGGTAGATATTGTACTGACCGACGTCAATATGCCGAATATGGACGGTTATCGCCTGACGCAGCGCCTGCGGCAGATGAATTTCACCTCGCCGGTCATCGGGGTCACGGCCAATGCCCTGGCGGAAGAAAAGCAGCGCTGTATCGAAGCCGGGATGGATAATTGTTTGTCGAAACCGGTAACGCTGGAAACCCTGGAACAGACGCTGGCGGTGTATTCAGCCATCGTACGCAAGAATAATCAGCAGGACTGAGGCGAAAGGGCGAGAGGTATGGCGGTGGCGGCAGGGCAAGAATGAATCAGGGGCCGTTTGGCCCCTGTAATGGTATCAACTAGTCTTTACTCAACGGCGTCATGCTGACGGAAGACAGATAGTTGAGCAGGGCGATGTCGTTGTCGACGCCCAGTTTCATCATCGCCGACTTCTTCTGGCTACTGATGGTTTTGATGCTGCGGTTCAGCTTCTTGGCGATCTCGGTCACCAGGAAACCTTCGGCGAACAGGCGCAACACTTCGCTCTCTTTTGGTGACAGGCGCTTGTCGCCATAGCCGCTGGCGCTGATTTTCTCCAACAGTTTGGAGACGCTTTCCGGCGTGAACTTTTTGCCTTTTTGCAGTGCGGCCAGCGCTTTTGGCAAGTCGGTCGGCGCACCCTGTTTCAGTACGATACCTTCAATGTCCAGATCCAACACCGCGCTGAGAATGGCCGGGTTGTTGTTCATGGTCAGAACGATGATCGACAACTGAGGATAGTGGCGCTTGATGTACTTGATCAGCGTAATGCCGTCGCCGTATTTGTCACCAGGCATGGAAAGGTCGGTGATCAAGACGTTGGCGTCCAGCTTGGCCAGACTGTTGATCAGTGCTGTTGAGTCTTCAAACTCCCCAACGACATTCACCCATTCAATTTGCTCGAGTGACTTCCGGATGCCAAACAGTACGATAGGATGGTCATCAGCAATAATTACGTTCAGGTTATTCATGTTGTTGGCTACCTTGCTGCAGCAGTCTACTGACGAAAAAATCAATCTGACTGATGTTGTTCTCGATCTTAAGCGCATCACCGTCTGCGATGTGCTGTTCTAGCGATTCACACAGTTGCTTGCCGGGAAGCAAATTTAACATCGCAAACACCCCTTTCAGGCGGTGTGCGGTCTGAGACAAAGCAGCGAAATCACTGCTGCCCGCCTCAGTATACAGTTTTTTGACATCGTCGGGTACTGTATCAATAAACAACCCATAGTAATCACTTGATTTTAATTGTTTTTCATAGAGTTGGAGATCGTCGGCGGTCAGTTGCGCCGGGGTTTGCTCCTGATCCAGGGCGGCCATCTGCTGTTCAATCAGCATCAAAACGGCGTCGAGCAAGGCGCTGCCGAGATTATAATTTACCCGGATATAGCGCTTGTCGAGCTGTTGCCAGCCGGCTTCATCGCTGGCCAGCAGCAGGGTGTAATCGTCCGCGCGCTGGGGATTGTCGGTGAGTAACACGTCGTAGTCACGATTGATCTGACGATCCTCGGCAATCAGGCAGTTGGCGCCATAAGACTGCAACTGGTGAGTGACGATGCCGCGGATTTCTTCCGACGTGATGTCCAGCAGCGCGGTAACGCCATCCAGCAATTTCTCCTGTTCCTCGTCGTCCCGACGTTCGATTTCCATTGGTACACGAATGCTGTAGCGGGTGCCGATATCGAGTTTGCTGCGAATATCCAATTGCCCATTGAGTTTTTTGCACAGCTGATTGCAGAGGAAGAAGGTCAGCCCCGAGCCGTGATCAAAGCGATCGACCAGCGTTTGGCTGAGGAACGGATAGTTCAGGTTGCTGATTTCTTCGTTGGAAATGCCCCGAACCGGTGTCGTTGATATGAAACACCAGGCGTTCCGGATGTTCGGGCTCATGATCGACAACCATCGAAATCTTGCCGTAAGCGGTGGTGATAATCGCATAGCGCAGCAAGCAGCGACAGCACCTTGCGCAAGGCGTTGGCGTCACCAATGTAATTCTGGCCAACGTCGAGCTGGTAATGATTGAACAATGCCAGCCCTTTTTGATTGATCGACGGCAGCATTTCTTTCAGCAGCTCATCAACCAGCGTCGCCGGGTTGAAAGGCTGGCGCGACGGCTGCCAATCCTGAGTTTCAAGACGGGTCAGCAGCGTGATGTTATCGATCAGTCCCGATACCGATGCGGATTCGCTAACCAGCTGATCCAGCAGCGCCTGCTGTTGTTCGGCATCGGGTTGAGTGCGCAGACGATCGGCCAGATCGTGTATCTGCCGTACCGGCTGAGTCAGCTCGATGCCCAGGTTGTGCAACATTAACTTGCGTGCCTGCACATTCTTGTCGTATTCGCGCCGTGCCTGTTGCAGCCGTTTGTTCACCATCACCTCTTTGTCCTGATCGTTCAGCAGAAACAGGTAGGTTTCAGGTGACATATGGCTACGGAAGATGCGTATTTCATACACTTCATTATTCACCGTGGCTTGAATGACGCCGTGGTGCTGTTCGGCCATATGCGCAATTTTTTGCAGGCTCAGGTGCGGCAACAGATGTTCGGCAATCTTGTTGCTGGCGATCACCGCATTGCTGGCAAAGTCATACACCAGCAGTCCGGAGGGCAGGCTGGCGATAATCTCCTGATTCAGCGCACGTTCGCTAGCCAGCTCCTCCGCCAGGTTTTCACTGGGGGTGAATGTACTGGTGACGGATAAAGTAAATACCGGCCAGCGACAGCATCAGCAACATCACGTTGATCATCAACAGCCACATATTGTTTGCGCAGCATATCAATGGTCAGACTAAACAGGGACACGCGATACAACAGGTTAAGCGGCGCATTCGGCAGCGGTGCGCTGAATTCGAGCCAACTGCCGGACAGGCTGGCTGTTGCGGCGTTTGCCGCTTCGCTGGCAACGCCACTGTCATCCAGATCGTCGTCATCATCAGGCTGTAGCAGGAAGCTGGAGCGCGCCATATTGAACGGAATGATGTCGTTGATCGGCAGATCGAAGGCGATCACCGTCGCCAGATGTCCCGGTTGATTGAAGGTGGTGCGAATCGAGAACGAATAGGCGTTTTGGAAACGCTGTTTACGCAGGCTGGAGAAGCTTTCGCGCTCATCCAGCAGGTTAGCCTGTTGCAGCATTTCCGCTCGGCGGTCTTCGGCGGAGTTGGTCAGGTAACTTTCACGAAAGCGTGACGTCAACTCTTTGAGCGGCTGGGTGGTGATCAGGCTCAGGCTATTGTCCTGACCGTTCAGGTAGTACATCGCGTAATTTTCGGTCTTCGCCCCCCAACGGCCGTCGAGGTATTCGGAAATATTGGCGATCATCGCCAAGCGTGTTGCCGTCATGGCTACCGAAAATCACCGCATCGGTCTTTTTATACGGTTTTTCGACGTAGAAAATGTCCGGCCGCAGGCGCGTTTCCCGCAAGGTCGGATCGACCACCTGCGGCGGCGCGTTGCCGAAGCGGTCGTAAATCTGATAGGTGATATGGCGATAGTTGTCGATGCGCTTTTGCAGGTTGCCGGCAATGGTATTCAGCGCGTGTTTTTTCTCGGTCAGGTAGGCGTTGGTATAGTTGTAACCATACAAGCCGATGCCGACGAAAAGCAGCACAATAAACACCAGAAAACAGCGGGTGATATTGCTTGAACTGATGATCAGTTGTTTGTTTTGCAATAAACGGCAGTGCGTCCTGAATTAGCGAGTAACGGCTCTGGCGCTGGCGGCCACCGCCAGCAACAGCACGGCAACGCAGCCGAAGGCCACCGTCAGGCTGGAAAGCTGAGCGATAAATCCAATCAGCGCCGGCCCGGCAAGAATACCGGCGTAACCGACGGTGGTGACCGAGGCGATGGCCAGGTTGGCGGGCATGTCGCGTTGATTGCCGGCGGCGCTGAACAGGATCGGCACCACGTTTGACGCGCCGAGCCCTACCAGCATAAAGCCCACCAGCGCGATGATGGCACCGTTGAACATGACAGCCAGCGCCAAACCCAGCGCAGCACACAGGCTGCCAGCCAGTACTACTTTATAACGCCCCAGCGCATTGACCACCCGGTCGCCATTCAGGCGGCCCAGGGTCATGGTAATCGAAAACAGCGCATAGCCCAGCCCGGCCTGGCTATGCTCCACGCCGCGCAGCGTCGTCAGGAACAAGGCGCTCCAGTCCAGCATTGAACCTTCCGCCAGAAACATGATAAAGCACAGCATGCCGATAAACATCACCCAGCCGCGCGGCAGTACAAATAAAGGACTGCCTTCCTGGGCGCCGCTGTCGCGCAACAAGTGCCTGCCGGCAAGCGCCAGCAACAGCGCAATGGCCAACACGGCCACCAGCGAGGCCATTAACGGAGTGAGGCCGAGCCACAGCACGGCGCTAATGCCGCCGGCGCCGGCGATGCCGCCAACGCTGAAAAAACCATGGAAGCCGGACATCATGGCGCGGCCGCTGGCTCGTTCGACAATCACCGCCTGAATGTTCATCGCGACATCGATCATGCCGATCGCGGCACCAAACAGTAACAGCGCCAGCGCCATGCCGCCGGTCGAGTCCATGGTGGCCAGCAGCGGCAAATCGATGCACAGCGCCAGTCCAGCCAGCAGGATCACCCGACGGCAGCCAAATTTACCGGTCAGCAAACCGGTAAAGGGCATGGCCAGCATCGAGCCAGCACCAATGCACAACAGCAATAAGCCTAATGCACCGTCATCCAGCGCGAGTCGCGTTTTGGCAAACGGCACCAGCGGCGCCCAGGCGGCCATCCCCAGACCAGCGACAAAGAACGCCATGCGCGTGGCAATCTGGGCGGGGACGCCGGGTTTTGGTTGTTCAGTGCACAAAGTGGATGTCATGTGGGCATCAGGATCTGTTATGGGATGTTCGACTAAAGTTGTGCCCTGTTTTTATCACAAAGCGCGATCCGGGTCGAAAGGATTTGCATGTTCCTCCGCTTGCGCGCCGGCCTTGCGTACCAGCCACAGACCGATCAATTGCACGATATACTGGCGTTGCGGCTCATCCAGTTCCACGCCCGGTGGAATGCCATGCCATTTGGCCAGACATCCGCGACAGCATGTGGCGGTGGCATGCTGAGCCACGAACGCCGGGTGACCGCGCATCGGCGTCTGTTTGCCATCGTTTTTCGGCCAGGCGGGTGCCAAACGGCGGTCGACAAAATCGCGGGCATGGCTGAGGATCAGCGGCAACCCCTTATTCTGCAGGTAGGCCTGGTCTTTGACATTGAGGTGAAATTTGGCGCGGAACGCTGATGCTTGCAATCGCTGCCATTGGCTTTCGAGTTGGCGGTTCATAAATTTTACTTAAAACAATAATCGTCAAGTCTATCAGTAATGGCGTAGAAAACCCGCCGCTTGCGCATATTTTGTGCCTTAATGGACAATAATCGAACGGTGAACGAAAAATAATTCGATAAAATATTAAGGCGTAGACTAAATATCGCCGTCTTGTTTAGCGTTTTGTGCGCAAATAAGCGAGGGTGATTATATCTGTAAGTGACTATTTTGGGGCGAAAAGTGCGTTTTTTTCAACCAGGAGTCGGGAGAGGGGCAATAAAAAACCGGCCCAGTAGGCCGGCTGTAAAGTACAGAAATTATCGTACAGATAATGAAGGTAATAATGAAAATAATGATGATAGCGAGAGAATTATAATGCTGGGATTACATTTCATTTTGACAGTACGTGCTTATCGCGCTTAAGTTTTGTATGGTATTCAATAGTAATTTAAGGTTTTGTATATCTGTTTGTTTTCTATTGTTTTAGGTTATTTTTTGTCTTTCTGTGCGGTATTTTCTTTGTCTGTAAGGTTTTGTTAAAGTTCGCCCATATTTACATCTTGAAACCTTTAAATATGACTCTGAAACACTATCTGATACTTGGTATCATTTTCTTTCTGGATTAATATAACCCTTGTTACCAGAATGGTAATGCACAGTCGCGCTAATAATGCTCAGAAGGGCAGTGGCCATAGCTCGACATAATTAACGAGGATAATAACGATGAAACTTCGAGTACTCTCCCTGATTGTTCCTGCATTGCTGGTTGCCGGCACTGCGGGCGCTGCGGAAATCTACAACAAAGACGGTAATAAACTGGATTTGTTCGGTAAAATCGACGGTCTTCACTATTTCTCTGATGACAAGGGTTCTGATGGCGATCAGTCCTATATGCGTTTTGGCCTGCGTGGCGAGACGCAAATCAGCGACCAGCTGACCGGCTACGGTGAGTGGGAATATCAGGTTCAGTTGAACAAAACCGAAGCTGAAAATGACTCCTTCACCCGTGTTGGTTTCGCCGGTCTGCGTTTTGGCGACTATGGCTCACTGGATTACGGCCGTAACTACGGCGTGCTGTACGACATCGGCGCATGGACCGACGTACTGCCTGAGTTCGGTGGCGACACCTACGGCGCTGACAACTTCATGTTCCAGCGTACCAACGGCGTGCTGACTTACCGTAACAATGACTTCTTCGGTCTGGTTGACGGCCTGAACTTTGCTCTGCAGTACCAGGGCAAAAACGACAGCGCAACCGAATCCAACAACGGTCGTGACGTTCTGGCACAGAACGGCGACGGTTACGGCATGTCAGCCAGCTATGACCTGGGTTACGGCATCAGCGCGGCAGCGGCATACTTCTCTTCCGACCGTACCAACGAACAGAATGGTTATAACAACCCAACCATCCTGGGCAGCGGCGACAAGGCTGAAGCTTACAGCGGCGGTCTGAAATACGACGCGAACAACGTTTACCTGGCAGCGATGTACACCCAGTCTTACAACGCTACCCGCTTCGGTAAAACCGGCAGCTCGGCTTACGGCTACGCTAACAAAGCGCAGAACGTTGAAATCGTGGCTCAGTACCAGTTCGACTTCGGTCTGCGTCCTTCCGTGGCCTACCTGCAGTCTAAAGGCAAGGACATCGAGCAAGGTTACGGCGATCAGGATCTGATGAAGTATGTTGATGTGGGCGCGACCTACTACTTCAACAAAAACATGTCTACCTACGTTGATTACAAAATCAACCTGATGGATGAAAATGACTTCACCAAAGCCGCCGGTATCAACACCGACGACGTGGTTGCCGTGGGCCTGGTTTACCAGTTCTAAGCACCAGCGTGACGTTAGCAACGCGGCCTCCGGGCCGCGTTTTTTTTTGCCGGCGTTTTGGCACGGATTGCTCGTTGGTGCTGGCAACGCCTGACTATGCTTGGCTGACGCTGACCAGTCAGGAGGCAGTCTATGGAATTGAAAATCGAGCGGGTAATTGAAACGGCGTTGTATGTCAGTGATATGGCGCGTGCCAGCCAGTTCTATGAAACGGTGCTGCTGCTGCCGGCGATGGTGGCGAAAGCGCGTTTTCGCGCCTACGACGTGGGGGGGCAGGGCAGAACGTGCTGCTGCTATTTGTCAAAGGCGATGCGCTGGCGGTTCGCCTGAGCCGACCGGCTATATTCCGCCGCATGACGGCCACGGGCCTTATCATATTGGCCTGGCGGTCAGTCGTCAGCAATTGCCCGCCTGGGAGCGCCAGCTTGCCCAGCATGGCGTCGAGATAGAAGGGCGGATGAATTGGCCTCGCGGCGGCGAAAGTCTGTATTTTCGCGATCCCGACCACCATCTGCTGGAGCTGGTTACGCCAGGGCTGTGGGACAATTATTGAGCGCGCCAGGCCAGGGACAGCGCCGACAGCGCCTCTGCTAGCGTCAGCAGCGCCGCCTGCGCCTGTTGCTCGATTTGCACCTTGACGATCGCGCCGTCGACCAGCATGGCAACGATCGCCGCCCGCTGCTGGCGGTTGTCTGCTGGCAGATAGCGGGCAATTTCCTCGCTCATCTGCTGCTTGTGGGCCTGTGCGATCTCAAGACTTGCCGGCAGCAGATCGGCCAATTCCACCGCGCTATTGATAAATGCGCAACCGCGAAAACCGCCATCGTTGAACCATGTTTCCAGACAGGGCGGCAGCGCGCGGAACAGATCGCCCCGTTTAGTTACCTGCTGGGCCAGGGTATGGCGAAACCAGTCAAGCCATTGCTGATGCCGATAGTTCAGGAATGCCTCTATCAACGCGTTCTTGCTGGCAAAGTGGCGATAGAACGTCACTTTGGTCACCCCGGCGGCGTTGATGATCCGATCAATGCCCGTTGCGCGGATGCCGTCGCGGTAAAACAGATCATGTGCGGTGAGCAAAATGCGCTGACGCGCCGCCGAGGTTTTGCCTGATGTGGTCATTGAACCGTCCTGAAAAATTCACTGCATCGATTGTAGACAACTCTGTCTACCTGCGCTAGCGTAAATATGTAGACAACTCTGTCTACTTACAGTTACCCGAGGTGAAGCATGAGTATCAAACCCCATTACCGCCATTTAGCCGTGAATCGGCGATAGAAAAGGTGCGCCTGGCAGAGGATGCATGGAATAGCCGCGATCCGCTGCGTGTCGCGCAGGTCTATTCACCAGATACCCACTGGCGTAATCGTGCCGAATATGTTGATGGTCGTGATGCGGTGGTGGCGTTCTTGCAGCGCAAATGGGCGAAAGAGCTGGATTACCGACTGACCGAATATGTTGATGGTCGTGATGCGGTGGTGGCGTTCTTGCAGCGCAAATGGGCGAAAGAGCTGGATTACCGACTGATCAAGGAGTTATGGGCGTTTGACGGCGCACGTATTGCGGTGCGCTTTGCCTACGAATGGCATGATGACAGCGGTAACTGGTATCGCAGCTACGGTAACGAAAATTGGCAATTCAACGACCAGGGGTTGATGGTGCAGCGGCACGCCTGTATTAACGATTGTCCGATTAAGGATGCTGAACGCCACTTTCATTGGCCGTTGGGGCGGCGCCCGGATAATGTGCCGGCATTAAGCGACTTTGGCTTTTAAATAGTTTATTAATATTTGAATAATGAGTCTGGGTTTATTAATTAACGGATGTAGTAAACCCTACCTCAATAAAATAAGGCATTAACATTATGTTGTCTTATGAAAATAAAATCGCCACTGGCGGCGCGCGCGTTTGATAAGGTGGGAATAAATCAGCGAGAGTAATGCTAAATATACCTACGGCAATAACAGCGGCTGGTTGAAACGCGTTGCCCGGTGGCAAGAATAGGGTTGTGTCTAGCGCAGGGGTATGATGGAACAGGCTGCAATAACCGCAAAGATCTACCCCGGCGTCTCCCGCGTCATGATGCGTCATGGGGGCTGACTGTCGCGTCTGATGATGCGGCATCATCTGATGTCCACTCATCGGCATCGTCATGCTTAAATGATGTTTATCAGCAAGTTGTGAGGATATTAGTGGCGCCAGGAAAATCATCAACATGGCAAACAGGCCCAGCCAGGCCGGCATGCGGAGATGTTGTGCTGAGCGCTTCACGGTTATCGCGTCCTTGGTGACAATGAATCGAGCGGGCGGAAAAGACAATTCGCAGCGGATTGTAACATCTTTCACAATTTTCCAACACCGTAATACATTGCGGCGCTCTGGTTGTTTTTATTTAAATGCCATTTTTATTTGTTAAATAAAAAAATATCGGGTAGATTTCGGCGATATCTCTATTCCTGCAAAGGAAACTGCATAATGTCCGAACGATTACCCTCGTTGTCGCTGGCTGAGGATAATATTCAGCATCAGCTGACTACCCGTAGCTGGTTTATTCCATTGCTGATGCGCCTGCACTTTTATATCGGCCTGTTTGTCGGTCCGTTTATGCTTATTGCCGCACTCAGCGGAATATTCTATGCGTTGACGCCGCAAATCGAGTCATATTATTACGCTGACCGGCTGTACCATTCGAGCCAGGGGCCGGCATTGCCGCTGGCGTTGCAAATCAGGGCGGCACAGGCCGACGCGCCGGCCGGGGCTGCGCTTGCTGCGGTGCGTCCGTCAGCGGCGGCGGGCGAAAACACCCGTGTTCTTTTCAACGTGGCCGGCATGCAGGCATCCGAGCGGCTGGCGGTATTTGTCGATCCGGTCAGTGCCGAAACGCATGGACAGCTGCCGGTGTATGGCACCAGCGGCGTATTACCGCTACGAACCTGGCTGGATCAACTGCATCGCAGCCTGTTGCTGGGGGAACTGGGGCGTAACTATAGTGAACTGGCCGCCTCATGGCTCTGGCTGGCGGCGCTGGGCGGGCTGGCTCTCTGGGGCGTGCGCCGCAGGGCGGCGCGGCGGCAGCGAGGCATACGCGGCGTGCATCAGCAACTGGGGTTGATAATACTGCTGGGGCTGGTGTTCTTTTCCGCCACTGGGCTGACCTGGTCGCAGTGGGCAGGCGACAATATCAGCGTGCTGCGCCAGCAGTTTGGCTGGGCGACGCCGTCGATCTCGACCGCTCTGCATGCCGCCTCGGCGACGCCGGCGGATGAGCATGCCGAGCATCGCGCACATGGCATGTCGATGCTGCCGCAAACCCGCCCCGAGTGGCGAGCCGAAAGCTACGATCGCGTGCTGCACGCGGCCCGTCAGGCTGGCATTGACGCGCAGAAAATTGAGATCAGGCAACCGAGCGCACCGGATCAGGCCTGGTCGGTCAGTGAAATCGACCGTCGATGGCCGACCCAGGTAGATGCCGTGGCGGTAGACGGCGCTACCATGCAGATCACTGATAAGGTGAGTTTTGAGCGCTATCCCCTGGCCGCCAAACTTACCCGCTGGGGTATCGATCTGCATATGGGGGTATTGTTTGGCTGGGTGAATGAACTGGTGCTGGTGGCATTCGCCGCCGGATTGGTGGCGATGGTGGTAATGGGGTATGTCATGTGGTGGCGCGGGCGGCCAACGCGGATTACCGCTAAACCGCCGCGTTCGCCGTTGCTGGTATTGCGACGTACGCCGAAGGGATGGTTGAGCGTTATTGTGGTGTGCACGCTATTGCTGGCGTTTGCCTTGCCGGTGATGGGCATCAGTCTGCTGCTGTTTCTGTTGTGCGATCTGCTGCGTTATCTTTGGCAAAAACAGCACTGAGCGTTAAAGTGAAATTTGTCGAAAAGCCTTTTGCCATCTAGACTTAGAAGACAATAAATGCACGTTAAGAGGACAAGCTATGACGAAGAAGCTGGTTTTAGCCGTTAGCACAGCCGCGGTATTTTCCATTCTTGCTGGCTGTACCGCTTACGACAGGGCCGCCAGTTACGTTAAGGAACCTGTGGTAAGCGATGTGAAAGTAGGGATGACTAAGCAACAGGTACGCGCTATCGCCGGACCGCCGTCCACCTCTGCGACCCTGATCCATGCACAGGGCACCTGTGATACCTATGCGGTCGCGCCACGCGATGGCAAGGCGCAAACCTATTTCGTCAGCTATAACGATACCGGTCACGTGATGAACAAGGGCTATCAGAGCTGTTCGGAATACGACTCACAGCCTAAATAACTGGCTGCGAAACAATCAAAAGAGCCCCGTTTTTGCGGGGTTCTTCATTTTTAAGCCGCCAAAAGGCTGAAGATTAATCACTTGTGCGGCAAGCTGCATTTTTTTATCAAAAAACGATAGACATTTCAGAACGGTATCGCTAATATCTGCGCCCATTGGAAGGATGGCTGAGTGGTTTAAGGCAGCGGTCTTGAAAACCGTCGAGTGTAACAGCTCCCAGAGTTCGAATCTCTGTCCTTCCGCCAAATTCAAACCCCAGGCTCACTAGCCTGGGGTTTTTGCTTTTTGGAGCGGGTTTAACGCCGCGCCGCTTGTCGGAACGCTAGCGCCGGGCAGGCGTGTTACGCAGTTGCAGGGCGCAGCACCGCATTAGCGGGATTTTTAGCCGATTGAATCAATAATCTGTTGATTAGCCTTGATTGTTCTCGTTTGGCTGTATTATATTGCGCTCCACGGAAACAGACCGACTTTCCAACAGATTCGCCGGCTTAGCTCAGTAGGTAGAGCAACTGACTTGTAATCAGTAGGTCACCAGTTCGACTCCGGTAGCCGGCACCATAAAAGAAACCCCAGCATTTATGCTGGGGTTTTTTCTTGCGTCAGGCAAACGTCTCATGCTGGGCGGCGGCAATACCGCTCAGGGCAACCTCTGGCGAGTCATAGTGTAATTGCAATGCCGTTTGATAAATGTCGCGATCGCCGAGAGAAAACACCATATCCCGATCGTCAAACGACTGATTGGCGTTGTTGTCCACGATCACATACAGCGCGTTCCCCAGTTTCAACGCACCCACTTCAGCCAGTTGTCCATCGCTGGCACCTGCGGTCGCCGCGCTCAATACCGAAGAGAACAGCGCCTGGGCGGAGCCGTTGGCGGCACCGTCAATCGAGTCAAACAGGGCATTCAGCTTACTGCTGCTGGTGTAATCCCCGTACACCGCCATCCTGCTTTTCGGCCCTGGAGGAAAATGACCATTGATGTCCGGCTTCTCCGGCAACGATCCTGTCTAGCGGCGACAGCACATCAATGACTTTCACCATGCTGTCGACGCTGCTGTGCTCGAAGGTGGTAATATCGACGCCTGAACCACTGCCGCCTGATACCGTGGTGTTGCCGATAACCTTGAAGCTGTCATCGGCATTGCCGCCGGTGACGCGCAGCTGATAGCCGCTCAATCCGTCGAGCAGTTCACTGAAACGTGCGTTGTCTTGCAGCGAGAGCAGGTTTTGATAAAAATCACCGCCGCCGGTACCGCCGACGTCAAGGGTCAGGTTGTATTGCATCTGGGTGTAGGGCAGCATGTCGTCCTGCATCGCGCCGACATGCTGCAACGAGTCGCTAAAGTCGGCCTTGATGTGCAGGTTAACCTCATAATTACTGCTGTATAAGCCAATGCCATCAACGGTGACGTCGGTGAGGTGGTTATTACCGCCGGACAGGGTCAGCGAGGTATTTACCGACTGGACAAAAATACTTAGCGCTCCTGCCGGTTGCTCACCAAAGTGTGAGGTAAGGCCGAGGGTGCCCGCATCAATATATTGCCCTTTATTGGGGGCAGCGCCTGAACCTACGTCCAAATCACGCATAATACTCACCGTCAGCGCCTTCTGGTCGTTGTTGATACGGGGGTAATGTGCGGTTTCCAACTGCAGATGGCTGTCGCTGCCGAGGTTGTTGGCAATCACCAGTTGATCCTCAAGCGGAACGTTGATAACGCGAACCTGATCCGGTTTTGCCGTTAGCAGCATGGCCGGGAACTGTGCATTCACATAATCGATCCGATCCTGGGTAAGCGAGGCTACGTCGTCATGATCAGGGTTGTTAATGGTCGCCATATTGACATACAAACCGCGATCGAAGACTTTTGCGCCGTCGTTGCCAACCCGCTGGCCATCCAGATAAATTTCACCGGTACCGGTATAGCCGCTCAGCTCGACGTATTGGAAGTTGCTGAAGTTTTTCAGGTTATGGCTGACGGCGCCAGTGATGCTGCCATCAGGCTGAGTGGTTAACTGAATGGTTTTGGTAATAAAATTGGCGTCCATGATGGAATAGGCGCTTTCGGCTGTGAACTCCTTACCGCTGGCGTAAAAATTTTCGCTGACGTTGTTGGCTCCGCCATTGACGCTGTTTCCTTGCCAGCGCAGCGTATTGATACCGTCATCCAGATAAATCTTCAGATTGGCCTGGCTGAGATCGGCATCGCCAGTGAAGAGCACATTATCGTTTTCTACGCCCAACTGCAGCGTGCCTGCGGCAGCGTTGAGTGCTGCGTTATTCAGTTGCAAGCTTAACGATTTATCCTGATTGACCAACGAAGCGACGGTCGTCGGGTTGGCGGCCAGATCGCCGGTCAGTGTGACGCCGTCGAGATCCATAGCGTGCGACAGATCGACGCTCGCGGCATGGTTCACCTGCAGCACCAGCGAGGTAAAGAGCGTGAGCTCGCTGTCGGTTACCTTATGGTAGCCGTAGCCGTTAACATCGCCGACGGATTGCCGCCGTCCTGGCTGACATCCAGTTGCGGAATTGTTTTGTAGCCAAGCGAGGTGGCCAGAGCATGATTGAACTCGAAAATCTTGCTGACGGACACCGGATTGTTACTGCCGATCAGACTTTCACCGGTGCGGAAGGCCTCCAGCACTACTAGCGAGGCCTGCAGTTTATCGTTGCCCGCGCGCAGTAAAATGGCCTGGCTTTCCATCTCGCTTAACGGTCGCTGATTACCATGCAGGGTGTAATAGAGTTTCACATAGTCTTCGGCTCCGCTGAATTCGCCGCTTTTGGCGAGAATTTTCAACAGATCGTACTCGCTGGCACCACTGGCGAGAAACTTGGACCAGGCTTCCAGCCCAGAGGCGTCCACGCCGCGCCCGGCTATCGACAGGTACAAGGCGGCCACGGTTTCCTGGTGTTCCGCCGTTGGCATTTCTCCCGGACCGTACACATGTTCTACCTTCGCCAGTTTTTGCTGGGCGGCTGAGTCACTTTCGGCGGTCGAGGTACGCAAATCGTCAATCATCATGCTGAGAACGGCGCCGCGACTTAGCTGCTGTTCGGCCATGGCGCCGAGATAATGGTTCACCGCGACCTCGTTGGGCGCGTGGGTAAACAGCTGAACATAAATCTTGTTGATGAACTCGCTGTCGTTGAGGGCAGCGAACTTCGCCGGTCTGGTGTCGATAAATTTCTGTGCAACATTGGCAAAGGTATTTGTTCCACTGCCGATGACGTTACCCCAATAAGTCACGCCATCGGCAGTGGCGATGGCGCCAACGGCATAAAAATAGCGCCAGTACATCTTGAGCCCCGCTGTGGGCTGCCGGCGTATCGGCAACGCCCGGATAAAGTGCCTGCATAATAGAATCATCCAATATGGTTTGCTGTTGCAGCATCGTCTCATCCTGGCCCTGATAATTGAGCAATGCATCTGACAGGCCGGCAGCAACGTTGCCGAGGGTTTTCCCCACTATTTAACTGATTGACCAGTGAGGTGACTTCGCTAGAGGACGGCGGTTGCTGATACAGGTTGCTATAAACAAACGATACCTGCTGTTCCTTTGACATCTCACCGTAATGACGTTGTCCGTCAGGGCTACGGATCAGCCAGGCGGCAAGTTCGCTGGTACTCATACCGTCCATCAGTTTTTTTGCAAAGTATTCCACGTCTTTTAATGCCGGCTTTTTGCCCAGAGTGGTCTGGAAAATGCTGGCTGCGCTTTGTTGATACAGTAATACGTTCATCATGTTTCCTTGGTGAATAGCCACAAGTAGCACTATAGCGTAGTACCATTTTTCGATTTTTTGCCATGTCAGCCAGGGAAAGAGGTTCTATTTCAGCAGGATATAAATAAAATTGTTAATTATTTCATTTTTAATTGAACGGCTTTCGGCGCAGGAAAACGGACGCCGTCTAATGGCGCCCGCATGGGGTCAGTAGGTTTGTGGCCCCACCGAAGGCGCACACTTGGCGTCGGCGCTGGCTTCATTGCAGTGTGGGGTGGGGTCGCCAGTTGGCGGTGGCGGTGGGCCACTGCCGGAAGAGCAGGCAGCAAGCAGCAAGGCTAATAACAGAGGGATTGAACGTTGCATCGAGCCTCCTTAAATCATGCTCAGGGCACCTTTAAGGTATAGCAGAGAAACCCCGTTTCAGGTATGGGTTATGCGGGCGGGCGCGGCCGGCAGGCGGGCAGACCGGGGGCAGCGCTAGGTATCCGGCTGATGGCAGACCGCTTCAATATTGTGGCCATCCGGACCGATGACAAAGGCGGCATAATAATTTGCATGGTAGTGCGGTCGCAAACCGGGTGCGCCGTTGTCCTGCCCACCGGCTTCCAGTGCGGCACGATAAAACGCGTCGACCTGCCGGCGGCTGTGCGCAATAAACGCCAGATGCAGCGGGGCCGGTTTTTCCGTGGTTTGAAACAGACATAATGAAACATTACTTTCTGTGCCAAGTTCAACGCCGTAAGTCGGCTCGCCCTCGGACAATATGCTGACGCCGAGAGGCTCCAGAGCCTTGAGAAAGAAGGACTTACTGACGTCATAGTCACTGACGCCGAATTTTACGTGGTCAAACATCTGCTCACCTCACTGTTATCCTGTGGTTGCAAACCCGCGATGGAGGGATGATTAAGCAGTATAGTCGCTGGTGGCGCTGGCTGGCCGCACGGCCTTTGCCGGCTATGAGCGAGCCGTTGTGCCGCAACGCCGAGTGATGGAGCGTTGGCGGCCACCGACAGGTTGAGATGTTCTGCCATGGTCTGCGGGGCAATGGCGATACCCTATGACAGGCATAAAAAAACCAACCGCAACGGGTTGGTTTCTAAAGGAATGTTTGGTCGGCATGAGAGGATTCGAACCTCCGACCCCCGACACCCCATGACTCATAAAGAGCATGGAATGGTTAGTGCATTCATATAGATAGGTCATGTACAAAGTAGGACTGATGCACATGGCTACCCTCCGAAAACTCCCCTCTGGCAAGTGGAACGCTCAAGTAAGAATCAAAGGGCATCCCACCCAAACCAAGACATTCTTTACAATCGAAGAGGCTGAAAAGTGGTCATCTGATTGTGAAGAAAAATTTAAGAGATCAGAAAGCACCGTTAAGGCGCTGTCCCTAGTTTATCTGGAAGAGGTGTTAACCAAGAATGGGAAACCAAGGGGAGGTTATGACTCTATCCGCAACAGGTTGGTGAACCTTGATAAGCACTTTGGTTCTACTTCTCTTGAGAAGATTACCAGTGAAAACGTTGCTACGTACAAAGTGGAGCGCTTAAAGAAAGCAGCTAATGGAACTGTACGCCTTGAACTCCAACTTCTCTCAAGGTTCCTGCGTTGGGCTGCGTCAGAGAAAGGCGTAGCCTGTAATGATGTGGTGAAGCCTGTACGACTGCCGGAGGCTGGTAAGCCAAGAGATAAGATACTTACGCCTTTGCAATATCAGATGATACTGGAAAGGGTGGAAACCTGTAGGAGTAAGCTGTCTGGTGGCTTACAGGGGATGAGTGAGGCTAAAGCTATCATCATTCTTGCATGGGAGACGGCTATGCGTAGAGGGGAGATATTAGCGCTAACGCCTGCCATGATTGACTTTAGGCAGAGGGTGATACATTTGGCCGACCACCAGACGAAGAACGCAGAAGCACGGGATGTGCCTCTCTCTTCTACTGCGTTAGACTTGCTTAAATCTCTGTGTGAAGGGAAGGAAGAGGAACGGTATAGGCATACCAAGTTGTTTAGCCTACGTCCCTACTCAGTTAGCCAGGCATTCAGAAGAGCATGCAGAGAGGCAAGGATTGAGGGCGTATGCTTCCACTCCCTGCGTCATACCTGCATCACCCGATATGCAGAGAAAGGCCTCAATACGATACAGCTACAATGTATCTCAGGCCATAAGGACATCACTATGTTAGCCAGATATAGCCACATCAAGGCGAGCAGTGTAGCGGCTTTAATGGAGTAACTGATTGATAGTAAAAGGCGGGCGTTATCCCCGCCTTTGTTGTAGCTGTAGCAACACGATCGATTTTAACGATCGGTTTTCCGTTATCGATCTATTCAACCTATTTGACGGCGTATGGGAGATGTCTGATTCTGACTCTTTACTCCTCCTCTTTAATCTGGTCAGGTTGATAATGATTGATGTTGTTCTGTATTTGTTGTCAGGGCTGTGTGTGCTGTACTCGTTGCCCTCTGTGTGGATGAATGTTGCAATGCTGGCTAAATCCAGTGGGGCGGAAAAAGAGATTCAAGCCCTGTTAAGGTGGAATGCATTAAAAGCTGTGCTGATGGCTGTATCGGTGCTGTGCTTTGGTGTGTATGTAAGCCCTTCATTTCATTCGATAACTTTTTTGAATTTCTTAGGTGCGCTTAGCTTGTTACTTGGCGTATCCTCTATCCTTTCTCTCATCGAGACCCGGAATAAATCTGTAGGGCTTATCGCAGTGATTTTCATCGCTTTTGGGCTTTGGGGTGCATCTCTTTGATTGCCTTGAACAAGAGATTGCCATTACTATGAAGGTGAATTTATAAACAAGGATGTGGAAAGATGGATACGGTTGAAGAGTTGGGTGGAAAGTATTTTTTCAACGGAATGAGTCTCGACAAAGATGAACTTCTCCTGTGGCTGATTCTCGATGAGTTTCAGAAACAGTTCAGCGGGATGGTTGACTTACTGGCTATCGCCTCAATGTTAGTCAGCCTGCCCGTGATTCCAGTGAAGGGGAAGATCGGTAAGGTCTCTGGTAAAGGTACATCAGGAACCAGCCCATTATCTATAGCCTCACGTACGCTAATTCAACAAAGGTTTAAGAAAGCCAAAAAAACTATTACATGGGCCAAGTTAAGACGTGGCGAGTGGGCTTACACCACAAGTATTGGTGCCTATGTTGGCCGCTGGCTTCCTTGGATTGGTGCAGTTCTGACAGCCTATGATTTAGCTATAGTAACCCGTAATGTCATCCATCGTTATGAGCTTATCGTTGGGAAAGGGGTTGTCGGGAATGAATGAAGTTAATGAAGTCCACGAGTTACTCAGAAAACACTTCTGGGAAATGACGAATGATGCGTCGCTGAGTACAGGTAAAAAGAGTGTACTCCCTGAGGATGCTTATGATTTTCTGGAAGAGTACGCTGATAAACTGCATGTTGACATGACTCGTTTTGAGTTTCGCAAATACTTTCCAAACTCGGGGCTTTGGTTCTTACCCAATGCTATTCTCCCCAAACATATGCAAACAGATCGTCATAAGCCGGCGGCGTTAACTGTCGATATGCTGATTGAATCTGCCAAGGCTGGCCGGTGGCTCTATGATTAGCCTCTCTCTGAAAGCTCCATTGCCGGGTTGCAATTTAAGTTAATGCAACTCCATGCCTTAACCCATTAACTCCCCCACGGCCTTCTGAGGGCGTTCTGGAGGGTGTTTTATCTATCTCCTTTGATGATAGTATTTCCTGCTAACCAAATGGTAGCAAAATCTATTCTGTATAGCGCAACATGGCTGCGAGCATGAAGAGTGAGGAGGATAACGCATAAAATAAAAAGGGATATTTTGTAGTGGGTTACAGCAGATAGGTAGTAAAAACACAACAAAGATTTACTCGTTTTCTTAAAAAACGACTTATAGTATATAGCTAAGCTAAATAATACTATTAACTATAACTACTATCCATGCCAATAAGATGCATCATAATATTTATATTAATTATAGCGTTAATACGCTTTAGTTTACATTATTAGTTTTTATCAAGGAACTTAACGAAGCCTTGTAGGCTGAGTAAGTTTCATGCGTTTTTTAAGTCTCTTGGCCTTTGCCGTCAGTGAATTACCGAGAGGTAATGAACAAGGCGTTCTATATCCTCCTCCTCTTTAATGCATTCACTCCGTTCATGCGAGCTTTAATGTTAACGCTAGTTAACAGAGAGTGCATGAGAACGCAGGAAGAAAGTTCAGCTTCCCAGCTTCACTTATCTTCTGGTCTTATATACTAACGCCGAAATAAAATAGGTTTATAACAATGATAAAATGGTTAGGTGATGTTGCTGTTGATACAGCAACGGGAGAGGTTTTAGATTATCAACTACCACCTTGTATAAATGATGATGTTAGCGCAATAGCTAAAGGTGTTGTAGATGAGCTATTTTTGAATGGGGTATATACTAACGCCGAAATAAATAAAGAAACTAGGGGTAGGAAACCTAAGGCAATTGACAATCCTTTTATGAGTTACTTTGCTGGGTTACATTGGAATGAAGGGTTTGGTAAATATGACATGCCATATCTGCTGGATGATGTCATCTATGGGGCGTGTAACTCTCATACGAATAATACAAGGATTCCTGTTAATCAACTCATTATAGTGATGGCTCACCTGTCTTTATTATCCACTCAATCTATACAAGAGATGCTAAGTAAGCGCAGGGTGATAAAGGAAGAGGGGGTTCTTGGTGAGCGTTATTGTAGGAGTATCCTCGCCGCGTGTGAGTCCCTTATTAAATCAATGGGATATTACCTAGAAATAGGGCGGTTAAATCTATCAGGAAATACCACTTTCATATTTGAAATAGACGCTAAAGCTTACCATAAGTATCGATACTCTCCCACGTGTAGTATTGCCTCTCGCCCTTTTACTGAAGGTGAGAAAGAGTATATTAGACGTTTGTCTACTATTGGTATGGTTTCTAGAATTAAGAATTATGTTCATGAAGTGAATATACACACTCAGCGATGGTTAAGTAAAACTAGTGACGTATTTAGAAAAAACTAGGAGAAAAAATGTTTATCGAGCAATGTAAATCAAGAACCAAGAAATATGATGAGAAACTACGCCCAGTAGTTCAAGAGCTTCTTTCCTATGGGTTTGGCACAACAGCCCTAGCTAACGCGCTCAACCAGAGGGAAATTCCATCCCTACATGGAAAGTTCCATAGCGTATCGTCAGTTACGATTATGTTGAAAAGGATGGGGTTATCTATTGAAAGGGAGTGAATTGTAAATGTATCAAGACATACGAAATAGAAAAGTAGAAGTGTATGATGGAAAAGTAAGACCTGTATTTGAAGAGCTTATCTCTTATGGATATGGTTACAAAGCTCTTGCCAATGCTTTAAATGAACGAGGTGTATTAAGCCTCAAAGGGAAACGTTGGACACCTGACGCTGTTAAACATACTCTCGCACGATTAGGACTTAAAACTTTAGGGGGAGTGTACAATGCTCTATAATGACTGGCCTGTAGATAATTACCGATATAAAAAATCAATTACACCAAAGAATGCTTTTGCTAATTACTGGCGTGATGGATATATGCATAAGCTTTCTGGTTTTGGAGTTTATGATATAAATAAAATTTACTTATGGGAATATAAATAATGACTGACTTTTTTGAATGTAATAGCCAAGATGGTATTTTTGATAGTGCCAAACGAGAATTGACCTCTGAGGGATATTCAGAGGAAGATGCTGAAGCAATGATTGAGGCTGCGTTGAAACGCGTTGAAGAACAAAAGAAGGCAAAGGAATACTCTCCACTGAAAGAGGGGGTTAATGATAAGAAGATGTCGGCTTATTGGTCTGCTCTCCGTAGTCAGAACTTACAAAAGTTTGGTATATCTGAGGTGGCATCTTCAACTAAAAGCCCTGTTGAAGTCTTTAAGGAAAATATGAAAGGAAAGAATAATGCCTCAATGTTACGGAACAACACAAAGGCGGCTGAGTGGTTTAAGAATAAAAGAGAGCAAAACGGCTAATTTCTCCAATTTACTGGTTCAATAAATGAATAAAAATTATAAAGTTAATACTAATTTTGGACAAGCAAAGAGGGTGGAACGTGAGGAAGGGGATAAAGTATTCACCTCACTTAATGGCGCCAACACTTTCAGCTATAAGGGCATCCCTGTTATGAAGAGAGGGGGATGCTACACGGTTAAAGACGTAAAACTACAGGGATATGCACCATGGTTTTTAGCAGGAGTGTTCACTGATGGGCGTTCTTTAAAGATTGCTCTTGAATCTGCTCTCTCTGGTGTAGATAAGGAGAAGTATTGTACTTTTAGGGCTAAGAACCAGAATATACAATGCCCCCATTGCCGCTCCATCTATCTTCTTTACAAGACAATGCAGTTCAAACGCTACGGAGATATTTACATTGAATGTCCTCATTGCTATGAAGTTCACGCTTTGGACGATGTGAATAGGGTAACAGATGAAAAAGTTTACTAGAGAGGAAGAGGGGGCAATGCGCTTTCTTCCCCTTACGCTCTGATACTCCTCCTTAACGTACCCACCAACCCCACAACCATAATCCCCTCTATAAAGGCTATGGAGAGTGCTATCGCATTCTCTATGCCTCACCCCTTCTTATGCCCCTCGAAACGTAAGCGCTCCATTAGCACCGTCTTCACCTGTGTTTCCCTGTTCACGATAATGTCCACTTTCGCGAAAATGGACATTATCCCGTGTACGAATACAAACCCTCGCGCCCTTTCATCACTGAGGCGCTCCGCTTAAGGTTCGAGGCCGGACTTTCTTACCGCCAAATCGGCGAACAGCTTGATGTTGGTATGTCCGCTGTCCATAAGTTGGTCCAGCGCTTCCTGCGGGCCAACCTCATGTGGCCACTTGATGAAAGCTGGACGGCCGATAAACTTGAGTTGGCACTCTTTCCTTCAACCCGCCCCAGGCCAGACAGCGATCTTCAGCAACGCAGGCCCAATTACTCCAACAGCTTCAAGCTCCACCTCGTTGAGCTAACAATGAAACCTGGCGTCAGCGTGGCTCAGGTTGCCCGTGCCAACGACATTAATGCCAACCTGCTGTTCAACTGGCGACATCAATACAAATTGGGAAAGCTGACCTCTGATAATCGGCAGGGCGCCGCGTTTTTGCCCGTCGTACTTTCCCCCGAAAAAGCTCCCGAGGCCCCTGCCCGGCGACGGGCGGCAACCGTCGCCAAACAGATTTACAAAACACGACGGCTTCAACATTGACCTGTGAACTGCTTCTGCCCGCCGGCACTTTACGTCTGAGTGGCACTATCACGGCGGCAATGTTGCAGACGCTGGTACGCGAACTGGATGAGGCAGGGAAACGATGATCACTTTGCCTTCAGGCTCCCGGATCTGGCTCGTCGCCGGTATTACAGACATGCGCAACGGCTTCAACGGTCTGGCGGCGCGCGTACAGAACGTGCTCAACGACGACCCGTTCGGCGGCCATCTGTTCATCTTCCGCGGACGCCGCGGTGACATGATAAAAATACTGTGGGCCGATGAGGATGGTCTTTGCCTGTTCGTCAAACGCCTCGAACGCGGCCGCTTCGTCTGGCCCGGCGTCAGCGACGGCAAAATCCACCTGACGCCGGCGCAGCTGGCGATGCTGCTTGAAGGCCTCAACTGGAAACACCCTCAGCGCGTATATCAGCCTGGCTTGCGGGTATAACCTGTTGTAATGTTGAGGGATGAAAACCGAACTCCCTGACGACATCAATCTGCTGAAGGCCATGTTGCATCAGCAACAAGCGATGCTAAAGCAGCAACAGGCTCAGCTCCGTCTTTATGCGGGGCAGGTTGCAGGCTATGAGCGGGAGATCGAACGACTGAAGGCGCAGCTCGACAAGCTGCGACGGCAGCTGTTCGGCCAGAGTTCGGAAAAGTTGCGCAACAAGCTGGCGAAGAAAATCCGCGAGGCCGAGAAGCGGCTGGATGAGATGGAAACTCGGCTGAATACCGCCAAAGGTTGCCTGGACGCTGCGGCTGTCGCGGAGCCTGCCATCGACGAAGAACCGGAAGCGGCGAAGGAGAAACCGGTCGCACCGCGCCCTTCATCGCGCAAGCGGCTGCCAGCCGGGTTGCCCCGCGAGACGGTGCGTATAGAGCCGGTGGAAACGGTGTGCCCGGTCTGCAGCGGGGAGTTGGCGACGCTGGGCGAAACCCTCAGTGAACAACTGGACATCATAAATAATGCCTTCAGGGTCATCGAAACGGTACGCCCGAAGCTGGCCTGCCGGAAGTGCGATGCTATCGTGCAGGCCCCGCTGCCGGCGAAGCCGCTCGACCGCAGTTACGCCAGTCCGGGCCTGCTGGCGCGTATCCTGGTGAGCAAATACGCTGAGCACACCCCGCTGTACCGCCAGTCCGAAATCTATGCCCGGCATGGGCTGGGGCTGAGCCGCAATACGATGGTGCGTTGGGTGCAGAGCCTGGCCGAAAAGCTGAGTCCGCTTGCCGTGGCACTGAATGGTTACGTACTGGAGGCGGGCAAGGTCCATGCTGACGACAGTGTGACACGAAGGACGGATCCGGGATGGTTCCGCCCATGCTGTGTCTGAGATGGAAGATGGCCTTCCGTATTCGCCTTACAGGAGGAGGATACAAACCACCTCAGACTGTTGTGGTAAAGAGCCACAGCAGGAAGCGCTGAGGAAAAGGCGACAAGAAGTCGTCAGGTAGGGAGCAGAGAAGATGAACGCGAGTGAACCACTGGACAAGTGTCGTTATGTGTAAGCGTTGTCAAAACCGGGTTCTTGTCGTTACCCCGGGATAAGGATGGTGGAAACCTGTTTACTGACCATCTGGCAACCGGCATTGAGGTGGCATGATCTCTGCTCAGGCTCAGATACGGAACGTGTGAACCTGACACGCCGATGCTAAGGGAGAAACTGTGGCAGAACACCGCGCAGAAAGAGTACCGATGCGGCGTACAGGGACGGAGTTCCCCGTAGTAGTGACGAAGGCGCTGTAATGGCGGTGGAGCGAAGGGGGAACGTTATTCAGCTTTGTTTAAAGCAACAACTGTTAACAGGATGATTATTTTGAACAAAGTAAAACCTTATCTGATCGATAAAACCATTATCTGGAGAGCCTGGCTGGCGGTCAAAGCCAACAAGGGATCAGCAGGTGTGGATGGAATGACAATTGAAGCGTTTGAGCATAATCTGGCCCGAAATCTTTACAAGATCTGGAATCGGTTAAGTTCTGGCTGTTATATGCCGCCGCCGGTGAAGCGGGTGGAAATTCCTAAGTCAGACGGGAAAACTCGTCCATTGGGGATCCCCACTGTCAGCGATCGGGTAGCACAGATGGCCGTCAAGATGATACTGGAACCGCAGTGGGACCCGTTGTTCAGCGATTCTTCATTTGGTTACCGACCGGGAAAATCGGCGCATGATGCCGTTGCACAGGCAAAAGCGAACTGCTGGAAATACGAATGGGTGATTGATCTGGATATCAGAGGCTTCTTTGATAATCTTGATCATGCTCTGTTGCTAAAGGCAGTGGATCATCTGCATCCGGCTCCATGGGTCAGGCTATGCATTGTGCGATGGCTGAAAGCTGAGATCATTTTCCCGGACGGGCATCGTCATTCACCAGAAAAGGGTACCCCGCAGGGCGGCGTCATCAGTCCTCTGCTGGCAAATCTTTTTCTGCACTACACCCAGGATAAATGGCTGGAGAAACACTACCCCAATAATTCATGGGAAAGGTATGCTGACGACAGCATTATTCATTGTCGAAGCCGAAGAGAAGCAGGTCTGCTTCTCAGTCAACTCAGAGAACGAATGAAGGCATGCGGGCTGGAACTGCATCCGGAGAAAACCCGAATAGTGAATTGCCATCCGTTGACCAGACGTAAAAACGATGGTCACTATTCCTTCGATTTTCTGGGTTTTACCTTCCGCCGCCGTGCAGCAAGGAAGATTGCAGGCGGTCTGTTCACCGGATTTCTACCGGCGATAAGCAATAAGGCCCAGAAAGCTATTGTCCGGACATTCCGGGCATGGAATATTCAGCGGCTGACAAGCCTGTCGGCAGAAGAAATCGCGGACAGAATTAACCCGCAACTACGTGGATGGATCAATTATTATGGGAAGTTTTATCCAAGTGAAATGAACAGGTTATGGCGAATACTGGACTGGCGGTTGGTAAAGTGGGTCCGGTGCCGCTATAAGCAATACCGGTGGCATCAAAGTCGCGCCAGTGAAGTACTGGAGCGTATCAGACAGCGGAATAAGTCGCTGTTTGCGCACTGGAAGTTCATGATCAGAAAGGGTTGAATAACAGGAGCCGTATGAGGTGAGAGCTTCACGTACGGTTCTGTGAGCGGCTGGAGGGGGCGGTTCCCTCCGGTCTACTCGACCGCCGGTGAAGGTACAGTCGCCAGGAGCCGGCAAGACGCGCACCGGCAGGTTATGGGTCTACGTGCGGGATGACCGCAACGCGGGGTCATCGATGCCGGCGGCGGTGTGGTTCGCGTACTCGCCCGATCGCAAGGGGGAACACCCGCAGCGTCATCTGGCAGAGTACCGGGGAGTGCTGCAGGCGGATGCGTATGGCGGCTATGACGCGCTGTACGAAAACGGCCGGGTGACGGAAGCCGCGTGCCTGGCGCATGCGCGCCGAAAAATCCACGACGAGCATGTTCGCCGGCCGACGGACCTGACGCGCGAAGCCCTCAGGCGGATAGCGGCGCTGTATGCCATCGAGGCTGATATCCGGGGCAGCCCGGCGGAGGTTCGGCTGGCGGTCAGAAAAGAGAAAAGTTGCCCTCTGATGCAGTCGCTGTACGACTGGATACAGGTGCAGATGAAGACGCTGTCGGTGCATGCGGAGATGTCGAAGGCGTTCGGCTATATGCTGAAACAGTGGGATGCGCTGAACGTGTTCTGCAGTGACGGTTGGGTGGAAATCGACAACAACATCTGCGAAAACGCGCTGCGTTGTGTGGCGGTGGGGCGGCGAAACTACCTGTTCTTCGGTTCTGACAACGGCGGGGGCGCCGCGGCGATCATCTACAGCCTGCTGGGCACCTGCAAACTGAACGGGGTGGAGCCGGAGAGCTGGTTGCGTGACGTGCTTGGCAAGATCAACGACTGGCCCTCGAACCGGGTACACGAACTGCTGCCTTGGAACCTCTCACCTGTAAAATAATCCTTACGCTACGTCCTTCACGGGGCGCTTACCTCGAAACATCATAATTTCTCTGAGATAAATTTTAGACGGAATGCACAGTAGGTAGTGTCCCCCCATATCCCCCTTGTACCCCGGTGGAACAGTTCACCAGAAAATTTCCAAAGGAAGAATAATCTAGCTCCGTGTCTCATGTAGTCTGTGTTACTTGCTTTATCTTCAATGCGTTAGCCTGATGCGTTCACATTGTATTGATGCGTATGGCATGTAGCGCAGCCTGTAGCAGCTCTAGGGAAGGGGGCAGCACTTGGGCTGCACACTGACTACCGTCATGGATATAAGAATGAAAGGATGTGCACAATTGAGTGTTGCACATGTGCAGTGTTGTGCATAAAGTAAAGGGGCTAACCTTTCGATTAACCCCTTGACCTATCTGGAATGTTTGGTCGGCATGAGAGGATTCGAACCTCCGACCCCCGACACCCCATGACGGTGCGCTACCAGGCTGCGCTACATGCCGACGCGATAAAAACAGTCTACCTTTTCCCGATGCCATTGCAAGATGGCCGCGTCTGATTGCTTTAGTTTTAAGCAGTTAGTTGGCAATAAAGCGTTTTACATCGGTCAGAACCTGCAACAGCAGACCAAGCTGCGGTTTTTCGTCCTTTATTTCGCTATCGTTCTTGTCGTAGGCGCGGTAATTGCCGTTGTTGTCCAGCACGATGGTTTGCGTCGGCGTGGTGATCACCAGCAGATCGCTGTTGCCGGTAGCAACCCAATTGTTACGTCGTTGAGCGGTAAACAGGTCTTCACCCTGTGAATAATCGTTGGCCGCGGTTTTAACGTGCAGCAACCGCTGCATCAGGGTGCGCATCACGTCGTTATGGTTGGTCAATTTATTGATAGTCTGCGCCGGCGTGCCTGGCCAGTGGATCACCAGCGGCACCTGCAACTGCGCCGGGCTGAAGCTACTGCCGGCACCCCAGTGGCCTTTGCCGGTATCGTTGAATTCAACGCCGTGCTCGGCGGTGATCACCACCACGGTTTTTTCCAGCATGCCACGTTGCTTCAGCGTGTCGAGCACCTGGGCGATTTGCGCGTCAACCTCGCGTGCGCCGCTGCGGTAGCGTTGCATAAAATCGGCCGGCGTTGGCGTATCGCCATTGTCGGATGCCACTGTGTCATTGCCGCGCAGGTTGAGATAGGAGAACCACGGCATATTGTTGCCTTGATCCGCCAGCCAACGCTGCCACTGCTGCGTGGTGGCGCTGTCGTTTTGCACCTGCGCCGGCGGCAGGGTGAAATCGGTCAGCAGTGCCTGACGGTAAAGCGGTGCGTTGAAACCGTCCGAAGAGAACAGGCCGAACTGATAACCCTGGCTATTGAGCGCATTGATCAATGCTGACGACTTGCGCGATGCCAGAATGCCGTCCAGGTAAGTCGGGGAAATGCCATAGAACAAGCCGAACAGGCTGGTATCGGCATGGTTGCCGGTACTGTAGTGATCGGTGAAGCGCACGTTTTCCTGCGCGAAGCGGGTGAGGGCGGGCATGTCCTGCGCCACATCCTGAGTGCGTATGCCGTCTACCACGATCATCAGCAGGTTATAACCGCTGCCCTTGTCGCTGTAGCTGAGATCGTTGAGAGGATACTCAACCGCAGCAGCAGCCGGGTTGCCTTGCTGCACCAAACGGCGCTCGTATTCTTGCGGGTCGAGCAGGCCGTGTTTTTCCAGGAACTTGCGCGCGGTCATCGGGTACGACAGCGGCAGATTGGCGCGCTGCATGGTAATCGGCCGATAGAAATTGGCGTCCGCCCAGATGTAAATCAGGTGCGAGGCAAAAAACGACACAATAAACAGCGCGGCCAGCGGCTTGCCGAAGCTGCGGCGATTCAGGCTGCGCAGCTTTTGCCAACTCCAGGTGGCGAACAGCATTTCCACCAGGAAAATCACCGGCACGCAAATGAACATCAGCTGCCAGTCGCGCGCCAGTTCGCTCTGGTCCGGGTTGACCACCAGTTCCCATACCACCGGATTCAGGTGCAGGTGGAAACGGGTGAACACCTCGCTGTCGACCAGCAGCAGGGTCAGCCCGGCGGTAGCCAGCGCGGCGGAGATAAAGCGCAGCAGCCGCTGCGACATCACCACGAAGGTGAGGGGGAAGATGATCAGCAGGTAGCCGGCAAAGACGATAAAGCTGACGTGCCCCAGCAGGCTGACCAGCGCATACACCCGGCCCAGCAGCGAGGCAGGCCAGTCGGCGACAAACAGATAGCGGCTGCCCAACCCAAGGCTGAGCAGAATGTTGAACAAGGCGAACCAGTGCCCCCAGCTGATCATCTGGGAGACTTTTTCACGATAACGCTGACGGTTTGTCACCATAAATTAAGTATTAATGCGCTTTGTCGTCACGGATAGAAGCCTGTAGGGCTTCAGCAAACGATCTCGCCAACGTCTGCCGCTGTGCGGGAGAGACGCTGGTGTTGATCAAGTTGGTTACCATGTTGCCCAACACCATCAAAGAGAGATCGGTGGGAGTATGGTGTTTTTCCAGAACGTTGACTAGCTCAGAGAGCAGTTGTTCAACATGTTCGTCACTGTAACGGGATGATTGTGGCATAAAGTTGAGCTCAAAACCTGACAAAGTCCCATATCTTACCGTATAGGGCCGTGATTTTCCGCTCTAATTTATCGCGACCTGTGGATCGTCGCCATCTTTCAATTGCAGCTCTCTGCCTTCGGTGTTTGAATACGCGCTCAAAGAACAGGAGGATTTATCATGAGTCTGGATATTGACCAGATCGCACTGCACCAGTTGGTAAAACGCGACGAACAAACGCTGGATGTGGTGCTGCGCGATTCCCTTCTTCCCGCCAATGCGGCAGTGGAAGAGATGATGGCGGAGCTGCACCGCGTTTACAGCGCCAAAAGCAAGGCTTACGGCCTGTTCAATGAAGAGAGCGAGTTGGCGCAGGCGTTGCGGACCTGCCGCAAGGGCGACGAAGATTTCCTGGCATTCAGCCGTGCCGCCACCGGACGTCTGCGCGACGAGCTGGCAAAATATCCGTTTGCCGAGAGCGGCGTGGTACTGTTCGGCCAATACCGTTACCTGGCGGTGGAGTATTTGCTGATCGCGGTGCTCAACAGCTGCAACAGTATGCGCGTCAACGAAGAGCTGGACATCAGCACCACCCATTATCTGGACATCAACCACGCGGATATCGTTGCGCGCGTTGATTTGACCGAATGGGAAACCAACCCGGAATCCACCCGTTATCTGACCTTCCTCAAAGGGCGGGTTGGCCGCAAGGTGTCCGATTTCTTTATGGACTTCCTGGCGGCGGCCGAGGGCCTGGACACCAAGGCGCAAAACCGTGGGCTGTTGCAGGCGGTAGACGATTACTGTGCCGATGCGCAACTGGACAAAAACGAACGGCAGGGCGTGCGTCAGCAGGTGTACAGCTATTGCAACGAGCAGTTGCAGGCAGGGGAAGAGATTGAACTGCAAGCGCTGTCGGCGGAAATCGCCCCGCTGGGCGAAAAAGACTTTTTGCAATTTTCCAGCGAGCAGGGTTACGAACTGGAAGACAGTTTCCCGGCGGATCGCGGCACCTTGCGCCAACTGACCAAGTTTGCCGGCAGCGGCGGCGGCATCAGTCTCAACTTTGACGCGATGTTGCTGGGCGAGCGCATTTTCTGGGACGCGGCCACCGACACCTTGACCATCCGGGGCACGCCACCCAATCTGCGCGACCAGCTACAGCGTCGGTTGAACGGTGGCAAATAGTGCCAGCGGATCGCAGACAATAAAAAACGCCGCATTTGCGGCGTTTTTTACTTCGGCGTCCCGAAATACTAAAGCTCGATAACGTTGTGCGATTAAGCGCGAACGAAGTCGATGTGGGTCAGTTTTGGCTTGAAAGCGTGACGCTGTACAGCCTGAACTTTAACTTTAGTTTCTTTGCCGTCGACAACCAGAACGATAGCTTCAGCGTAGAACTCTGGTTTAGCTTCCATGTTCTTGACAGAATCATGGTCTAATTCGATAGCGATTGCAGCGTCTTTGCCACCGTAGATGATAGCGGGGAACTTGTTAGCTGCACGCAGGCGGCGGCTCGCACCCTTACCCTGCTCTTTACGTACTTCTGCATTGATAGTGAACATTGTTTTTTCTCTCGAAAGAAAATTTACCCTGCTACAGGCGACCCAGTAACAGGTTCGATAAAGCAGTTTTACTCGCGTTTACGCCGGGCGGACCCGGGTAAAGCGGGCGGCATTTTAACGGAAAGCCACCGCCAGGGCAATGAAAACCTGCCGGTCAGGCGGGGGGATGGCGGTCAATACAGTTGGTTGGCTCGCCGGAAACGCCCCTGATAATCAAATACCTTTTCGCGAATTTGCCAGAACTGGCCGCGTTTGCGCGCCACGACGAAATCAGGATGGCGCAGCAACGCCTGCTGCCTGAGAATATCGGCGGCATGCTGCCAACTGAAGGGCACCCCCGGCGCACGCTGGTGTGGGCGTAGAAACAGCATTTCAAACGCCTTGCGCTGTGCCGGCGTCTGCAGGCGGAAACGTTCGCTGGTGCTGGTGCCGTCTTCGTCGTAATAGGTGGCCTTCAGCCATTCGCCCTTATCATCGCGGCCGCTGTCCAGCGTCATGCCGCCGCAGCGCAGCACCAGCGCATCTTTCAGCTTCAGCGCCGCCTTCAGCATATCGTCAGGATCGACCAGTACTTCCTGACATTGGTGGCAGCGGCGGGCGGCAATGTCGTTTTCTGCCCCGCAGTGCGGGCAGCTTTTGAAACGGAAGCGATAATCGCACTGTTCGCGCTGGCCGTCATCATCCTCCATCCAGCCCTGGCAGCGGCGGCCATAATGCTCGATGATATCGCCGTTGTCGGTGCATTTGCCCCAGAATAAGTTGGCGAAACCGCAGGCCGGGCAGAAGACCTGTACCGGCTGACTGTCGCCGTGCGGTTTGCGCACGCCGACTTCCGGTGTAAACAGGTCATGCGGATTGCCGGCGTAATCGAGGATCAGGCAATCGTGCTTGTCCGGCGCCAGCCGCAGACCGCGCCCGACGATTTGCTGATACAGGCTGACCGATTCGGTCGGACGCAGAATGGCGATCAGATCGACATGCGGCGCGTCAAAGCCGGTGGTCAGTACCGCGACGTTGACCAGATAGCGCAACTGCTGGCGCTTGAAGGCCTCGATCAGCGCATCGCGCTCGGCCGGCGGTGTTTCCGCGCTGACCAGCGCCGCCTCACCCTGCGGCAATAAACCGTGGATCTCGCGCGCATGCTCGACGGTGGAGGCAAAAATCATCACCCCCTTGCGGCTGTCGGCATATTCGACAATCTGACTGATGATGTGCGGTGTGATGCGGTTTTGCTGCTTCAATTCCCGGTTCAACGCGGCCTCGCTGAACAAACCTTGATCGTTGGCCTGCAAGCGGCTGAAATCGTATTGCACGATGGGCATATCGAGCCGCTCCGGCGGCACCAGATAGCCGTTTTTGATCATGTAGCGCAGCGGCAGCTCATAAATACAGTCGCGAAACAGCGCGTTGGCGTCGCCGCGCGTGAAGCCGTGGTAGTGAAACTGATAAATCCAGCCCTTGCCGAGTCGATAGGGGGTGGCGGTCAGACCCAGCAGCCGCAGCTGCGGGTTGCTGCGCTGCAAATGCTGGATGATTTGCTGGTACTGGCTGTCGTCATCGTCGCTGATGCGGTGGCACTCGTCGATAATCAACAGTGAAAATGCGCCGTCGAACAGTGGCAGATTGCGCGCCACGGACTGTACGCTGCCGAACACCACCTTACCGGCGCTCTGCTTTTGTTGCAGACCGGCGGCGAAAATATCGGCCTCCAGGCCATACGCGCAGTATTTGGCGTGGTTTTGCGCTACCAGCTCCTTGACGTGCGCCAGTACCAGCACCCGCCCGCGCGCGCGCTTCGCCAGTTCGGCGATCACCAGGCTCTTGCCGGCACCGGTCGGCAGGACGATCAGCGCCGGTTCGGGGTGTTGACGAAAATGGGTGATAGTGGCTTCGACCGCCTCCAACTGATAGGGGCGTAGGGTGAATGCCATGAAATAACGCCTCTGGCCGTAAAAATATTCCGCGTATAGTACCGTTTGTGCGCATTGGTTGCGACCAACAGCAAAATTGCCCTGTCATGGCACCGTTTCCACCGCTATAATCATCGGACAGCAATCGCTGTTTCCCCACGCGATTTTACTGATTCACCCTCTCCGAGCCAGCCATTGCACCTGATGCAACGGTGGTTCGTCATATTTTAGCGATACGATCAAAGCGATCATAACAACGACAGGCAAAGCAGACCCCATGCGACTGGACAAGTTTTTATCTCAGCAGTTAGGTATCAGCCGCGCGCTGGTAGCGCGTGAACTCCGAGCAAAGCGCGTCACCGTTGACGGTGAAGTGGTAAGAAGCGGGGCGCTGAAGCTGACGCCGGAAACGGAAGTGGCGTTTGACGGCAATGTGCTGGAACAGCTGAACGGGCCGCGCTATTTCATGCTCAATAAACCGCAGGGATATGTCTGCTCCACTGACGATCCCGATCATCCCACCGTGCTGTATTTTCTTGAAGAGCCGGTGGCCTACAAGCTGCATGCCGCCGGACGACTGGATATCGATACCACCGGCCTGGTGCTGATGACCGACGACGGCCAGTGGTCGCACCGTATCACCTCGCCGAAGCATCACTGCGAGAAAACCTATCTGGTGACCCTGGAGCAGCCGTTGGCGGCAGACACCGCGTCGCATTTTGCCGCAGGGGTGCAACTGCATAATGAAAAAGATCTGACCCGGCCGGCGCAACTGGAACAGCTTGACGAACATCGGGTGCGCCTGACCATCAGCGAAGGGCGTTATCACCAGGTGAAGCGCATGTTTGCAGCGGTCGGCAACCGTGTGGTTGACCTGCATCGCGAACGCATTGGCGCCATCAGGCTGGACGACGATTTGGCGCCGGGCGAATACCGCCCGCTGACCGAGGAAGAGATCGCCAGCGTCGGCGCTCCGCATTTACAAGATTAATTAACCGCTGCGGCTGATAAAGGAGTCGTTGAACGTGCAACAGAACCGGACCTCTCATCTGGGTTTAATCTTTATATTGGGCTTGCTGTCGATGCTGATGCCGTTGGCGATAGACATGTACTTGCCCAGTATGCCGGTAATCGCCAGGGAATTCGGCGTTGAACCAGGGCGGGTGCAAATGACGCTTAGCGCCTATATGTTCGGTTTCGCCATCGGTCAGCTGTTCTATGGGCCGATGTCGGACAGCATCGGCCGCAAGCCGGTGATCCTGTGGGGCACGTTGATCTTTGCCCTGGCCGGCTGTGCGTGCGCGATGGCCGACTCGGTGGAACAGCTGGTCAACCTGCGTTTTCTGCACGGTCTGGCGGCTGCGGCGGCAAGCGTGGTGATTAATGCCCTGATGCGCGACATGTTCACCAAGGACGAATTCTCGCGCATGATGTCGTTCGTCATTCTGGTGATGACCATCGCGCCGTTGCTGGCGCCGATGATCGGCGGTGCGCTGCTGTTGTGGTTCAGCTGGCACGCGATCTTCTGGAGCATGGGAGCGGCGGCGCTGATCGGCTCGCTGCTGGTGGCGCTGTACATCAAGGAAACCCTGCCCAAAGAGCGGCGGCAAAAATTCCATTTGCGTACCACGTTGGGCAACTTTGGCTCGCTGTTTCGCCATAAACGGGTGCTGAGCTATATGCTGGCCAGCGCCTTCTCGTTTGCCGGCATGTTCTCGTTCCTCAGCGCCGGGCCGTTTGTCTACATCGAGCTGAACCACGTCTCACCGCAGCATTTTGGGTACTACTTTGCGCTGAACATCGTATTCCTGTTCCTGACCACGTTGGTCAACAGCCGCAACGTGCGCCGTTTTGGTGCCATCAACATGTTCCGACTGGGGCTGATGGTGCAGTTGGCGATGGGCATCTGGTTGCTGGTGGTCAGCGCGGCCGATCTGGGCTTCTGGTCGCTGGTGCTGGGCGTGGCGGTCTATCTTGGCTGCATTGCGATGATCTCTTCCAACGCCATGGCGGTGATCCTCGATGACTTCCCGCATATGGCCGGCACCGCATCCTCGCTGGCCGGTACGCTGCGGTTCAGCATCGGCGCCATCGTCGGGGCACTGCTGTCGCTGGTGCCGGGCAAAACGGCATGGCCGATGGTGATCTCGATGGCGCTGTGCAGCATTATCGCCGTATTGTTCTATTTGTATGCCAGCCGTCCTCGCCATAACCGGGTCAAACCGGTCGCAGTATAGTCACTTTGCCGGGGCGAACCGCATCGCCCCGCACTTTCCCCTGTAATTTCAGCCGTTGCCGAGAGTTGCAATCTTTCTTTTGTTGCTAAATATAAGTCAGCTAATTAAACGCTGATTAAATGCGCTGCGGCTTTTTTGCTAAAAAAAGCGCTGCCAGCGCGGGGTGACGATCGGTGTTAAACCTGTGTCGTGGCTGGCGCTGCGGCGGGGGAATAGAGGTGTCAGCATTATTAATCAGGGGGTTAAGCACATGTTTATGACGGCAGCCCAGATGGTAATGTTTAAACAATGTAAAATTATGGCGATGGAAAAGTAATCGTTATGCAAGAAAAAAGGGTTGAGATTGTAAGCGGAAAGGGTTACATATAACGCAAAAATGCGAGCTGAGTCGCAAAATGCCGTGGAACACGCGCATGCAGTCAGTAAAAAAATGCGAAATCAGCGAGTACAGGGTGTCGTTAACTGTTTGTGACAAATTTTACGTTTTGATAACGTACATTCACGGCAGAGTCAGTATCTAACGGCTATAACTTAGTTACCCTGTATGTAAAAAAAATGTTTCATCTTTTCAAACTAGGGATTTCATGTGGATAGTATCCAACTTTCGGTAGTGCATCGCTTACCGCAAAGTTATCGTTGGCTAACGGGGTTTACCGGCGTCAAGGTTGAACCGATTCCGCTAAGCGGCTTAGACGAAGATAACAACCTGATCGGCCTGAAGCTGCTGAGCCATGACGGCAATGAAGCCTGGCGCGTAATGCAACAGCTCAAAACCTCTCTGCAAGAGATCCAGGTTGACTGCGCGGTGGTGGAATGGGAAGGGCAGCCTTGCCTGTTTGTTCATCGCTGTGACGAAAGCGCAACCATGTGCCGGTTAAAAAACGTCGGTGCGGCGATCGCCGAGCCAATGAGCGCACAATATCCCTTCTAGCTACCGCGTTAATCCGCCAACTGCAATAACTGTTGCGTATAGTCTGCGGCAGGCGCAGTAAAGATCGCCTGGCAGTCGCCCTGTTCCACTACTTCGCCCTGACGCAGTACGATCAGCTGATGACACAGCGAGCGCACCACCTGCAAATCATGGCTGATAAACAGATAGGCCAATCGGTGGCGCTGCTGCAACGTTTTCAGCAGCGTCAGGATCTGGGCCTGCACCGACTTGTCCAGCGAAGAGGTCGGTTCGTCGAGGATCAGCAGCCGAGGCTGTAAAATCAGCGCGCGGGCAATGGCGATGCGTTGGCGTTGCCCACCGGAAAACTCGCTCGGATAACGATGGCGTAGCGCCGGATCCAGCCCGACCTCCTGCAATGCGGCAATCACCCGTTGTTCACGCTGTTGCGCGCCGAGTTGCTGATGGACTTCCAATCCTTCGGCGACGATCTGCTGCACATTGAGCCGCGGATTGAGCGCCGAATAAGGATCCTGGAACACAATCTGCATCTGGCTGCGATAGGGTAGCAGCTGTTTCATATTGAGCTGATGCAGCGGTTGGCCATTAAACCAGATGGCGCCGCGCGAGGTCAGCAGACGCAGCAACGCCAGCCCGGTGGTGCTTTTACCCGATCCCGATTCGCCGACCAGGCCGACGCTTTCCCCTGATTTCAGGCTGAAACTCAGATCCTTCAAGGCGTAATGCTGACCGACCGTACGCCGCAACAGGCCGCGACGAATCGGGAAGCTGACCTGCAAGTTTTCTACCCGCAACAGCGGGGCGGCATCGGCCGGCAGCGGCAGCGGATCGCCGACCTCCTCGGCGGCCAACAGCTGCTGCGTATAGGCATGTTGCGGCGCATAGAACAACCGTTGACGGCTGTTCTGTTCCACGCATTGCCCCTGCCGCATCACCGCCACGTTATCTGCCAGGCGACGCACGATGTTCAGGTTATGGGTAATAAACAGCAGGCTCATGCCCAATTCCTGCTTCAGCTCTTTCAGCAGCAGCAGGATCTGCGCCTGGATGGTGACATCCAGCGCGGTGGTTGGCTCATCGGCGATCAGCAGTTTGGGTTGGGTCAGTACCGCCATGGCAATCATTACCCGCTGCCGTTCGCCGCCGGAAAGCTGGTGCGGATAATCTTTCAACCGACCTTTGGCGTTGCGGATGCCGACCCGATCGAGACATTGAACGATCTCTGCTCGCGTCGCGTCGCGCCGCATGCCACGGTGCAGTATCAGCACTTCTGCCAGTTGTTTTTCGATGGTGTGCAACGGGTTGAGTGATACCATCGGCTCCTGAAAAATCATTGAAATCTGATTGCCGCGCACCTGGCGCAGCTCGGCTTCGCTGGCGTGCAGCAATGAACGCCCGTTGAAATGGATGTCGCCGCCCTGATACACCACCGGCGGTGTGGGCAGCAGGCGCAGCACCGACAGCGCGGTCACGCTTTTGCCCGAGCCGGACTCACCGACCAGCGCCAGCGTTTCGCCGTGTTCGATCTGTAATGAAACGCCGTTGACTACCTGGTTTAGCGCCTCGCCGTGGCGGAAAGCGACGCTAAGATCCTGAATCGAGAGCAGGGGAGTGCTAGCCATATCAATATGCCTTGCCGGGATCGAAGGCGTCGCGTACCGCTTCGCCGATGAAGATTAACAGAGACAGCAGCAGCGCCAGCACCAGAAACGCGGTAATGCCGAGCCAGGGCGCTTGCAGGTTGTTTTTGCCTTGCAACAGCAGTTCGCCGAGCGAGGGCGAGCCGATGGGCAGGCCAAACCCGAGGAAATCCAGCGAGGTCAGCGTGGTGATGGAGCCGCACAAAATGAACGGTAAGAAGGTCAGCGTTGCCACCATGGCGTTGGGCAGCATATGGCGATGCATGATAGTACGATCGGGCACGCCCATCGCCCGCGCCGCACGAATGTAATCATGGTTACGGGCGCGCAGGAACTCGGCGCGCACCACCCCCACCAGGCTCATCCAGCCAAACAGAATGGTAATCGCCAGCAGCCACCAAAAGTTCGGCTGCACGATGCTCGACAGCAGAATAATCAAAAACAGCGTCGGCATGCCAGACCACACTTCGATAAAACGCTGTCCCCACAGATCGAGACGGCCGCCGTAATAGCCCTGTATCGCGCCGACGCAAATGCCGATGACGCTCGACACCAGCGTCAGCGCCAGCCCGAACAGCATGGAAATGCGAAAACCGTACAGCACGCGCGCCAGCACGTCACTGCCATTGCTGTCGGTGCCCAGCAGGTTATGGCGCGACGGCGCAGACGGGAAGGGCACGTCGGTAGCAAAATTGATGGTAGCGTAGCTGAAGCGGATCGGCGCCCACAGCGCCCAGCCGTGCTGCTCTATCTGGCGGAGAACGAACGGATCCTGATAATCGGTGGTGGTTTGCAGCTCGCCGCCGAAGGTGGTTTCGCTGTAATCAACCATCACCGGCAGCAGCCAGCGACCGTCGTAGCGCACCAGCAGCGGCTTGTCGTTAGCGATCAGGTTCGCCGCCAGGCTGAGTACAAACAGCAGCAGAAAAATCCACAGCGACCAATAGCCGCGACGGTTGTTACGAAAGCGCGCCCAGCGCGCCTGATTGATCGGGCTTAGGCGACTCATTGGCGGGCCTCAAAATCAATGCGCGGATCGACCAGCGTGTAGGTAATATCGCTCAGAATATTCAGCAGCAGGCCAATCAGGGTGAAAATGTACAGCGTACCGAACATCACCGGGTAGTCACGCTGCAGGGTGGCATCGTAGCCCAGCAGGCCGAGGCCGTTGAGGGAAAACATCACTTCTATCAGCAGAGAGCCGGTGAAGAACATGCTGATAAAAGTAGCCGGGAAGCCGGCGATCACCAACAGCATTGCATTGCGAAACACGTGACGATAGAGGATTTTCTGTTCGTCCAGTCCCTTGGCGCGCGCGGTGACCACATACTGTTTGCGCACCTCGTCGAGAAAGGCGTTCTTGGTCAGCATGGTCAGGGTGGCAAAGCCGCCGATCACCGTCGCCAGTACCGGCAGCGTAATATGCCACAGATAATCGGTGATTTTCCCGTACCAGGGTAGGGTGTCGAAATTGCTGGAAACCAGCCCGCGCAGCGGGAACCAGTCCAGATAGCTGCCGCCGGCGAACACCACGATCAGAATAATGGCGAACAGAAACGCCGGTATGGCGTAGCCGATGATAATCAGGCTGCTGCTCCAGGTGTCGAACGCGCTGCCGTTACGCACCGCCTTGCGAATGCCAAGCGGGATCGACACCAGGTAAATGATCAACGTGCTCCACAGTCCGAGCGTGATCGAGACCGGCATGCTTTGGCCGATCAGCTGCATTACCGACGCGCCGCGAAACAGGCTGTCGCCGAAATCCAGACGGGCATAGTTCCAGAGCATGGTGAAGTAGCGCTCATGCAACGGCTTGTCGAAGCCGTAGCGCTGGGTGATTTCGGCGATCACTTCAGGATCCAGCCCGCGCGATCCACGGTACTGGCTTTCCGGGCGCGCATGGCCAAGACCGTCACTGACGCCGCCGCCACCAAAGCCGCTGGTATGGCCGAGTTCGATGGCGGCAATCGCCTGATCTACCGGTCCTCCGGGGGCTATTTGCACGATAAAGAAGTTGATGGTGATGATGGCCCACAGGGTCGGGATCACCAAAAGCAGTCTGCGAATCAGATAAGCGCCCACCGGTTGCCCCCTATTGCTGCTGAGCCGGCAAACGCGCGGCTTTATTGACGTCGAACCACCAATTGTCGAAGCCGATGTCATAGGCAGGGCGGATGGCCGGCAGCGAGAACTTGTCCCAGAAGGCGTAGCGATCGTGGTTGGAGTACCACATCGGCAGCATGTAGTGATTCCAGGTCAACACCCGATCGAGCGCCCTGCCGAGCGGCAGCAGGGCTTGCTCATTGCCCTGATTTTTGGCGATCTGTGCAAGCAGCGCATCTACCGCCGGATCGCTGACGCCCGGCGTGTTATAGCTTGAATCGATATAGGCGGAACCCCAGTATATCTGGAGGTCGGCGCTCGGGAACGGCATCGCCGGATAGACGGTCGACACCATATCGAAGTCACGGTTACGGACGCGGCGGGTGTACTGGCTGGCGTCGATTTCGCGGATCTCCATGGTGATGCCGAGCCGTTGCAGGTTGTGCTGGAACGGCAACACGTACTGGAAGTTGCTGCCGCTCAGCAGCAACAGCTCAAACACCAACGGTTGGCCGGTTTTGCCGTTGACCAGACGCTGGTCTTTCACTTGCCAGCCGGCATCCTTCAGCAACTGTGTGGCTTTCAGCAGATTTTGACGATCGTTACCGCTGCCGTCGGAGGTGGGGGGTTGATAAATGGTGGTAAACACCTCCGGCGGCACTTGGCCTTTCAGCGGGCCAGCTGCGCGAGCTCGGCGGCATCCGGATAACTTTGGCGGCGTAGGGGGTGTTCTGGAAATAACTGTTGGTGCGTTGATAGGCGTTGTAATACAGCGCTTTGTTCATCCAGTCGAAGTCGAACGCCAGTGAAATGGCTTCACGCACCCGGCGATCGGCAAACTGCGGCCGTTTAATATTGAACGCCAGCCAGCGGGCGTTTTGCGCCGCTTCGTTGGTTTCATCATGCTTGATGATGTAATTGCGGGCAAAGTTGCCCCCCTGGTACTGGGTGGCCCAGCTTTTTGGCGAACCTTCGGCGCGGAAGTCGTAGGCGCCGGCCTTGAAGGCTTCCAATGCCACCTTGTCATCCAGGTAATAATCGTAACGCAGGCTATCAAAATTAAAGCGTCCGCGGTTGACCGGCAGATCTGCCGCCCAGTAATCGCGAACCCGCTGATAGGTGATGTATTGGCCGAGGCGGTAGCTGCCGATCTTATACGGGCCGCTGCCGAGCGGCGGTGTGCCAAGCGGTTGGTTCAGCGGGTGGTTTTTCCAAAAGCTTTCGGGCATTACCGGCAGGCTGAGCAGGCTGAGCATCTGTTCGCGATTCGGCTTGGGCAGTTCAATGCGCACCGTCAGACGCGAAATGGCCTTGACCGTCACCCCTTTGTAGTAGGAGCGGAATTGCGGCACCCCTTCGGTCATGAATTTGCCAAAGGTGAAGGCTACGTCGTTGGCGGTGATCGGGCTGCCGTCATGGAAGCGGGCGCGGGCGTTGATGTCCAGCTCCATCCAGCGCATGTCCTGCGGATAGCGTGCCGATTCGGCAACCAGCGGGTAATAACTGGCCGGTTCGTCATGCGATTGGGTGAACAGGGAATCGTACAGTTCGCCGGTGCGCTGGCCGGGGACGCCGCGGCTGGCGTAGCGGTTGAAGTTGTCGTAGGTGCCGATAGCCGCCAGCCGGACACTACCCCCTTTGGGCGCCGCCGGATTGACGTAGTCATAATGGCTGAAGTTGGCAGAGTATTTCGGCTCGCCGAGCAGAGCGAAAGCGTATCCTTCGTTGATGGCTTCGGCCTGTGAAGCAAAACTCAGTGCCGAAAGCACCAGAGCAGCAAAAACGCGCATGGACATTTTTACGGTAAGCTCCTGCTGTGTAATCAATTAAACAGCGCACAGCATATCATTGCCAGCTGCGGCATGGGGTAAAGAAGTTTAAATATCGGCCATGGCATCGGTCTGGTGTGGATACACCGCGTTAACGCCGCAAAACTCGACAAATGCCTCTGCGCTCAACGGCTTGCTGAAGTAATAACCTTGCATGAAGTTGACGCCATGCTGGTATAAATAGTGCCGTTGTTCCGCGGTTTCAACGCCTTCCGCCACGGTTTGCATCTTGAGTTTTTTTGCCAGCGTCAATACCGCATCCAGCACCGGGGCGGTGACCGTGTCCTGACCGATGGTGCTGACGAAGCCACGGTCGATCTTCAGATAGTCCATGCTAAAGCGCTCCAGGTAAATCAGCGCGCTGTGTCCGGTGCCAAAATCATCGATCGCCACCTCGATGCCTTGCCGGTGCAGCCAGTCAAATTCCGCCAGCGCGCTCTGTTCTTCCAGCATGCCGCGTTCGGTAATTTCAAACACCAGGGGTGAAATGATCGGCCGGCAATTGCGCCAGCAGTGCACGTACATCCTGGTGGAACGACGGGGCGCTGAGATGGTGGGGAGAGAGGTTGAGTCCCAGTTTGGCTCCGCGCGGCAGCACCGTCGCCAATCGGGGCGCATCTGTGGCTATCAGCGTAAACAGGTGACGAGTCAGCGGCACAATCAGATCTTCGCTCTCCGCGTAGGGAATGAATAAATCCGGCGGAATGCGTCCTTCGATCGGATGCTGCCAGCGAATCAATGCCTCCAGCCCGGAAACCGCGTTGCTGGCGCTATGTAATACCGGCTGGTATTCGACAAAAAATTCGTTGTGCCTGATAGCGCGCATCATCGCGCGTTCAGGGCTCTGGCGCAGCATCAGCATGTAATAGCACAGCACGCCGATCAGCAGTGACAATACCAGGCTGCCCAGTACCGTCAGGCGTATATCGTTAGGGGTCAACTTTTCGTTATAAAACTGAATGGCCAATGGATAACCGGGAATCGACAGCCGGTAGGAACGGCCGTTCGGCAGTTGATCCAGCGAGAGCAGGTCGGGACCAAAGGTGGTCAGGGCGCGGTTGCCCATGATGATGGCAATGCCGGGCGCTTCTTCATCATGCGAAGTAAACAGCAGGTACGGCAGCAAATCGATATCCAGCGTTGCCAGCACGCCAGTGTTCTCCGCGCCGGGCTGGCGCAGCCATACGGCGACCGCCGGTTTGTCGGGCACCATCGGCGTGCCTTGCTGCAATTTGAGGTCGAGTGGCTGATGCCAGTTAAGATCCGGGTAAATGTCCCTCATCGCCAGCATCATGTCGCCAGTGGCGGATGAACAGTAGGCATAGCCGTTCTTGATCAGCAGGAAAGTGCGCACGCCGCTGGTGAACGCGGCCTGATAGGTAATGTCGGCCTGCATGGTCAGACAGGGTTTGTCGGTCAGCGAGGTCAGCTCGCGCATGGTGTCGGTCAGGTGGTTAAGGTAGTTGACGGTAAACTTCTGCGTCCGCTGCTCCACCAGGCGCTGATATTGTGCGCGCTGATGATCGATTAAAAATAGCGTCACCGAGATAAACAGCAGAAAAAAGACCAGGGCGGCAACGGTACTTTTAATCAGGCTGCGCCGACGGTGTGAAACATGGCGCGCGAATGCTCTTTTTAAGCCCATAAACCTGCCCCCTGAGCATGGCATAACAGTCTGTTTTTATTATAGCGGCAGCTTTTACTATATCTCATTAACCGCGATCTGGTCATTTTTGCCGGCAGGCGTTAGTCGCACTTCAAATAACGCATCACCACCTCCACCGTCATTTGGCGGTAATAGGCCAGCTTTTCTTCTGCCGAGCGATTGCCTTCAAACAACGTGTCGAAGGTGTACTGGTTCGCGGCGTAGTGAAAGCAGAGCGAACTGATCACCCGGTGCAGGTCACGGGCATTCACCTGCGAGTCGAACAGCATCTGCCGTTTGCCGCGCAGCAGTATTTCCTCCAGCGTGTGTAAGGCGCTGGTATTGAGCAGTTTCAGTTTTTCCGACTGGCGGGCATATTGCCCGCGTTGCATATTCTCCATGCTGACCAGGCGGATGAACGCCGGGTGCGCGGCGTGATAGGTGAAACTGGCTTCAACCAACCGCTGCATTGCCGCTTTTGGTTCCACCGTCGCCAGATTAAGCGCAATTTCATCCTGACGAATATGGGCATAGGCATATTCCAGGACGGCAATATACAAAGATTGTTTATTTTTAAAGTGATAGACCACCATGCGCTTGGTGGTTTCGGCTTGCTCGGCAATCCGTTCCAGCCGCGCGCCTTTCAGGCCGGCCTCGGAAAACTCGGTCAGGGCGCTTTCGAAGATACGCTGTTTCAGGCCTTCAGGATCGTTTTTACGTGTGCCTTTCGGGGATGTTTCGCGGGTAGCGCTCAAAGTCGGCTCCATTACCTGGCGGATTCAGTAAACTGAAATCTTGTCACAATTTAAAAGCAGACGGTAGAAAGTGCAAATTTAACCGGCATATAGCAGAAAAAAACGCCGCCCACGAGGGGCGGCGCTAGTTCGTTCGTTTGGGATTCTGGACTTCGGACGGGTTGCGACTCAGCTGCTGGTGAGCACTCGCCGCGCTTCGCGATAACGTTTATTCCAATAGTTATCGGTCAGCTTCGATATCATCACGCCGCTGCTGGTAGAGGCATGAACGAATTGATCGTTACCCAGGTAGATGCCGACATGACGTCCGGTTGAACCGGCGCGGAACAGCACCAGATCGCCAGGGCGCAATTTGGTTCGCTGGATCTTCTTGCCGACGTCTTCCTGACCGTAGGTCGAGCGCGGCAGATCCATACCAAACTGTTCGCGGAACGTTCGCTGTACAAACGCCGAGCAATCGATGCCACGCTTGGTTTCACCGCCTAAGCGGTAACGAACGCCTTTCCAGTCAGCATACTGGTCCATAATTTTTGACTTGATGTCAACATTACGCACCATCGCTTCGAATTCATCCTGAGACGCTTGCAGTAAAAGACCGTTTTTGTCATTAACTGCATGCGTCTCAGTTTGTGCGTTATCCAAGTTCGATGTGTGAGTCGTACTACATGCGGAGAGCAGAATCGCTGCCGCAACGGCAGGTACCAACCGCAAAACATATCTCAGAAAAGGTTGAGATGTGACCATTGTTATTGTTTTCCCTTGAAGTCCTTAACGACGGATGTCGCTATCAGAAAATGCCAAACGAAACGAGACTAGTCTGCTGCTGTTTCACCGACAATCAGTTACCGCTGAAAATGTGCTGGAACGCACAGTTTTCCTTGGTTTCTTACTGAAAGGCAGTAAACCAGATATAAACGTTGTTGAGATTACCGGAACGAATAGGGGATTGCGAGACTTTTTTCGGCGCTTTTTTATATAAAATAGCGATGTAACATAATGTAAATATTCATATAAAAAAGCAAAGCTGATTCTGTCGGCAATTTGTTGCAAATCAGGCGGTGAAAGGGGATGGCGGGCGATAGATGCGGATAGCCTAGCGCGGATGGAATCCGCCTGACGGCGGCGCGGCCTTCAGGCGGTCATAACGGTCTCTTATGGCTACTGCGGGCGATTTTTCCCAGGGAGTCGGCGATTCAAACCGTTAATCAAGGCATCGCAGGCCGGCGTCATCAGCCACCAACTGGCACCAACCAGCACCACCGACAGGGAGCCGACGGCAATATCGGTAAACCAGTGCGCGCCAATCATCACGCGCGGCAATGAAAATACCACGGTAATCAGCACGGCGCAGGCAAATGCCCAAACGTTAAAGTAACGCAGCATAAAACAGGCAAAAATCATCAGCATCATGCCGTGATCGCCAGGGAAACTGTCCCACGAAGCATCTTTGGTGGGGATACCGGTCAATTCGCTAACGCGATTGACGTGTTCAAAGCTGACCGACGGGCTGGGGTGTTTTACCGGCAACAGGTGACCCAACTGGTTGAGCACCACTGCGGTCAGCAACATCACGATGCCGGTGACCAGCAGACGACGGCGCCCGGCGGCGTCTTGTTTGAGGAAAAAATAGAGATACAGCAGGCCCATGGCGATCAGCGAAATGCCGTCAAATGCGCGGTTATTGGTGATGGCCACCAGATGCAAAAACGCCGGGTCGGTCGCCAGATGGCGATTGAAGAAGAAGAAAATTGCCGAGTCCAGCGCAAACCACTGGCCGTGATTCGCCGGCAAGTACCAGGATAAAAAAAGCGCGATGCCCAGTATATTGAGCAACAGGATGATCGGTAAATTGCGGCGCGTCATGAAATAACCTGTATCTATAGTCTAAAAACGGGAACAACGGTAAAACCATTAACTTAAACGAATCTTAAACAGATCGGATTGCAGCGCATTCCAATCGGCATCGGCGCTGTGGATCAGTTCAATACGGCTGTCGAGCGGGGCGCCCGGGCGGGTTTCGATGCTGAAATCCTGTCCTTGACGGTTTACCAGCAGCGTGCCTTCATTAATGCGTACCACCGCTTTGGCGCGGTCAACCGGCGCCAGCCGCACCCATTCCATCATGCCGATGGTGTCGAATTCGGTGTCGCCGTCAAAAATCCATCCGCAGGCGGTATAACCCTGGCCCTGATTCAGCGCACGGCGCCAGCGGCTGTTTTCCGGCAGGCGCAAGGCCGCCAGACCCTGGCTTTTGCCGTGCGTATGATGATGCTGCGCATCCGGCAATGCTGTGCTATTTGTGCGAGGGCGGTCGAGCAGCTCCACCGCCAATCGGCCGTGCTCGATGCTCAAGAGCGGGCGCTCGCCGGCAAATTGCGTTTGCCAGGCTTGTAATGCCTCAACGTCCTGCGGCTGCCAGGTATCGCTTTTATTGGCGATGATAATGTCGGCTGCCGCCAGTTGATCGCGAAAATTCTCGTTTTCCCTGTAGCGGGCGTCGCTGAGTTGACGCGGATCCAGCAGGCACAGCGTGGCGCGTAAATCAATCCAGCCGCCATAGGTTTCCTGTGTCAGCAACGACAGGATCTGCTTCGGGTGCCCGAGGCCGGTAGGCTCAATCAATAAACGATCGGGTTTGGACTGCTGCAACAGCATGTTTAACCCGACCTGCATCGGCAATCCATTCACGCAGCACATGCACCCGCCCGGGATCTCTTTCAAAACGGCGCCGCTGTCGGCCAGCAAGGCGCCATCGATACCGATTTCGCCAAATTCATTTACCAGCACCGCCCAGCGTTCATTTTCTGGTTTATTCGCCAACAGGTGGCGGATGGTCGTGGTTTTGCCGCTGCCGAGGAAACCGGTGATCAGGTTGGTTTTTGTCATGGATATCATCCTGATGTTAATGGATTTAACATATTAATCATTAAGGCTAATTGTGCGTTTTATCAGCACCAGGCCGGCCGGCGTGTTCCGCGTCACAAATATGGCAGATAAAGATGCCGCTTTCTGGCGTCGAAATCCCTCTTACGTTACAAGAAAATTCCTATTAAAAACCATGTATTAGGAGGGGGCTCTATTTGTTATTAGCTTGTTTTCATGAAGTTAATTACCCAATTACTCAACAAATATACTGCCTTACCTTGCGATTATTCTTAGGAAGATCCTCTATGTTTAAATTGGCTTAATTAAAAGTGAGGTTGCCATGAATACCCGTCGGTTTATCACGATCGTAGGACTTGCAGTTTCATGGATAGCAGGCAGTCATGCCGAAACCAACGGCGGAGTGATTTATTTCTCCGGCGCCATTGTGGAGAGCCCTTGCACGCTTTCCGTCACTGAGACAACTGCCAATACGCAATGTTATCGCAACGGACGCCACTATCAAAGCCGACAGCACACCCTGTCACACTTCGATACCACCCGCAAAAACCTTCCACTGAATTTAGGTTCGACAGAAATGGGCTGGGTGAACCAACAACAAAAACTGGCCGTCATGACGGTGGTCTACCGCTAATCCCCTACGCCGTGCCGGGTCGATTGGCCCGGCACGGCAGCTCGGACATGCTTACGCCTGGTTAACCCAGTCCTGTACCGTCTGACGGGCACCCCGATCGCGTAGTGACAGGTAGGCTTGGGTCACCGAGTCAACAAACCGTTGATCCTTTGGCAACTGCTCGCCAAACACATTGCTCAGCGCCAACAGCGCCTGAACCCGACTTTCATCATCCGGCGTGCTGCTAACCACCTGTTGCAGGCTGTTGAGCAGCGGATCGCGGATATCAATGGCATTGCCAGCATCGTCAACGCCGCCGACATAGCGCATCCAGCCAGCGACCCCCAGCGCCAGACCGGCGAAGCTGCCGCCGTGCTGCAAATGCCAACGTACCGAATCCAGCATGCGTTGCGGCAGTTTTTGCGTACCGTCCATGGCAATTTGCCAGGTGCGATGCTGCAAGGCCGGGTTGCTGTAGCGGGCGATCAATCTATCGGCGTAGGCGGCCAGATCGATGCCGCTTACGCTCAAGGTCGGCGCCTGCTCTGCCAGCATCAGACGGTGGGCGGCCTGTCGGTAGTGATCATCCGTCATGCAGTCGTTGATGTATTGATAGCCGCCGAGATAACCGAGGTAAGCCAGGAACGAGTGGCTGCCGTTCAGCATACGCAGCTTCATCTGCTCGAACGGCAGTACGTCGTCCACCAACTGCGCACCGGCCACTTGCCAATCCGGGCGTCCGGCGACAAAGTTGTCTTCCACTACCCACTGGATGAACGGTTCGCAGGCGATGGCGCATTCATCACGCACTCCACCGAGCGCAGCGGCGATTTCATCCAGCGTTTCAGGCGTGGCGGCCGGTACGATACGGTCAACCATGGTGCTGGGGAAGGTGACGTGGGCGGCGATCCAGTCGGCCAATGCGGCGTCGCGCGCCTGCGCCAGACCAATGACCGCATTGCGTACCACGTGGCCGTTTTCCGGAATATTGTCGCATGACAGCACGGTAAATGCCGGTAGCCCACGTTGTCGGCGCAGATGCAGCGCTTCAACCAGAATGCCCGGCACGCTGCTCGGCTGTGCCGGGTTGGCCAGATCGTCACGGATGGCCTGATGCTGCAAATCCAGTCGACCGCTGCCGGGTTCGATGCAGTAGCCTTTTTCGGTAATGGTCATTGACACAATTGCCACCTGCGGTTCCGCCAGCTTCGCCAGCACCGCGTCGATGCCTTCCAGCTTGCGGTGCACGCTTTCATGCACTGCGCCGATAATGATGGCCTGATTACCGTCGGCGCCTTTTTCCAGCACCGTATAGCAATGCGCCTGCTGGCGCAGTGCTTCAAACAGCTTGTCGCCGCCGTATTGGCTGATCTCGCATAGCCCCCAATCGCCACCCTGGCGTTCAAGCACGCGATCGGTCAACAGCGCCTGATGAGCGCGATGAAATGCGCCAAAGCCAATATGCACAATGCGGCTGCGCAACGCGCTGCGATCGTAAGTGGGCTGCCGTACGTTGGCGGGAAGCGGCTGGTTGGCGATAGTCTTCATGCAAAGCTCCATAGCAAGGTAAAGGATTCGGGGTTGCCGGCAAAAGTTATCAGACCAGTTGGTCGAGCGGTATACGCTGAATTTCACGCTAGCCAGCATCGATCTGTCCACTTAGCGCTGCTGATTGTTGTCTCCAAAATAGATTGGAAGCGTGAGGTGGATCAACCAAATAACGATTCTGTTTTGACAGCCTGCTGCGAAGGAGTAAGGTTAAAGCTGAATGATATCTATCGCAAGTTGGTATAACAGCATTGTCTGAAATGTGCGATCTGCCTCACCACTGCGCAGTCAATAACCCAAACAAGGATAACGGTATGGAACAAACGTGGCGTTGGTACGGGCCGAATGACCCGGTTTCTCTTGATGATGTCCGCCAGGCCGGGGCTACCGGGGTCGTCACCGCTCTGCATCATATTGCCAACGGCCAGGTTTGGCCGGTCGAAGAGATCAGGGCGCGCCAGGCGCAGCTGGCTGAAAAAGGGCTGGTGTGGTCGGTGGTGGAAAGCATCCCGGTGCACGAAGAGATCAAGACCCACAGCGGTGACTATCAACGGCATATCAGCAACTATCAGCAGTCGCTGCGTAATCTGGCGGCGTGTGGCATTGACACCGTATGCTACAACTTTATGCCGATCCTCGACTGGACGCGTACCGATCTGGAATACACCCTGCCGGATGGATCAAAAGCGCTCCGCTTCGATCAGATCGCGTTCGCGGCGTTCGATCTGCATATTTTGCAGCGCGCCGGGGCAGACAAAGATTACAGCGAACAGGAACAGGCGCAGGCGGCGGCCTATTTCAAGGCGATGAGCGAGGCGGAAATCGCCAGGCTGACCGGCAATATCATCGCCGGCCTGCCGGGTGCGGAAGAGGGCTATACCCTCGATCAATTCCGTGCGCGACTGGCAGAGTATGACGCCATCGACAAGGCGCAACTGCGTGAAAACATGGCCTACTTCCTGCGTGCCATCGTACCGGTGGCGGAAGAGTCCGGCATACGACTGGCGGTACACCCGGACGATCCGCCGCGGCCAATCCTCGGCCTGCCGCGCATCGTTTCCACCATTGAAGACATGCAATGGCTGAAAAGCACCGTCGACAGCATCCACAACGGATTTACCATGTGTACCGGCTCGTATGGCGTCCGCGCCGATAACGATCTGGTGAAAATGATCGAAACTTTCGGCGATCGTATCCATTTCACCCACTTGCGTGCCACCTGTCGTGAAGAAAACCCGAAAACCTTCCACGAGGGCGCCCACCTGCACGGCGATGTCGATATGGTGGCGGTGATTGAGGCGATCCTCAGCGAAGAGCAGCGCCGTCTGCGAGCCGGAGATCGCCGGCCGATCCCGATGCGTCCGGATCACGGTCACCAGATGCTGGATGACTTGAAGAAGAAAACCAACCCGGGCTATTCGGCGATTGGGCGGTTGAAGGGATTGGCGGAAATTCGCGGCGTCGAACTGGCGCTCAAGCGGCGCTTCTTCCCGGATCTGTTGCCATAAGCAGCAACAAGGTCCAATGGATTTCACGCTGCGGCCAGGCGCCAGGCGCACGAATCCCCAGCCGTTTGCATCAATCAGTGACTGGGGTGAGCGTTTGCCGCCAACCACGCGGCAGCGTGAAAGACGATGGGCTAGTCTGCGCGGCTCATGTAGCGGCGTTCGGCGATATGAATCCGGATCTTGTCACCGGTGCTGAGGTATTCCGGTACGTGGATCACCAGGCCGGTTGCCATGGTTGCCGGCTTGTTGCGTGCGCTGGCTGAAGCCCCCTTGATGCCTGGCGCGGTTTCCACAATTTCCATATCCACGGTTTGCGGCAGTTCCAGCGCCAGTACCTGGCCGTCCAGCGTCAGTACCTGCATGCCTGGCAGACCCGCTTCTGGAATAAACAGCAGTTCTTCTTCGATCTGCTCTTTCTTGAAAATGTATGGGGTGTAGTCCTCTTCGTCCATAAAGACGTATTCTTCGCCATCGATATACGAGAAGGTGACTTTGCGACGTGACAGCGAGATGGTATCGAGAATATCGTCGCCTTTAAAACGCTCTTCAACTTTCAAACCGGTGCGTACGTCCGAAAAGCGCATTTTGTATAGCGTACTGGCGCCACGGGCGCTTGGGCTCTGCACGTCGATGTCTTTCACCAGCAGCAGTTTGCCGTTGTAGCTGATCGCCATGCCGCGTTTGATTTCGTTAGCTCTTGCCATAAAAATAACCTGTCAGTAAGGATCCGGGGGAAGTTGCGACAAATTACTCGCGCCGGATGATTCAGGCAAGCGCAACGGGTGAAAACATGGCGCAAATCAGCTTTCGGGGCAGCAGGTGGGGGCAGAGCGCATGGCTCCGCCCCTCTGATAGGCAGGGTTAGCTAAACACCGGCAGCAGACCGAACAGCGCCAGCAGGTGTGCGACGGCGTTGATCAGGCCAAATAGGATGATGAACAGCACCATTCCCTGACCGCCGGGAGCCTGGTAACGGGCATTGGCAAAGCGGCGACGGCTGGCGCGCGCCATTAATGCCGGCACGATAACCGCCCAGATGGTGGCCGCCAGACCGGCAAAACCGATGGCGTACAGAAAACCGTTCGGCAACAGCAACGCGGCCAGGGTAGGCGGCGCGAAGGTAACCAGTGCGGTTTTGCTGCGGCCGGTGGCGTCATCGCTGAATTTGAAAAAATCGGCGATATAGTCGAACAGTCCAAGCGACACGCCAAGAAACGAGCTGGCCAGGGCCATATAAGAGAAGCCGTTGAGCAGTTGGCTGACGGTCTGGCTGCTGGAGACGTTACCCATCTGTTTGAGCAGGCTGCCGATATTGCCGCCTTCGGCGATCACCTGTTTAAAAGCGTCACGCGCAATGTTGCCCTGAATCACATACTGCCACAGGATGTAAATCGCCAGCGCCAGCAGCGTGCCGTACACCAGGCTGCGTACCACCGCGCCGCTGTCCTTTTGGTAGTATTTCACCAATCCCGGCACGTTGCCGTGGTAGCCGAACGAGGTCAGCAGATAGGGCAGCGCGGCCAGCGCATAAGGCAGATAATGCGCATCGCTGTCGCGTTGGTTGAACAGTATCGCCGGTTGCACATGGCTGAACATATCGCCGACCGACATCACGAAGGTAATGACCATACCGCCGATCAAAATGGTGCTCAGGCGATCCACCGCGCGGGTCGACAACCAGACGATAAACGCCACCACTGCGGCAAACAGCAGGCCGGCGCTGGTCTGACCGATGCTACCGAGCGTATGGGCGATGATCGAGCCGCCGGCAGAAATATAGGCATAGGTGAGAATATACAGTACGAAGGCGATGGAAATGCCGTTGATGGCGTTCCAGCCTTTGCCAAGCAAGTCTTTGACTACGGTATGGAAACTGGCGCCCGCCGGATAATGCAGCGTGGCTTCCAGGATCATCAGGCCGGAGATCAACATGCAGGCCCAGGTATACACCAGCAACGCGATCGAGCCGTTAAACCACACGCCAGAAGTGACAATGGGGATCGAAAACATGCCGGCACCGACGGCGGTACCGGCAATGATCATCGCGCCACCGATAACCGATGGGCGAGAAAGCTTCTGGATGGTGTCCGTGGACATGCGGGCTCCTGAATGACCGATGCGGTCGTGAGTTCTTTTGTACTAGCTTAATGGTACGTGCTGGGCTGGTGCATGTAAAGCGATTATTATGCGTAAACGGTGCGTCAAACGAGCTGGCGGTGCCGTTTTTTAGCGAGGCAGGGGGAGGGGGCGTGGCAAACGCTGATGGCCGACGGACTGGTGGCTGGCATAGTGGTACGATTATGCTGGCGGTGTCGGTACGCGACTGCTATTGTCGCGCTTCAATTCCGCCAGCCCACCAGGAGACTCGCTGATGGACTGCCGTCCCGACTGCGGCGCATGCTGCATCGCGCCTTCAATATCCAGCCCTATCCCCGGCATGCCGAACGGCAAACCGGCCAATACTCGCTGCATTCATCTTGATGAACAGCTGCGCTGCGGCCTGTTCCATTCACCGTTGCGGCCAAAGGTCTGCGGCAGCCTGCAGGCCAGCCGCGAAATGTGCCATGACCGCCGCGAAGAGGCGCTGATCTATCTGGCCAGGCTGGAAGCGGACACCGCGCCGTAAGCCGTCAGGCGTCCTGTAATTTCCACAGGCACAGCGCTGCAGCAATCACCATGGCCACCGCCGAATAAAACACGGCGTGGTAATTCCAGATTTCCGCCACCGAACCGGCGATTGAACCGGCGATGATCCAGCCTACGCGGGTGGTATTGGTGAACAGCGTGGTGGCCGCGCCGGCCTGACCGGGCATCAGATCCTGAAAATACAGCATGCCAATCCCCGCCAGCACGCCGATAAATACCGCGTTGAGCAATTGCAGCGCGATCAGTTGCCAACTGCCGCTAATAAACAGCAGTGCGACATAGAACAGCAACCCGCCGATCACCGCACCGCGCATCAGGGCGCGTTTGCCAACGCATTTTGCCACCATGCCGGCCAGCAGCATGATGGGGATTTCCAGGCCGGCGGCGGTGCCCATCAGGATACCGGCCAGCTTCTCTGATAGCTGCAATTCATGCACTACATACAGCGGCATATTGATCAGGTACATGCCGTTGGCGGTCCACATGCAGGTACAGGCAATAAACAGCAGCAGCGTATCGCGACGGTTCTGGCGCGGCGCCTCCAGCAGCGTACCGGGCGTCGGCGTGCTTTTGCGCATTGACGGCAGCAGCTTCCAAACCAACGCGCCGCAGACGATAAACGCAGCGGCGGCGGCCAGATACATGACTTTAAAACCAAAACCCAACGCCAGCGCAAAGGCAACCGGCGGGCCAATCACCCACGCCAGCGAAACCTGCGCACGCAGAATCGAGCTGAACATCACCGCTTCCCGACCGGTGCGCTCGGCATGTTCGCGCGCCAGGGCAAACATTTGCGGATTGGCGGTAGAGCCAAAGCTGCTCAAAACGACCCCGACCAGCAACAGCACAAAATAGTTACGGTTCCAGGCGAACAGCACGCAGCCCAGAGCGCCAAGCATACAGCAGAGGAAAATCAGCGATTTGCGGTCGCCCTTTTGATCCGAACGGCGCGCCAGATACTGGCTGACCAAAATGCCTATCACCGCACTGCCGGTGAAGAACAGCCCGATCATGGTTGGCCGCACCTTGACTTCGGTCGACAAAAACAGGCTCAGCGTCGGCGTTTGCAGCGCCCCGGCAATCCCGGTAAGAAAAGCCACGACAAGAAAAGCCAACGAGGTGAGGTCGGGCAAGCGCCGTGTTAGCGCAGGAGTAGTTTGCATAAGTGCTTAATAAATGGCTGGAAGGAAAGTCGCGCGTATAATACGCCTGTTTAAAAAAAACAAAAACCAGTTTCATTGTCGCCAGGAGCAAAACGCACGCTGACATAAAAAAACAGGGCGATGCTTGCCATCGCCCTGCCATTGATGTTGCCTGAGCCTATCGTGCAGGCCCGTCGCGGGGGGACGCTACGCGCCGGCCGGCACGTCGTGTGCGGTATTTTTCAATACCTGTCCCTGATACTTTTCGATTTCCAGCTGTGCCATCTGCCCGCAGTTGCCTTGCGCCAGGCTGGAGGTGCCGACGTCGAAGGTCAGACAGTTGACGTTGCCGTTCTTGCAAATCGAGCCCGGCTGTGAGGGATCGGCCGGATCGAACCATGCTCCTTCGCTGATGCGTACCGCACCGGGGCGCACATCCTCACTGATCAACGCGCCGACCAGAATCTGGCCGCGATCGTTGAATGCACGCACCAGATCGCCATTGGTAATGCCGCGCGACTGGGCATCCTGCGGGTTGATCATGATCGCCTCGCGATCGGCCACCGCGTACTTTTTGCGTAACGGGGTATTGTCCAACTGCGAATGCAGGCGGTTGATCGGATGCGCGGTATTGAGTGACAGCGGATATTTCGCCGCTTCCGGTCCGCGATACCATTCATGCGGCGGCATCCAGGTTGGTATCCCTTTGCAATCCTGATAATCCATCTTGGCGATGGCATCGGAATAGATCTCGATTTTCCCCGAGGGGGTGCCGAGCGGATTGAGCAGCGGATTTTCGCGGTAATCGGCGAAGCGCACCCATTGCTGATTGGCTTCCGGCACCGGGAATCGCACGTAGTTATTGGACTGCCAGAACATATCGAACGGCGGCAGAGCCACGCGGGCGTTGCGCGCCTGCTGTTTCATATCGTCGTACATGCCCTTCAGCCATTGGGTTTCGTCTTTGCCTTCGGTGAAGGCATCTTGCACGCCGAGCTTGGCGGCCATGGCGGCAAAAATATCAAAGTCGTTACGCGCTTCATGCTGTGGTGCCACGCATTGATGCATCGGGAAGACATACAGCTGCGAATAATCGCCGCCCATCTCCAGATCATTGCGTTCATAGCTGGTGGTTGCCGGCAGCACGATGTCGGCATATTTGGCGGTAGCGGTCCAATAAGGTTCGTTGACCACGATGGTTTCCGGCCGCTGCCAGGCTTTGATCAGATTATTGGTGTCCTGATGCTGGTGGAAGGTATTGCCACCCGCCACGTACACCATTTTTACCTCGGGGTAGGTGACGTCGGCTCCGTTGAAATGAATGGTTTTGCCAGGGTTGGCAAGGCATTCGGCGATGCGCGCCACCGGGATTGGCGACGGCGAGTTCTTCGGCGCGTTGCCGGCGGAAATACCGGCGATAATGCCGCCTTTCGCCGTCGGACTGCCGCCGGATGAGTAGTGGTAACTAAAGCCGAAACCGCCGCCGGGCAGACCAACCTGGCCGAGCATTGCTGCCACCGTGACCAGCAGCCAGTGTTGCTGTTCGCCGTGATGCTGGCGCTGAATGCCCCCAGCCGCCCATGATCATGGTACGGTTCTTGGCCATATCGCGCGCCAGTTGCCGCAGTACCTCGGCGTCGACGCCGCTGATGTCGGCTGCCCATTCGGCAGTTTTTGGCGTGCCGTCTTCCTCCCCCAGCAGGTAGGCGGCAAAACGGTCAAAGCCGACGGTGTAGGTTTTCAGGAAGTCCGGATTATGCAGTTTTTCGCTCAACAGCGTATGGGCGATGCCGATCAGCATCGCGCTGTCGGTGTACGGGCGCGGCGCAATCCACTGCGCATTGACGAATTTGGCGCTGTCGTTATGCACCGGATCAATGCTGATCACCCGGGTACCTTTTTTCTTCAGCGCTTCAAACCCGGTTTGGCCATAGTGATCCGGTACGTTCCAGCTATTTCTCAACGTGACCATCGGATTACAGCCCCAGAGGATCACCAGTTGGCTGTTTTCAATTACGTTTGGCCAGGCGGTTTGCTGTTCATAAACCTCCATCGAACCGACCACGTGCGACATGATCACCTGCGCAGCACCGGTTGAATAATCCCCGGCGTAGCCGAGAAAACCGCCAGTCAGATTCATCAAACGTTGCAACAGCGTGCGGCTGTTGTGCAGCATACCGACGCTCTTCCAACCGTAGGAACCGGCATAGATCGACTGTGGACCATGCTGTTGCTGCAAACGGGCGATTTCGTTGCTCACTAACGTGATGGCCTTGTCCCAGCTGACGCGCACCCATTCATCGTGGCCGCGCAGTTCGGGGCGGCTACCGGGGGCCGCCTTCCAGCCAGCTTTTGCGCACCATCGGATATTTGATGCGGTTTTCGGCGTGCACCTGGTACGGCGCCATAGTGATCAGATCGTTCGGGTATGGATCGTCCTTGATCGGCTGTACGCCGATCATTTTTCCGTCCTGCACGATGGCTTCAAATGCGCCCCAGTGAGCGCCGGTCAGAATGCCTTTTTGCGCCTGACGCAGTACCACAAACTGCGGTAGCGCCTGGCTGATGGCTTGCGCCAGCGCGTTTTTTGGCCACAGCCCCGCCAGCAACGGTGCGGCGGCCAGCGCGGTGGCGCCGGTCAGAAAGCGGCGACGACTCATTTTTAATGGTTGTTGTGAATACGATTTCATCTGCGCTTCTCCCTTAAAGCTTGGCCGAGGTGGCCGGCGGCATATCGCTGGCGTGTTTCTGCACGTATTGCGTCAATACACGCAGCTGTTCCTGCGTCAGTGAGGTACGTGGAGCCATGCCCTTGATTACGCCGATCCATTGGTTGGCGTTGAAGCGATCGAGCGCGGTCAGACCATGGCAACCGGTACAGTTGGCCGACATCATGTCTGCGCTGTAGCGCCAGATTTTTTGTTGATCGTCAATCAGCTGCTTACGCGGCAACCACACCTGCAGGGAAACCTGGTGCCATACCAGCCCGGTTTCTGCGTCGGTCATGGTGTTGGCAGATTTCAGCTGTTTGCGCGCGTCTTCACCCAGCAATACGCTGAGGATGCGCTTGCCCTGTGCGGCATAGAATACTTCGCTGACGCCGTCCTGTTGCCAACCGGCCACTTCGGCCAGCACCTTGTCACCGTCCTGTTTCACCACCCGCACTTCGGTTGAAGGCATCAGGTTGCCGGCGTTGTGTTCATCGTTTGGCTGCAAGAAGAACGGTTCGGTCGCAATGGTGTACAGCGTGGTGGCCGTCGGTGAGGTTTCAGCCGCCGCCTTCGCCAGCTCGGCGGCGCCAGCCTGCGCTGCGCCGCTCATGTCCGGCAGAATGTGCGCAACCCCCTTATGGCAGTCGATGCAGGTTTCACCCTGTTTGATCGCCACCGGGTGCTGCACGCGCGCTTCAGCGCTTTGCGCGGTGATGTCCATGGCGTCAAAGCTGTGGCATGAACGACAGGTGGCGGAATCATTCTCTTTTAGCGTTTTCCACACCGACTGTGCCATTGCCAGTTTGTGCGCTTCGTATTTTTCCGGCGTGCTGATGGTGCCGGCCATTTCGCCGTAAATGTCTTTCACCGCGCGAATTTTGGTCCACAGATACTCCAGCGGTTCGTGCGGAACGTGACAGTCGGCGCATTCAGCGCGGATGCCTTTGGTATTCTGGAAGTGAACGCTGCCCTGATATTCGGCGAGAGGTTGCTGCATGGTATGACAGGAAACGCAAAAAGCGGTATCGCTGGTTTTATGAAATACGGTGGCGGTGCCGGCCAATAGCGCTGCGCCAAGAACGATGCCAATGAGTAACAGCCACAACCATCCCCCACCGGCGTCGCTTTTCCAAGCCAGTTGTTTTTTTGCTCATATTGAACCCACTTATAATTATGAAATCCCGAAGATGCCTTGCCAAAAAGCTCGATGGGTATTAACCCCTTATACCCATGCAATTATAGAGCCTATTTATTTGTGTGACTAACACATTGGGGGTAATTGTAGGTAATAATTCGACGTTTGCTGAAAAATAAAGCGCTGTGTTTTATTTTATATAACGAAAGGCGGCAGGATTAGGCATTTGTCTGGCGGGGGAATTGGCAGGGGAAACCCGCGCGGTGGCTGGCAACGCCGCGCTGGGTATGACATTAACGCGCCGGGCGGTAGTATTGCCCACGTTGCCACAGGGTAACGGCCATTTTACTGGCTTCGAAATGCGGTTCGGGCAGGGCGTCTGGCGAACACCAACGCCATTGCGCGCATTTTTCCGGTTCGAGGCGCTGTGGCTCACCGCCAGCGTGTTGTGCCAGCATGCAGATGGATACCGTGTGTTTACCTTCTTTACGCCAGGTTTGCAGGTTATTGCAAACGCCGATAAATCGCGGCAACGCGATATGCAAGCCGGTTTCCTCCAGCACCTCTCGTTGAGCGCACTGTTCAAAACTCTCCCCGACGTCCAGATGCCCACCGGGAATCGACCAGTAAGGGGCATGCTTGCCGCAGCGTTTGCCCAACAGAATATCTCCCTGCGTGTTAACGATGATCACGCCTATGCCGGTCATGACGCTCATGCTTTTCTCCTTCAGCAAATTTCAGCAGATTATGCCACTTCCGACGCGTAGCGGGGGAGTGCTGGGGAAAAATGTGCGTAAGCTCAAAAATCTGCTACGTCCTGATGGAGAAAACTTGCTTTCAGCATGGGCTGATTACACACTCCTTGAAACGTTTCAGCGTTATCGGACTGACTGGGTTGGTTTGGATAACGCTCCTTTTTCTCAATGAAGCTGAAACGATTCAATTCAGCAGGAGAGGAGAGCCATGTTCCAGTTGTCACAGCAAGACATTCACCTGGGCGCTGCCGCAGGCAGCAAGCAGGACGCCATCCAGCAGGTGGCGGCCGCCCTTACCGAGGCTGGCTGCGTCGGCGCCGGCTATGTGGACGGTATGTTGCAGCGCGAGCTGCAGACCTCCACCTATCTTGGCAATGGCATTGCCATTCCCCACGGCACCACCGATACCCGTGATTTGGTGTTGAACACCGGCGTACAGGTGTTTCAGTTTCCGCAAGGCATCGAATGGGGCGAAGGCCAGACCGCCTATGTGGTGATCGGCATTGCCGCGCGTTCAGATGAACACCTGGCGCTGCTGCGCCAGCTGACGCACGTGCTGAGTGATGACAGCGTGGCGGAGCAACTGGCGAAGACCACTTCAGCGGACGAACTGCGCAGCCTGCTGATGGGTGAAAAACAGGCGGCCGAATTCCAGTTTGACGCGTCGCTGATTGCGCTCGATGTGGCCGCCGACAGTCTGATGACGTTACAGGCGCTGAACGCCGGTCGTCTGCAAAAGATTGGTGCGGTTAGCGCCGAGTTCGTCAGCGACGTCATTACCCGCAAGCCGCTGAACCTGGGCCAGGGCATCTGGCTGAGCGACAGTACCGAAGGCAATCTGGGCAGCGCGGCCACCGTTAGCCGTCCGGCACAGGCGTTCGACGAAGAGGGTGAAAAAGTGGCATTGCTGCTGACCGTCGCCGTAGCCGATCGACAGCCGCTGACGGTGCTGAACTATCTGGGCGATCTGCTGCTGGCGCAAAAAGCTGAACGTCTGCTGAACGCTGACGCTGCCGGGGTGCTGGCATTGCTGACCAGTGAGGTAGCGGAGGAAAGCAGCGTACTGACCGCTGAATACATCATTCGCAACGAACACGGCCTGCATGCGCGGCCGGGAACGGCGCTGGTCAACGTGATCAAACAGTTCAGTAGCGAGATCACCGTGACCAATCTGGACGGCAGCGGCAAGCCGGCCAACGGGCGCAGCCTGATGAAAGTGGTCGCGCTGGGGGTGAAGAAAGGTCATCGTCTGCGCTTTACCGCCAGCGGTGAAGATGCCGAAGTCGCGCTGAAAACCATCGGCGAGGCAATCAACGAAGGACTGGGCGAGGGCGCAGCATGAGCAGAAGAGTCGCAACCATCACCCTGAACCCGGCTTACGATCTGGTGGGTTTTTGCCCCGAGATCGAACGTGGCGAAGTGAATCTGGTTAAAACCGCCGGCCTGCACGCCGCCGGTAAAGGCATTAACGTTGCCAAAGTATTGAAAGATCTTGGCATTGACGTCACCGTCGGTGGTTTTCTGGGCAAAGATAATCAGGACGGCTTCCAATTGCTGTTCAGCGATCTGGGCATTGCCAATCGCTTTCAGGTGGTGCCGGGCCGTACGCGCATCAACGTCAAACTGACGGAAAAAGACGGTGAAGTGACCGACTTCAATTTCTCGGGCTTTGAGGTAACACCACAGGATTGGGAGCGTTTTGTCAGTGATTCACTGAGCTGGCTCGGCCAGTTCGACATGGTGGCGGTCAGCGGCAGCCTGCCGGCTGGCGTCGCGCCCGGAAGCCTTTACTGACTGGATGACCCGTTTGCGCGCCCAGTGCCCGTGCATCATTTTCGACAGCAGCCGCGAAGCGCTGGTGGCCGGTTTGAAGGCCGCGCCGTGGTTGGTCAAGCCAAACCGCCGTGAATTGGAAATCTGGGCCGGTCGCCGACTGCCAACGCTGGCGGATGTGGTGGAAGCCGCCCATGCGCTGCGCGATCAGGGCATTGCCCACGTGGTGATTTCATTGGGTGCCGAAGGTGCGCTGTGGGTGAATGCATCGGGTGCCTGGATTGCCAAACCGCCGGCATGCGAAGTGGTCAGCACGGTTGGCGCTGGCGATTCGATGGTCGGCGGCCTGATCTATGGTCTGTTGATGCGTGAATCCAGCGAACATACGCTGCGTTTGGCCACCGCCGTTGCCGCCCTGGCCGTCAGCCAGAGCAACGTTGGCGTGACCGACCGTCCCCAGTTGGCCGCGATGATGGCGCGCGTCGATTTAACACCTTTTAATCAATAGCAGGAGGCAGAATGAAAACGCTGCTGATGATAGACAGTTCGCTGGGGCAGGCCCGTGGCCACCTGGCGCAACGCATGCTGAGTGCGGCTGCGGCCAAACAGGGGCTGCAACTGGTTGATTCTCTGGCTGATGCCGAGCTGGTGGTGGTGGCCGGGCAGTCTGTGCCCGCAGACGCCGCCCTGAACGGTAAAGCGCTTTACCTCGGTGATGTCGAGCAGGCGGTGCGCGAACCGCAGGCCTTCCTGGCTGCGGCCAAGGCGCACGCTCAGCCGTATCAGGCACCTGCGGTCGCCGCCGTGCCGGCGAAAGCCGCCGGGCAAAAACGCGTTGTGGCGATCACCGCGTGTCCGACCGGCGTGGCGCATACCTTTATGGCTGCTGAAGCGATTGAAAGTGAAGCGAAAAAAACGTGGCTGGTGGGTGAAGGTAGAAACGCGCGGCTCGGTAGGCGCTGGCAATGCCATTACGCCAGAAGAAGTGGCCGCGGCGGATTTGGTGATTGTTGCCGCCGACATTGAAGTCGATCTGGACAAGTTTGCCGGTAAACCGATGTATCGTACCTCTACCGGTCTGGCGCTGAAGAAAACCGCGCAGGAGCTGGACAAGGCGCTGGCGGAAGCCGAAGTCTACCAGCCGCAGAAAAGCGGCGCTGCCGCCTCCACCGGCGGCAAGAAAAAGGAAAGTGCCGGTCCATACCGTCACCTGTTGACCGGCGTGTCGTACATGCTGCCGATGGTGGTAGCCGGGGGCCTGTGCATCGCACTGTCGTTCGTGTTCGGTATCAAGGCCTTCGAAGAGAAGGGCACGCTGGCGGCAGCGTTGATGCAGATTGGCGGTGGTTCCGCTTTTGCCCTGATGGTGCCGGTATTGGCCGGTTACATCGCATTTTCCATCGCTGACCGTCCGGGCCTGACGCCGGGTCTGATCGGCGGGATGCTGGCGGTGAGCACCGGCGCCGGTTTCCTCGGCGGCATTATTGCCGGTTTCCTCGCGGGTTATGTCGCCAAGGCGATCAGCGGCAAGCTGCGCCTGCCACAGAGTATGGAAGCGCTGAAACCGATACTGATCATACCGTTGGTTGCCAGCCTGATCACCGGTCTGGTCATGATTTACGTGGTCGGCACGCCGGTCGCCAAAAATCATGGAAGGCCTGACCCACTGGCTGCAATCGTTGGGAACCGCCAATGCGGTACTGCTGGGCGCGATCCTCGGTGCGATGATGTGTACCGATATGGGCGGCCCGGTGAACAAGGCGGCTTATGCCTTCGGTGTCGCGCTGCTGAGTTCTTCGGTGTATGCGCCAATGGCGGCGATCATGGCGGCCGGTATGGTGCCACCGCTGGCGATGGGGCTGGCTACGCTGCTGGCACGTCGCAAGTTCGAGAAGTCCGAGCAGGAAGGCGGCAAAGCGGCCATTGGTACTGGGGTTGTGCTTTATTTCCGAAGGGGCGATCCCGTTCGCTGCACGTGACCCGATGCGCGTACTGCCGTGCTGCATCGCCGGCGGCGCACTGACCGGCGCGCTGTCAATGGCGTTCGGCGCCAAGCTGATGGCACCGCACGGTGGCCTGTTCGTACTGCTGATCCCGGGCGCAATTTCACCGGTGTTACTGTACCTGCTGGCGATCGTCGCCGGGACGTTGCTGGCCGGGGTATCTTACGCAGTGTTGAAGCGCCCTGAAGCGGCGGTGACCAGCGCGGCGTAATTCCCTGCCTCAATACGCACAAACCGGTCAGGCTATCCTGACCGGTTTGCGTTGTAATCTGCTGATGTTGCTGATGTTGCGGTGAGAGGTTATTGCTGCGCCTTCAGCCAGGCGATTTCTTCCGCCCAGATATCCGGGTTGACGGTTTCGAGGATCAGCGGAATATTGTCAAAACGCGCATCGCGCATGATGTAGCTGAACACCGTTTTACCGATATTACCTTCCCCCAGGCTGTGATGGCGGTCGACCCGACTGTCGAACTGGCTCTTGGCATCGTTCAGGTGCATGCCGCGCAGATAGTTAAAGCCGACGATATCGCCCAGAGCCTTGAACGTTTGCTCGCAGTTTTCTTCGGTACGCAGATCGTAACCTGCGGCGAAGGCATGGCAGGTATCAATGCACACGCCGACCCGGCTCTTGTCTTCCACCCCGTCGATGATCGCCGCCAGATGTTCAAATCTGAAGCCCAGATTGCTGCCCTGGCCGGCGGTGTTTTCAATCACTGCGGTTACGCCTTGGGTTTTATCCAGCGCGATGTTGATCGATTCAGCGATCAGCGCCAGACAGCGATCTTCGTCGATCTGCTTCAGATGGCTGCCAGGATGGAAGTTCAGCAACGTCAGCCCCAGCTGTTCGCAGCGCTGCATTTCATCGATAAACGCTTCGCGAGATTTTTCCAGCGCCTCTGCGACAGGGTGGCCGAGGTTAATCAGGTAACTGTCGTGCGGCAAGATCTGCCCCGGGCCGAACCCGTATTGCGCGCAGGCGCTCTTGAATTTATCTATCACGTCGGCAGGCAGCGGTGCCGCTTTCCATTGACGCTGATTTTTGGTGAACAGGGCGAATGCGGTCGCCTCCAGTTGGTGTGCGCGGATAACTGCTTGATCCACGCCGCCTGACGCGCTGACATGTGCACCGACAAACTTCATTTTCATTCTCCTGTATTATCGGCGCCATTATGGCATTGATAGCGGCGGATTTGGAAGGTGGGGAGGGAAACGGGCCCGCTTTCGGGCCCGTAGAGGGGGATTACAGCAGATGTTGTACCAGTTGGTTGATGGCAGCGCCGCCGACAATCAGCCAGACAAACAGCAGCGTGGCCAGCAGAATCGGCTTGACCCCAGCCTGTCGCACCGCGCTGATGTGGGTAGTCAGACCCAGTGCGGCCATCGCCATCGCCAGCATCCAGGTATCGGCGGTAATCAGGTGTTGCACTACCGGCGCCGGGATCAGATTGAATGAGTTTAACCCGGCAACGGCGATGAACAGCACGGCAAACCACGGAATGGTGATGGCGGATTTTTCACTTTTATCCGCCTGGCCGCCACGACTGATATAGCCGGAAAGCAGCAGCAGGAACGGTGCCAGCATCATCACGCGAATCATTTTTGCAATTACTGCCGCATTTTCCGCTGCAGGACCGATGGCATGACCGGCGGCCACTACCTGTGCCACCTCATGAATGGTGGAGCCGGTATAGATGCCAAAGGTTTCCTGGCTGAACGGCAGCCACTGGAATTGCTGGTTGAGATGGAACAGCCACGGATAGGCGAAAATCGCCAGGGTACCGAACACCACCACGGTGGAGACTGCCACTGCCACCTTACTCGAATCGGCTTTCAACACCGGCTCGGTCGCCATCACCGCCGCAGCACCGCAGATACTGCTGCCAGCGCCGATTAGCATCGCGGTCTGGCTATCGATGCCAAACACTTTTTTCCCCAGCCAGCAGGCGAGCCAAAAAGTGCTGGTGAGGGTCAAGGCATCAATAATGATGCCGGTGGTGCCGACGTCGGCAATTTGCTGAAAGGTCAGGCGAAAGCCGTAAAGGATGATCCCCAGGCGCAACAGCCGCTGTTTGGCCAACTGTACACCGCTGTGACAGCTGGGTTGCAGCCATGGGTAAAGCGTATTACCGATGACAATGCCCAACAGGATCGCCAGCGTCAGAGCGCCGAGTCCCAAGCCGGCAATCCACGGCACTTCGCCAGCCCAAATGGCGATGGCGGTCAGCGCGGCGGTCAGCGCCAGCCCGGGCACCAGGCGCGGCAGGCCGAACAGCGGGAAACGCCGTTCGGGGAACAGTGGGGTGGTATTGGTCGCCATACATAAGTCCTTGTGCTGTTTCTCTGCCAACAAGGATATAGCGCCGTGCTATAAAAGATAAATTGATTATATATTTATAACCAATCTAAATAAGTGGTATAACCGCCGTGGTGAGTCCACAATCGTTTTGGGCAAACGTGATAATCTTAATAACAGGTTCCAGTTAACAGGTTGGCTACCCGTGGGGCCGACATTCATTTCAGGTGTTCACGCGGCGCAAGATAACCCGCTCACCCTCATTATCGAGACGGCTATGCATATTACCTTACGTCAGTTGGAAGTGTTTACCGAAGTGCTGAAAAGCGGTTCGACCACTCAGGCCTCGGTGGTGTTGGCGCTGTCGCAATCGGCAGTCAGCGCGGCGTTGGCGGATCTGGAGGGGCAACTTGGCGTACAGTTATTCGATCGCGTTGGCAAGCGGCTGGTGATCAACGAACATGGCCGTTTACTGTATCCCAAAGCGCTGGCGCTGCTGGAACAGGCCGGAGAGATTGAACAGCTGTTTCGTCATGACGGCGGGGCGTTGCGCATCGCTGCCAGCAGCACCATCGGCAACTATCTGCTGCCGGCGATGATGGCGCACTATCGGCAGGATTTCCCCAATGTGCCGTTGGAGTTGAACGTCGGCAACAGCCAGGACGTGATTGGGGCGGTGGCGGATTTTCGCGTTGATCTGGGGCTGATCGAAGGGCCGTGTCATATGCCGGAACTGGTTACCCAGCCGTGGCAGGACGATGAGCTGGTGGTGTTTGCCGCCCCGGACAGTCCGTTGGCGCAGCGGCCGCTAAGCCTGGAGGCGCTGGCCAACGCCCCCTGGATCCTGCGTGAGCGCGGTTCTGGCACGCGTGAAGTACTGGATCACCTGTTACTGGCGCATCTGCCGCATTTTCAACTGGTGATGGAGCTTGGCAACTCGGAAGCGATCAAACACGCGGTGCGTCACGGCATTGGCATCAGCTGTCTGTCACGGCGGGTAATTGGCGAGCAGTTGGCGGCCGGCACGCTGGTGGAGTTGCAGGTACCGCTGCCACCGCTAACGCGCACGCTGTATTTGATCCATCATCGGCAAAAACATATTTCCAACGCGCTTGCGCGTTTTCTCAGCTATTGCACCCTGCCAGCACAAGCATAAAAACCTGTGCTGCTTCACATTAATGAGACGAAGTCGGGCAAATCAGGTTGCTGCTAATAATTGCCTCTGAATTATGAAGCTATCTTATATCATTGCAATGTTGCTAGTGCGCCGGCGGGTATTTGTTACAATCCGCCCTCATTTTTTGAAGAGCAGATAGGGTAAGAATGGCTCAGCAGGATATAAAAACATCGGGGCAACCAGCACCCGGGCTACGCCGCGAGCTAAAAGCGCGGCATTTAACCATGATTGCCATTGGTGGTTCCATCGGTACCGGCCTGTTTGTCGCCTCGGGCGCAACGGTTTCTCAAGCCGGGCCGGGTGGGGCGCTGTTGTCCTACGCGTTGATTGGCCTGATGGTGTACTTCTTGATGACCAGTCTGGGCGAACTGGCGGCATTTATGCCGGTTTCCGGCTCATTTTCCACCTACGGCGCCAAATACGTTGAAGAAGGTTTCGGCTTCGCGCTGGGCTGGAACTATTGGTACAACTGGGCGGTTACCATCGCCGTTGATCTGGTCGCCTCGCAGTTGGTGATGAGTTACTGGTTCCCTGATACGCCCGGCTGGATCTGGAGTGCCTTGTTCCTGGGTCTGATGTTCCTGCTGAACTACATTTCGGTGAAAGGCTTCGGCGAAGCCGAATACTGGTTCTCGCTGATCAAGGTCACGACGGTCATCATCTTCATTGCCATTGGCGTATTGATGATTGTCGGCATCCTGAAGGGCGGCGAACATGCTGGCTGGCAAAACTGGACCATTGGCGACGCGCCGTTTGCCGGCGGCTTTTCGGCAATGATAGGCGTGGCGATGATCGTCGGCTTCTCGTTCCAGGGGACTGAACTGATCGGCATCGCCGCCGGCGAATCCGAGAACCCGGGCAAGAATATCCCGCGCGCGGTGCGTCAGGTGTTCTGGCGTATTCTGTTATTCTATATCTTCGCCATTCTGATCATCAGCCTGATCATTCCTTATACCGATCCGAGCCTGCTGCGTAACGACGTAAAAGACATCAGCGTCAGCCCGTTCACGCTGGTATTCCAGCATGCCGGCCTGCTGTCTGCGGCGGCGGTGATGAACGCGGTCATTCTGACGGCGGTGTTGTCGGCCGGCAACTCCGGCATGTATGCCTCGACCCGCATGCTGTTCACGCTGGCGTCGGAAGGCAAGGCACCGCGCATTTTCGCCAAACTGTCGAAGGGCGGCGTACCGCGTAATGCGCTGTATGCCACTACCGTGGTGGCGGGCCTGTGCTTCCTGAGTTCGATGTTCGGCAACCAGTCGGTGTATCTGTGGCTGCTGAATACCTCGGGCATGACCGGTTTCATCGCCTGGTTGGGGATTGCCATCAGCCACTATCGTTTCCGCCGCGGCTATATGCTGCAAGGGCGTGATCTGAGCGATTTACCGTACCGTTCCGGTTTCTTCCCGTTGGGGCCGATCTTCGCTTTCGTGCTGTGCCTGATCATTACCCTGGGCCAGAACTACCAGGCGTTCCTGGAAGATAAAATCGACTGGTATGGCGTGACTGCCACCTACATCGGTATTCCGCTGTTCCTGATTATCTGGTTCGGTTACAAGCTGACGCGCGGCACCCGCGTGGTGAAGTACAGCGAAATGGAATTCCCGAAGATGGACGTGAAATAACGCCCTGATCCGATCAAACGCGGCGCTGCGGTGCCGCGTTATTTCCCTCCCCGTTTTGCCTCTGCCAGCACCTGCTGGGCCGCCGTTAACAGACCGTCCACCGTTTGATCATGCCGTGGCCGTAAAATCAGGATGCCGGTAGTCAGGCTCAGGCTGACGCTGCCGAACGCGCCGAAGTCAAAAGGCGCAGCCAATGGCGGCGTAATGCGCGCCAGCAGCTCGTTTTCCGCGCCGTACGGCAGGTCATGCAGCAGAATCAGAAACTGTCCACCAAGATAGTGACAAAGATGATCGCTCGGGCGGATCAGCGTCTTCAGGCGTTCGCCGAGCGTGCGCAGCACGTCATCACCGATTTGCACGCCGTGACTCTGATACAGCGCCGACAAAGGGCCGAATTCGAGAATGAACATATGCGATAGGGAATGCGCGATTGGCGAAGGCTGACATACCTCGGCCAGTATCGCTTCGACACCGGTGCGATTGAGCAGGCCGGTCAGCGGATCCCGATGCGCCGCCCGTTGCTGCTCGGCAGCCAGCTTCACACTCTGCGCCAGCTGGCGGTGATGACGGCGGATAAGCCCGTGTGCCAACCATAACCACAACGGAAGAATATCCGCCAGCAGATAAAGGTTCTGCACGCCGGAAAACGGCGTCGCCAGCAGGTAGGGCGTGGTCAGCAGGGTGATTTCCAGCATGGCCAAGCGTGGCGCGGCGGCGTGGTACTGTATCAGCCAGAAGGCCAGCCCGCACAGCAGTAAACCGGCGCCAGACATCAATACATAGCGACCGGAAAGTACCGCCAGCACCGCCAGCGTTGACAGCAACACTGCGCCGACGACATACAGCCACAACGCATTGACGGACACGGGTAATGCCTGGCGCATCTGGCTCTGGAACCGGCAGTCATCGGCGTGTAACGGGCTGTGCAGCAACCAGCGCAGCAGTAACGGGCGTTTAGCCGCGTTGGCGGTGGGTAACGTTCTCATAAAGCCTCTTTATATCCCTATTAATATGGCCGAAACGGCGCGCTCAACTGCGGCCATGGCTGGGATTCTATGTGCTTTTTTGGCGATTTGTCATAACGCTGGAGGCGACGGTGGGTTTTTCAGAATGTTTAACCTGAGGAAACATATACTTTCACTGGGAAACTAATTGTAATTCTATTTATAAAACAAATGATTACGCTGTAATTTTTGTTGCCATGGCTATCGCTGTGATTGATAAGTATTATCGTTTGCTTTATTGTTAGCGCCTATTGCCGCGCAGATGCTGCGCACTTTTCCGCTGCAATCACCGGGTTGACCGGTGGTAATCATTTCGTCGTAACAGGTAGCCAAAAATAATGAGCGTAACCACCGATCCTTTGCCAGACGCAAAGGGGCAATCCGGCGTCCAGGTGATGGGGCACTATCAGCATATTCTGCGCCATCGCCTGATAATCATGGGGATTCTGGCGCTGGCGATCGCCGGTTCACTGCTGCTGGACTTTACCATGGGGCCGTCCGGCCTTTCGCTGTCTTCCCTCTGGCAAACGCTAATCGACCCTGCGGCGGCCGATGCCGGCACGCGGGTCATCGTCTGGGATATTCGTCTGCCGTACGCGCTGATGGCGGTGGTGGTTGGCATGGCGTTGGGGCTGGCCGGTGCAGAAATGCAGACCATCCTTAATAATCCGCTGGCCAGCCCGTTTACCCTGGGGGTTTCTTCGGCGGCGGCGTTCGGCGCCGCGCTGGCTATCGTGCTGGGCATTGGGCTGCCGGGGGTTCCTGCCCAGTGGTTTATTTCCGCCAATGCCTTCGTCTTTGCGTTGCTGGCTGCGTTGATGCTGGACGGCATCACCCGCTGGACGCGGGTCGCCACCTCCGGCGTGGTGCTGTTTGGCATTGCGCTGGTGTTCACCTTCAATGCGCTGGTGTCGATGATGCAGTTTATCGCCAGTGAAGACACGCTGCAGGGATTGGTGTTCTGGACCATGGGCAGCCTGTCGCGCGCCTCATGGGATAAGCTCGGTATACTGTTTGCGGCGTTTGCCGTGCTGCTGCCGCTGTCGATGATGAGCTCCTGGAAACTGACCGCGCTGCGTCTGGGTGAAGATCGCGCCGTCAGCTTTGGCATCGACGTACGCCGCCTGCGGCTGGCGACCCTGCTACGCATCAGTATTCTTTCGGCACTGGCGGTGGCATTCGTTGGGCCGATCGGCTTTATCGGGCTGGTTGCGCCGCATATCGCGCGCATGATGTTTGGCGAAGATCACCGTTTCTACCTGCCGGCCAGTGCGCTGATTGGTGCGCTGGTGCTGTCGATGGCCTCGGTGGCATCGAAAAACCTGGTGCCGGGCATCATTATTCCGGTCGGTATTGTCACCTCGCTGGTTGGCGTGCCGTTTTTCCTGAGTATTATTCTACGCCACCGGGGGAACGTCTGATGAACCAGGGCCTACGTATCGCCGGCTTTTCTGCCGGTTACCCAAAACGCCCGGTGATCGTCGATCTATCGGTACCAATGCTGCCGCGTGGCAAGATTACCGTGCTGTTGGGGCCGAACGGCAGCGGCAAGTCGACGCTGCTGCGCTCGCTGGCTGGCCTTAACCCGGCGCAGGGCCAGCTGTGGCTGGACAACAATGACCTGATGCAAATGCCGTTCGCCCGCCGCGCCGAACAGGTGGTATATCTGCCGCAGTCGCTGCCGGCCGGCGTGCATTTGCACGTGCTGGAATCGATTATCGTCGCGCAGCGCGCCTCCGGCGGCCGGAGCAATGCCGGCAGCGAAGCGGAGGTGATGGCGCTGCTGGAACAGCTCGGTATCGCCCATCTGGCGCTGAGCTATCTGGATCAGCTGTCCGGCGGCCAGAAGCAACTGGTCGGCCTGGCGCAGTCGCTGATCCGTCAACCGTCCTTGTTGTTGCTGGACGAACCGCTCAGCGCGCTCGATCTGAACTATCAGTTTCACGTGATGGACTTGGTACGCCGTGAAACCCGCAAACGCAATATCGTGACGGTGGTGGTGGTGCATGACATCAATATTGCCTTACGCCACGGTGACCACGTTCTGATGCTGCAAAACGGCAATATGATCGCCGACGGGCTGCCGGAGCAGGTGATCACGCCGCAAAGCCTGGCACAGGTCTATGGCGTGCGCGGTCGCATCGAGCGTTGCTCGCAGGGCACGCCGCAGGTATTGATTGACGGGTTGGTGACCGAGCCGGTGGTGTAACGGCTGGTGGAATAAGCGTCAGAATAAAAAGGCCCGTTTAGGGCCTTTTGTCCGTTAGAAGCTGTAGGTCATGCCTACCGTGTAGCGGCGGCCGTCCAGCGTGGTGTTGTAGTCGTCGTAATTGACGTTTTTATCCAGAATGTTGTACACCCCACCGGTGACCAGCAGGTTTTTGTTCGCCTTATAGCTCAGGCCCATGTCAACGAAAGTGTATGACGGCGTGCTCTGCGCGATCGAGGTGCGGCTCAGGTATTCAGAGGTTTTACTGCGGAAGTTGACGCGCGACCACAGGCTGGCGTCGTGGGTTGCCTGCCAGTCCAGCGTCGAGTTGATCATGTGCTTGGGCATCTGGTTCAACGGCTTGCCTTCGAACTGACCGCTCTTTTGCTCGGACGAGGTATAGGTGTAGTTGGTGTTCCACTGCCAATCCTTGCTGATCTGCCAGCCGAAGGTGGCTTCCACGCCGCGCATGTTGGCTTTATCGACGTTGACGCGGTCGCTGATAAAGTCATAGTGGGTGGTACCAATCATGCAGTCTGGCGTATCTTCGCAGCGCCTTACTTCGGTAATTTTATCTTTAAAGTCGGTATTGAATACCGTGACGCCGGCGTTGATGCCCTTGAGGTTATCCCACATCAGGCCGATCTCTTCGCTCAGGCTTTTTTCCGGCTGCAAATCCGGGTTGCCGACGATAATGCCGGAGCGCACGCCGCCGCCGGTGGCCTGGCCCCAGTTGGGCGAGGACTGACGCAGGTCAGGTGAGCGGTAGCCGGCAGATACGCCGCCTTTCAGTGTCCACTGCTCGGCCAGGTGCCATACGCCATACATGCGCGGCGTCCAATGGCTGCCGTAGTTTTGATCCTGATCCATCCGTAGGCCGGTAGTCAGACTGAAGTCGTTGGTCAGCGCCCATTCATCTTCGGCAAATAATGCCCAGCTCCAGCGCGTCAGCTGGTTCACATCCTGCGCCGCTACCAACTGGTTGCCGCCGTCAGCCAGCTTTTCATAACGATATTGGCCGCCCAGATTGAGCATATGATCGCCCAACTCGAACTGGTTCTGGGTATTGAAGATGGTGTTGTACATCTTCATGTTACGGCCGGGGTTGTTGGTTTCTTCGCGTTGAACGTAGCTGTTGGTATGGCCAAAATCATAGTAGCCGTTATGCGTCAGCGCATAGTTGGTGCGGGTATACAGGCTTTCGCTCACCTGGCTTGGGGTGCATTTGCCTTTGCTGCAACGTTCGGCGGCCACCGACTTGCCGGGTGTGCTGTTACGATCCTGCAATGAACGACCAATTTCAAAGTCGAATTCGTTTTTATCATCTGGCGTCAGGCTGAACACCGCCGTACCGCTGCGCATGCGCTGCTCGTTGTAGCCGTTGACAATTTCGTCTTCGGCGCGGTGCGACAGCAGGCCGTTGACGCGCAGACCGAGCAGGCCGTCGATCAGCGGGCCGGAGGCGTAGGCGTTGGTCTGGAACAGATCGCCGGAATCGCGGCGCTCCTGGAAGGTGGCGTCGGCGTGCAGCGAACCTTTCCAGCCCTGGGTGGTGCTGGTTTTGCGCGTAATGACGTTGATCACGCCGCCCATGGCATCGGAGCCGTACAGTGATGACATCGGACCGCGTACCACTTCGATTCGTTCGATGGCCTCCAGCGGCGGCAGCCAACCTTGCTCGATACCGGCGTTGTCGCTGTTCGGCCGGGTGCCGCGAGTATCGACGCGCTTGCCGTCCACCAGAATCAGCGTGTATTTGGATGACATGCCGCGAATGCTGATATCGCTGCTGCTGCCACCGCCGCTAACCACCACGCCCGGCACGTCTTTCAGCGCATCGGTGACGTCGCGATAGGCTTTTTCTTCCAGCTGCTGGCGGGGGATCACCGAGATCGACGCCGGCGAGTCCTGAATTTTCTGTTGGAACCCGGAGGCGGTAACCACCATGGTGTCCTGTTGATCGTCCTGGCTGGCTGCAAAGGCAGCGTGGCTGGCAAATGACGCAAGGATTAATGCGGCGAGCTTATTATAGTTTGGCATTTCCATGAATGAACGATTCCTGGCCAGAGAAACAGGCAGCTCTGCCTGTTAACCTACTGAGTTAAAAATGAAAACCCTTGCATCTCTGTGGATGAAAAGGCCCGAGGGGTGGTGCGTAAGGGTATTGTAAGGAAATAAAAACGAATGTAAATGCAAATGATAATTCGTATCATTTGTATATTTGATCAGGGATTGGTCAGGAATAAGCCAACGAGGGGGAAACGGCACGCTGCAAGCGTGCCGGGGGATTCAGCGCTTTTGGATGTAGGTGATGGCCAGCGCCAGCGCCAATACCAACCCTTTGATGATATCCATTGCGTAGTAGGGGACCGACAGCATCACCAGGCCGTTTTGCAGTACGCCAAGAATGATTGCGCCAATCAGCGTGCCGAAGGCGTTGGGTTTGCCAGACCCAGCCAGCGAAAAGCCGATATAGGCTGCCGCCACTGCATCCATCAAATAACCGCCGCCGGCGTTGACCTGCGAAGAGTCGATACGTGACGCCAGAAGAATGCCGCCAAGCGCCGCCAGTAGCGACGAAAGCACGTATGCGATAACCCTGTAACGCAGGGTGCGAATGCCGGAGAGCCGTGCCGCTTGCGCATTGCCACCGATCGCATACATGCGGCGTCCGTGCTTGGTCAGCGACAGGAACAGCTGCACCATCAGCGTTACCGCCAACATGATCAGCACGATCACCGGCACCTGGCCCAGGGCGGAAAAGATCTGTGGAATGACGCCTTCGGCCATCTCACCGCTGGGCAATAGCATATTCTGGGTGATCGAGCCGCCATAGCTGTAGGTCATCGCCACGCCCTGAATGACGAACAGACTGGCGAGGGTGGCCAGCATATCCGGGATCTTGAGCACCACGATCAGAAACGCGTTGAACAAACCGACCAGGGTGCATAGCAACAGCGTCAGGACAATCGCCCCGGTGGTGCCAAAGCCGTACCAGACAAACAGCGAGATCACTAGCGCATTAGCCAGCGATGCGGTCGATCCGACGGAAAGATCAAACCCGCCAACCGACAGCGAAATGGAAACGCCGATGGCGATCACCGTGACGATGGCGATCGAACGCAGAATATTGATGATGTTGTTGGGATCGAGAAAATTGTCCGACGCCAGGCCGAACAGAGCGACCAGAGCAACGACGGTGAGCAGCATCCCCCATTTATATAAAAACTCGAACAGCCGATGACGCCAGGGTTGGGCGTTGGGCAGGGAAAGGTCTTTACTCACGCTGGGGTTCCTCCGGTGGAATACAGTAACAAGGTTTCTTCATCAATATCGGCAGCGTTGAGTTCAGCCACGATGCGGCCATCCCATAACACGCAAATGCGATCGCACAGGCCAACCAGTTCGGAGAATTCACCCGAGGCATAAATGATGCCTTTGCCGTCACGCGCCAACTGGTCTATCAACGCAAACAAATCCTGCTTGGCCTTGATGTCCACGCCCTTGGTCGGTTCATCGAAAATCAGCAGATCGGCATCGCCGCGCAGCCATTTGCCTATCGCCACCTTTTGCTGGTTGCCGCCGGACAGTCGCGCCAGTCTCTGCTGCGGCCCGGCGGCGCGTATGCCCAGACGGCGGATCACCTGCTGCGCCCAGTCCAGCGCCTGCCGCTGGCTGAAAACGCCCCAGCGGCAGAAACCGTCGTCGGCAGCGACGCTCAGGTTCATGGCAATGGTTTCGTCAATAAACACCCCCTGTTGGCGGCGTTCTTCCGGCACCAGCGCCATACCTAGCACGACGGAACGATGCGGCGAATCAGGCTTCCAGCGTTTGCCATGCAGTTCGCCATGTTTGATGCGTGCCGGCGTGGCGCCAAACAGCGCCTTGCACAATTCGGTTTTGCCTGCACCGGCCAGGCCGGCGATGCCGAGAATTTCACCCTGTTGCAGCGTCAGGGAAATGTCGCGCAATTTATGGCGATCGCTCAGGCCGCGCACCGACAGCAACGGCCGTGGCTGTGGCGTAGGGCGACGCGGTGGAAAGATGTCGTCCAGGCGATGGCCGAGCATTTTTTCGACGATCTGTTCGCCGCTCAACCCGCGCATGGCGTCCTCACTGACCTGTTGGCCGTCGCGCAACACCGTCAAGCGGTCGCATACTTCGCTCAGTTCATGAATGCGGTGTGAGATAAACACGATGCCGATGCCTTCAGACTGTAAACGGCGCACCACCGTGAACAGGCGTTGGCTTTCGGCGCGGTCCAGCGGGGCGGTCGGTTCATCCAGCACCAGAAAACGGCAGCGGTGCGATAGGGCGCGCGCCAGCAGTACCTGCTGCTTTTCCGCCAGCGTGCAGTCTGCCAGCCGCCGCCGCAGATTGATGGTCAACGCCAGTTGATCGAGCAGGGCCTGCGCCTGTGTGTACAGCTGACGCCAGTTCAACAGCTGGCCGGGCTGGTTGAGCCAGTCGAGCATGATGTTTTCCGCGACCGACAGCGTCGGGATCAGGGCGACGTCGACCTCCTGCTGTACCACGTGAATACCCAGCTGCCGCGCGTGCAGCGGGGAATGAATGTCGACCGCATGGCCGTCGATCAAAATATTGCCGTGATAATGGCTATGGGCGCCGGACAGGATCGCCATCAGCGTCGACTTGCCGGCACCGTTGGCACCGACCAACGCATGGATGGATCCTCCCGTCAGGGTAAAATTCACATTTTGCAAGGCGTTGAAGCCGGCAAAGGCGATCGAGATATTGCGCATCTCCAGGCGGGAGGGCGTAGCGGTTGGCATCATGTGCATGAAGACGTTTAGGTGTTTAGATGGCTAAAGTGGTTCTTTTTTAACATAGATTGCCGTTTTGGCAACGAACAAAATGGCATAAGAGAGATGAAAATGGTTGTTGCATTACCGATCCCCCGTCCGGGTGGCGCGACGGGCGGGGGAAATGGCCGGCGATCAGAAGGTGGTGGGCGTATGTGCGCTGACGATACGGCAGACGCGGGTTGAGGTATTGCTGAAACTGTGAGGAATGCCGGTATTGATCGCGTAGCTCTGGCCGGCGCTGAGAGCATAGCTCTGGCCGTTGATGGTCAGCACGATCTCGCCCTCCAGCAAGGTGCCGACTTCTTCGCCCTGGTGCTTTATTTTTTCGCCGGTGGTGGTGCCTGGCGGGTAGGTTTCCAGCATCATCGCCAGCGTACGCGTCGGGCTGCCATTATGCACCAGTTTCATCGATACCCCCTGACTGCCGATTTCTATCAGATCGTCGGCGTCGATCACCACTTTCGGTTGATCCAGCCGCTCCGGTTCGGCAAAGAATTCCGACAGCGACAAGCCATACACTTTCAACAGTTTTTGCAGGGTGCTGATGGCAGGGCTGACCTTGTCCTGCTCGATGGTACTGATGGCACTGTGGGTCAATCCGGACAGTTCGGCGACCCGGCGCTGTGACAAACCCAATTGCTGACGGATTTGCGACAGGCGCTTACCTGGCGCCAAGCTGACTTCGCTCATAGTGGTACTTCCTTCTAAAAGAGATGGCTGGCAGAAAGGTTGCCGCCATAGGGCAGCAAGACGATGACGGTGGAAAATATATTGCCCATGATGATACCTGACTCACCGAAATAAATTCCGTATGTCGAAACAATCTATCGCCTTTTCGGTCAATATTTTATCAATTTAGCAGCGGGTGGCGAATAATCAATCACCATTGTAACATTTGCAAACCAATTCTGTTAAGGCTATGTTTCATATTATGGATGTTATTTTGAGCGCCGGCCGGTGGCGCTGTCTAAAGAGAGTTGATTCGCTATGTTAAACGTTCGGTAATCGGCGCCACGGCGTCTTTCCAGGGCATAATGGCAGGTGAAGTATGCAAACCCATATCGCAGCAGTTGAAAATTTTGCACAGCATAATGAAGAAAGGCGAAGTAGCGCGTTCCAACGTGAGGTTGCTCACTATTTGGAACGCCACCCTGCAACGCAGTATATCGACATTCTCCTCACCGATCTCAATGGTTCCTTCCGCGGTAAACGTATTCCCGTCTCCGGGCTGAATAAACTGGAAAAAGGCTGTTATTTCCCCGCATCGGTATTTGCCATGGATATTTTGGGCAACGTGGTGGAAGAAACCGGTCTGGGCCAGGAGCTGGGTGAGCCGGACCGGGTGTGTATGCCGGTAGCGGGCACCTTGACGCCGTCGGCAGCGGATGCGGAAAATATCGGCCAGCTGTTGCTGACCATGCTGGATGAAGATGGCACTCCCTTTGACGTTGAACCCCGCAATGTGCTGAACCGAGTGTGGCAGATGTTGCGCCAGCGCGGCATGTTCCCGGTGGTAGCGGTAGAGTTGGAGTTCTATCTGATTGACCGACAGCGCGATGCCGAAGGGTATCTGCAACCGCCGTGCGCGCCCGGCACTCAGGAACGCAACGTGCAGAGCCAGGTGTATTCGCTGGACAATCTGAACCATTTTTCCGCGGTGCTGAACGACATCGACAGCCTGGCTCAGATGCAGGGGCTGCCAGCGGACGGCGCGGTGGCCGAAGCCTCGCCAGGCCAGTTTGAAGTGAATCTCAACCATACCGATAACGTGCTGCAGGCCTGTGATCACGCGCTGGCGCTGAAAAGGCTGGTGCGCCAGGTGGCGGAAAACCACGATTTGCACGCCACGTTTATGGCCAAACCCTATGAGGAATATACCGGCAGCGGTATGCATATCCATATCAGCATGGTGGACGGCAACGGGGTCAATCTGTTTGCCGACGCGGACGGCGGCGACTCCGCGCTGCTGCGCCGCGCTCTGGCCGGGATGATTACGCTGATGCCCGCGTCAATGGCGCTGCTGGCACCCAATGTCAATGCCTTCCGGCGCTTCCAGCCAGGGATGTACGTGCCGACGCAGGCGTCATGGGGGCACAACAACCGTACCGTGGCGTTGCGTATTCCCTGTGGTGAACCACAACATCACCGGGTCGAATATCGGGTTGCCGGTGCCGATGCCAACCCTTATCTGGTGATGGCAACCGTGCTGAGTGGCATTCTATACGGCCTTGATCACACATTAGCGCTGCCCGAGCCGGTGACCGGTAACGGGTTGGAACAGCAAGGGCTGCCTTTCCCTATCCGCCAGAGCGACGCGTTGTATGAATTTGCCGAGCAGCCGGCGATGCAGCAGTATCTTGGCCAGCGCTTTTGCCATGTTTATCATGCCTGCAAGTCGAACGAGCTGATGCAGTTCGAGCGTATGGTGACCGAAACCGAGATCGACTGGATGTTGAAAAATGCCTGAAAAGAGGTATAAAGTAAGGCTAGTTAAATAACTTTTCGTGATATGACTTGCGGAATTATTAAGCCGTAAGGCGCTTTTCCAGTCGATCGCGAAAAGAATTTGTGTCAGAAGGCTTCTGGATCTTGTCATCCAGAGGCTTTCTGATGCAAAATATCCCCAATGCAGATAGCCGACGTTTTAAAGCGTCGGTTATTTTTTTGCATTTTTGTTTTGTAAACCGAGCGTTTCATACACCAAGCGAGGCCGGACTTCGAGCCGGATAGATAAACAGGTTTGTTCACGATCAACCAAAACTTTATGGTCGTGACTCATGAGGATAAGAAAGATGGGGCAATTTTTCACTTTAGCACCGGTGCCCGCCGGTTTCCGCTGCACTCGCAGCGATTATGGAGCAGCAGCCAAGGCCACCTTGACGCGTTATCCAGCTTCCAATACCCCTCTTTTAGAATTCAGTCGCACGTTGCGAAGTTTCCCCGCAACCTTGAGTCTTGGCGTGTCTATTATCCGCAAGTCTGAAGGTCAGGGGGGGCTGCGCAATGTCCGATAACATCATCAGCGCTGCCGCAGCGGCACCGCGCCCTCAATTGCGTAAAACCCTGACGTTGCTCCCGGTGGTAATGATGGGTCTGGCTTACCTGCAGCCAATGACCATTTTCGATACCTTCGGCATCGTTTCCGGCCTGACCGATGGTCACGTCGCGACCGCCTATGCCTTTGCGCTGCTGGCGGTACTGTTTACCGCGCTTAGCTACGGCAAACTGGTGAAGAAATTCCCATCTGCCGGCTCGGCTTATACCTATGCGCAAAAGGCCATTGGCCCGCACGTTGGCTTTATGGTCGGCTGGTCGTCGTTGCTCGACTATCTGTTCATGCCGATGATCAACATCCTGTTGGCCAAGATTTACCTGGAAGCCATCTTCCCGGGCGTGCCGTCGTGGATTTTCGTCGCGGCGCTGGTGGCGTTGATGACGCTATTCAACCTGCGTGGCATCAAGCTGGTCGCTAACCTGAACTCCATCATCGTGGTGGTGCAGGTCGCCATCATGATCGTGTTCCTTGGCCTGGTGATCAACGGCGTTTATCACGGCGAAGGCGCAGGTCACTTGGTCAGCAGCCGCCCGTTCTGGTCTGAGGATGCCCACGTGGTGCCGATGATCACCGGTGCGACCATCCTGTGCTTCTCGTTCCTTGGCTTTGACGGAATCAGTTCGCTGTCGGAAGAAACCAAAGACGCAGAGAAAGTGATCCCGAAAGCGATTTTCCTGACGGCGCTGATCGGCGGCATTATCTTTATCGTGGTGTCTTACTTCGTGCAGCTGTACTTCCCGGACATCTCGCGCTTCAAGGATCCTGATGCGTCACAGCCTGAAATCATGCTGTACGTGGCTGGCAAGTTCTTCCAGTCGGTCATTCTGGTGTTCTCCTGCGTGACGGTATTGGCATCCGGCATGGCGGCGCACGCTGGCGTTTCCCGTCTGATGTACGTGATGGGCCGCGATGGGGTATTCCCGCAGCGTTTCTTCGGCTATGTACACCCGCAATGGCGTACTCCGGCGCTGAACGTGCTGCTGGTGGGGGCGATTGCCCTGTCTGCGGTATCGTTTGATCTGGTTACCGCCACCGCGTTGATCAACTTCGGTGCGCTGGTGGCTTTCACCTTCGTTAACCTGTCGGTGATTTCCCAGTTCTATATTCGCGATAAAATGAACCGTAGCGTTAAAGACACGGTTAATTATCTGATTCTGCCGATCATGGGCGCGTTGACGGTGGGCGCGCTGTGGTTGAATCTGGAAAGCAGCTCGATGACGCTGGGCCTGGTATGGGCGGCAATCGGCCTGATCTACCTGGCGTTTGTTACCCGCAGCTTCCGTTTGCCGGTACCGCAAGCCAGCGAAGACCTGGCCTAAGCGCATAAAAAAGGGTTCCGCCAGCGGAACCCTGAGCAAGTCAGAATAGTGATAATCCGAAAGGCCGCCGTTGCGGCCTTTTTCTTTGCCTCAACCAACCAGTTGCTTGCCGTAATCGAACAGCGATTTCAGCAACGCCAGCTTGGCGCTGTCCGCTTCATGCAGGTTGTATAACGCTTCCAGTTGCAGCACATAACTTTGCACTTTTTCGGCGCTGAGCGCTGTCTGGCGATGTTGCAGCCAGCGACGTTGCTCGCCGTCATCCAGCGTATTGGGGTAATTGCGCGCGCGGAAACGGAACAGCAACTCCTGCATACGGTCATCGTTGAAGGTCAAATCCAGCGCCGGCAGATTTTGCGGTTTGGTCTGCTGAATGATTTTCATCGCCGCTTTGTCGGCGTCGCTGAAGAAGCCGTCATACAGCCTGGCATCGACGTCGTCACTGGCAGCAAAAGGTTCGGCGTCAGCATACAGTGCCACCACCTTTTCACGCACCTGCGGATGCTGGCGCAGGATCTGCAGATTGTTCAGACAGGCCTGGCGATCGATGCCCAGCCGGTCGGCATTCTCCGGCAGCAGCGTTTTTGCCGGCGCCAGCACCGGGCATTTGTTGATATGCACCAGTTTGATCGGCACCGGCGGCCGATCGGCGCTGAGCCGATCGCGGCGGGTATACAGTCGTTCACGCAGTTGGTCGGCATCCAGCTCCAGCAGCGGCGTCATGTCGCCGGCCAGGTCGCACACGATCAGCGCATTTTTATTGTCCGGGTGCCAGGCCAGCGGCGCGACCCAACTGGTGTTGCTGCGTGCGGCACCAAACATGCCGGAGACGTGCACCAGCGGCGTCATTTCGGCAATGTCGACCAGCGCGTTCAGCTTGTGTTTGTTGCGGTGTTGCAGCAGGTAATCAAACAGCCGTGGCTGGGCCTGACGTACCAGCTTGGCCATGGCAATGGTGGCATGCACGTCGGACATTGCGTCGTGCGCCTGTTCATGCGCGACGCCGTTGGCGCGCGTCAGGTGCTCAAGCCGGAAACTGGGGAAACCGTCGTCGTTTTCTGGCCAGACGATGCCCTCAGGGCGCAGGGCGTAGCAGGCACGCATCACATCGAGCAAGTCCCAGCGGGAATTGCCGTTCTGCCAGCTGTAGGCATAAGGGTCGTAAAAACTGCGATAGAAGATGTTGCGGCTGACTTCGTCATCGAAGCGAATGTTGTTGTAGCCGACGATGCAGGTGCCGGGGACGCTGAAGGCCTGGTGTATCTGGCGGGCGAACTCCGCTTCGCACACGCCTTTTGCCAGCGCCTCCTGCGGGGTTATACCGGTAATCATCACCGCTTCGGGGTCGGGCAGGTAGTCATCGGCCGGGGCGCAGTAGATCACCAGCGGCTCTTCGATAATATTAAAGTCCATGTCGGTTCGCACGCCGGCGAACTGCGCCGGGCGATCCATCGATGGACTTTTGCCGAAGGTTTCATAGTCGTGGAAGTAGAATGTGGCCGGTGCCTTGCTGCTCAAAATCGCATCTCTTCAGTCGCGTAGGAATATCTCCCTATTGTAACGGCGTGCGGCGCGATGCCAAGCAGTGGTTATGCTTTCACATCGAAATGCGCGTTGTTACGCATGCTGTTCGTAGCAATGGCGTGCGGGTTTTTGGCGTGCGGACTGATACTGGCCTTTGCCATCTGGTCACTTTGTTGTGCAGAGTGTTGCAATAATCGTTCGCTCAGCGTATGTACACCCTGGATCACCGCTAGCCAGCACAGTGTGCAAAATAGCAGCACACCCAGCCAGACTTTTCTTTTGTAGCTCATGGTCGCTCCGAAAAGGACGGGAATAATTGTGCAGATTAAAACAGACGCAACATAAATAAGATATCAACGCACAAGAAATATCTTATCTGCAGCCGAGGGAGAGTGTTACCAATGGCGGTTTGATGTTTCAGGATATTCCTTAAGATAATATTAAGATGCTCTTTATTTTTCGTGCGTATTCTATTGATGATGCGTTTAATTGTTACCACATACAATCCGTCTCATTCAATGCCAATGTGGATGATGACCATGAAAACTTTACTACTGACGGGCGCTACCGGCTTTCTCGGAGGTGCGGTGCTTGAGAAGTTACTTATTGAAAAACAGCCAGTTAATTTCCTGTTACTGGTGCGGGCTAATAATCCTGCACAGGGCTTGACGCGTATTAAGGATAATATGGCCAAATTTAATCTTGCGCCTGATTTATTCAACAATATTAGCGAAGAAAATATTCTATTAGGGGACTTGTCCGAGCCGGAAGGCTTTTTATCGGACCGTCGAATTAATCGGGTAACGCATGTTATCAATTGTGCGGCGGTGGCGTCATTTGGCAATAATCCGCTTATTTGGAAAGTCAACGTTGAAGGTACGCTGGCTCTGGCGAAGAGAATGTCGCAGGTTGGTGGATTGCAACGCTTTTTACACGTAGGCACCGCTATGTCCTGTGCGCCGGAGCAGGGGGCGCTGGTGTCGGAAAGCGGCGAGTTTGAATCTGACGCCGAGCACCTGGTGGAATATACCCGCTCCAAATCCACCATCGAACAGCGCATGCGTCGTGAATTGCCGCAATTGCCATTGGTGATTGCCCGGCCTTCGATCGTGGTCGGCCATACGCGCCTCGGCTGCCAGCCATCGAGCAGTATTTTCTGGGTGTTCAGCATGGCGCTGATGCTGCGTAAATTCATGTGCTCGCTGCAGGACAATATTGATGTCATCCCGGTCGATTATTGCGCCGACGCGCTAGTGATGCTGATCAACGGCGAACGACTGGAAAATGATCTGTACCATATTTCTGCCGGCGAAGAGTGCAGCGTCAGTTTTGCCGACATTGATCGGGCAATGGCGGCGGCGTTGGAAACCGCGCCGGTCGGCGATCGCTATGCGCAGGTCAGCTATGATGCGCTGGTGCAGATGCGCCGGCAGTTGAAAGACATTTTTGGTCCGTGCAATGAACGTCTGATGCTCAAGGCGATGCGTCTGTATGGTTCATTCGCCATGCTCAACGTACGGTTCAGTAACGAAAAAATCCTCAAGCTGGGCATGCCGAAACCACCGCGCTTCACCGATTATATCGCGCGTTGCGTGCAGTCGACGCGTGGCCTGTCGATTCCGCAGCAGATGGTGGTGGATTTCAAATAGACGTTTACCAGGACGAGGACGACCAGAATACCCGGCCCAGCACGATCAACTGTTCTTTGCGTTGCTGATAGCTGAGCTGTTCGTCCTGGTATTCTTCGCGGTTCAGCGAGCGGATGATGACCCCGCCGTCCGGCTGTTCGATCAGGATTTTGACCCGCAGCAGGTTGCCGTGGCGAATGGCGTAGGTTTTTCCTTCGCGTATGCGCGTGTCGTCGGTATTGATGCCCACCACGTCACCGTCCTGCAGGCGAGGCTCCATGCTCGAGCCGGAAATGCGGATAATGCGCGCGGCATTGACCGGAATGCCCATCTTGTGCAGATAGTAGCGGCGGAATATCAGGGAGAACGCTTCGAGATCGACAATATCATAGCAGCCGTCGCCGGCAGAGAAATCGATGTCCAGCAGCGGGATCTCCACAAACTCTTCCCGATCCTGCTCGGTTTCTTCCCACACCACCGGTTTTAGCCGCGCAGGCTGAAAGTCGGATCCCGCCGCGACGTTTTCAAACGGTCTTGCCAGCGATTTTTCATGGAACACGTCAAGCCAGCCGGTGGGCAGGCTGAGCCTGGCCTCAATCCGCCTGGCGAGGTTATCGCCAAGATTGCGGCAGGATTTGTCACCGGTGATTTGGCTGAGCGTGGGCGCAGAAGATTCAACCAGCCTGGAAAATTCATGTTGGTTGATGCCGTTGCGCGCATAGCGTGCCATCAGATCGCGCAGATTATTGCGCCGTATTTCTTTGATTTCCATCGGCCGATAATCGCACCGTTTGGCAAAAAGTGGAATATCCTGTTGCTAAAAACTTGCCCTCAATTTAGCAATCCGCTAAAAGTGGGGGAGCCACGAGGAATCGCCGCGGCTGTTTTGCCTATCGTGACGATCGGTGAACGGCATCTGCGGCAACCACCAAGAGGGAATCTGTGATGTTCACTATTGATTACAACAGTTATCGGTCGGTAACCAGCTTCAACCGCCGCGTGCGTTTTCTGGTGTTGCATTATACCGCGCAAAACTTTGCCGACTCGATAACCTCGCTGACCGGGCCCGCCGTCAGCGCGCATTATCTGGTGCCGGATCCGGACGATCAAAGTTATCGTGAGGCCGGCTATGGCGATCTGCGTATTTTCAACCTGGTGGATGAAAACGAACGCGCCTGGCATGCCGGCGCCAGCCAGTGGGCAGGGCGCACCAATCTCAACGACACCGCTATCGGCATCGAAATCGTCAATCTGGCGAGCGGCGACGGCGAAAATATTCACTTCCCGCCGTTCAATTCCCAGCAGATCGACGCGGTGATCCAACTAACGAGCAATATTTTGCAGCGCTATCCGGACATTTCGCCGGTTAACGTGGTGGCGCATTCGGATATCGCCCCTGGCCGCAAAAGCGACCCAGGCCCGCAGTTCCCCTGGTTACAACTGTATCAGGCCGGTGTTGGAGCCTGGTATGACGCCGCGGTGCAGCATCGCCATCAACAGCATTATTGCCGTCACGGCCTGCCCGAACGTTCAGCGCTGCTGGCGCTGTTCGCCCGCTACGGCTACGACACGTCTGCCGCCGACAGCGATGAAGGTTACCGTCAACTGGTGCGCGCCTTTCAATTGCATTTTCGTCAGCGCCAGTATGATGGTGTGATGGATGCCGAAACGGCGGCCACCTTGCAGGCGCTGGTGGACAAATACGCTGCTTAACGCCTGCTGATTGGTCGCGTGCCGCAGCCATCAATCCGCTGGTTTGCTTAAATAGCGTACCGTCAGCGAGTTGGAATAGCGGGTGAGATCATAAAGCAGGCGCTTCAGGTTTTTGCCAGCCTGCTAAAGTGAGTAAGATAACGGCATTGAGAGTTGTGTCGCACAGCCACAAACCTGTATCTTGGTGTCATTGTGGCCGTAAGCTAATGAATCTGTGTATTACAAAGCAAGGGTATGAAGATGGATAATGCAAATAAGCCGAGTTTTCAGGACGTGCTGGAGTTTGTGCGTATGTTCCGACGTAAAAACAAGCTGCAACGTGAAATCGTTGATAACGAAAAGAAAATCCGCGACAACCAGAAGCGAGTATTGCTGCTCGACAACCTGAGCGAATACATCAAGCCGGGCATGAGCATTGAAGACATTCAGGCGATCATTGCCAATATGCGCGGCGATTACGAAGATCGCGTTGATGACTACATCATCAAAAACGCCGATCTGTCGAAAGAGCGCCGTGAGCTGTCTAAAAAGCTGAAAGCCATGGGTGAAGTGAAATAACCTGCGGTCAGCGCCGGCGCAGGGCGCCGATTGCGCCTGAATAGCCCAAACCCGCATCAAGCGGGTTTTTTCATTTTGGCCGCAGCGCTCTGGTGCAGCGCTTTGAGCATTAGCGTCTGGACCAGGCCAGTGCCGCCGTTGCGCGCTGAGACCAGGCCGTTGCTTAGCCGTGCAACAGCAGCCAACTCTCCGGATACCTCTCACAGATAAATTCAGCCAATGCCCGTACCTTCGGCGTCGTCAGACGCCTTGAGGCGTGTCCCCCCCCAGAGCGCCAGCTCACTGGCGGTGCTTCAGGATGTCAGTTGGTAACTGTCGGCAAGCCATTGGTGTATGTCCTGTGCGGACAACGGGCCGGGCAACAATATGCTGATCCAGTGCTCCTTGTTCATAGGACAAGCCGGCAGGATACCGTTTTTTTGCCGCAGCGAACCGATATGCCCCGGGCGTGCCTTGACTTCAAGCAGGTCCCCCTGTCGATCGGTTGTCAGCCCCAGCTTGCTGCCGGGAACATTCATCACCAGTGCAAACCACTTGTTGCTGCGCTGATGGCGCAGAACCGCATAGTCAGGGAGATTACGCCACAGATACTCCGGTTCGGAGGCAAAATGTTGGCGGGCATAGTCGCATAACGTCTCTCTTTCCATCATGATTCCCTGCGTGTCCGTGTGTGACTTATTCCGTCAGTATCAGGGTCTATGGCTAAGGGATTCAATAACGCTATTGTATGCCTTTGTCGCCGCATCGGGCGCGGTTTACAGCACTTTCTGCAGGAAGCGCCGGGTTCGGTCATGGCGCGGCCGGTCCAGCACCTGTTCGGCCCGGCCGTTTTCCACCACGGCGCCATCGACCATGAATACCACCCGATCCGCGACCTGACGCGCAAAGCCGATTTCATGGGTCACCACCACCAGCGTGACGCCCGAGCGCGCCAGCGCCTTGATCACATCCAGCACTTCGCCCACCAGCTCGGGATCGAGCGCCGAGGTCGGTTCATCAAACAGCATCACCTTGGGATTGAGCGCCAACGCCCGGGCAATGGCGATACGTTGTTGTTGACCGCCAGACAGTTGGCGCGGCCAGGCGTGCGCCTTGTCCCGCAGACCGACGGTGTGCAGCAGTTCATAGGCGCGCGCGACGGCCTGTTTTCGGGACAGAAGACCGTGAACTATCGGGGCTTCAATGATGTTGTCCAGCACCGTCATATGCGGGAACAAATTGAAGTTCTGGAACACGTAACCGACGTGAGCGCGTTGTTTCAGGATGGCGCGCTCCTTGAGCTCATACAGGGTGTCGCCTTTCCGACGGTAACCGATGTATTCGCCGTCGATCTGGATAAAGCCTTCATCAACCCGTTCCAGATGATTAATGGTGCGCAGCAGGGTGGACTTCCCGGAGCCGGAAGGGCCGAGGATCACCGTCACGGTGCCGGGCTCAATCTGCAGGCTGACGTTGTCCAGCGCTTTATGCGCTCCGTAGTATTTACTCAGATTATTGATGTCGATGCGCCCGACGCTGGCGGTTTTAGTCGCCCACCTCGGTTCGAGCGGGGCGTTTTCCGGGCGGTTAACGAAGAGATCAAAGGCTTCAGACATGTGGTTTTCCCTTATCAATACCCGGCGATGCGCCAGCGGCGCAGGCGTTTGAACAGCGTCGGCGCCACCTGACGAACCGTGCCGCGGGCGAAGTAACGTTCGACGTAATGCTGCAAAATCGACAGTACGGTAGTGATTAACAGATACCAGACGGTGGCCACCATCAGCAGTGGAATAACCTGCTGAGTGCGGTTGTAAATTACCTGCACGGTATAAAACAGCTCCGGCATCGACAGCACATAAACAATCGATGTCCCTTTCGCCAGGCTGATAACTTCGTTAAAGCCGGTTGGTAGAATCGAGCGCAGCGCCTGCGGCAAAATAATCCGGAAGGTGCGGCGGTAGGCCGGCAACCCCAGGGCGGCGGCGGCTTCATGCTGCCCCTGTTCCACCCCCAAAATACCGCCGCGAATGATTTCTGCGGTATAGGCGGATTGCACCAGCGACAGACCGATGACGGCGACCGAAAACTGATCCAGCAAATCCACCGTTGGCGTGCTGAAAAAGGCAATATTGGTGAACGGAATGCCGAGCGACAGGTTGTCGTACAGATAGGAAAAGTTGTACAGAACGATCAGCACCAGCAACAGCGGCAGCGAGCGGAACAGCCAGATATATCCCCAGGCCAGTGCGTTGAGCAGGTAAGATGACGACAGGCGGGCAAGTGCCAGGGCGGTGCCCAACATCACGCCGAAAACGGTGCCGAGCAAGGTCAGCAACAGCGTTTTGCCGAGCCCTGACAAGATCACCGGATCAAAGAACCACTGACGGAATACACCCCATTCCCAGCGGTCATTGGTGGCGATCGACTGGATAATAGCCAACAGGATGAACGCGGCAAATAGCGCGCCGGCCAATCGCCACGGATAGCGTGCTGGCACCACTTTCAGTGGCGGATGATTTACGCGGGGAGAGGCATGCTGATTCATAGGCGTTCTCTTTCCAATACGGTGCACAATGATGTGGACTAGCTGACCGGCAGGTCGACCTTCAGCGTCTTGGTAAACGGCAAACGCCCGTCATAGGGAGGGCGGGAATAGACTTCCGGATCGAGACGGGTGTCGAACAGCGGTTGATAGCCGTGGGACAAATACAGCCCGACCGCTTCCGGCTGGCGAAAGCCGGTGGTCAGAAACAGCCGCCGATAGCCATGCGCGACGGCGCGGCGTTCCAGTTCATGCAGCACTTTTTGCGCCAGCCCCTGACGGCGCAGCGCGCGCTGCGTCCAGATGCGTTTTAGCTCGGCGGTCTGCGGGTCGTAACGTTTATAGGCCCCCATGGCAATCGGCTCGGCGTTTCTCAGCAGGACGATAAACATGCCGTCGGGCGCGGAAAATGCGCGGTCATCCTCTGCTGGCCGATTGGCAAAGAACTCGCCGTAGCGATCGCGGTATTCGCCAAATAACCCGGCAATCACCGGTGCGATCAGCGGATCTTCCGGTACGGTCTGGATAAAAACGTCTTCACTCATGGTCCTGCTCCCTCTCAGTCGCCTAGTCCTGGCGGGTTAATCTCTGAATGGTCGATTTTTTCGATGCTTTCGCCCCAGCGATCCAGTACCTTGAGATAGGCACCGCTGGCGATGGCGCTATTGAGCGAGGCCTGTACGGCATTCACCAGCCCGTTGCCCTTCTTCAAGGTGACGGCGATATTGGCGGTGTTCGGCCAGCCGCCCGGCACGGTGCCAACCAGCCTGGTTTTGCCGGTCAACAGGGCTTTATACGCGCCGGTCACGTTTGGCCCAAAGGTGGCATCGGCACGGCCTGACTGGATCGCCAGCGTGGCGGCGGCGTCATCGGTGACATATTGCGGGATCAGCGCCGGCAGCCCTTTGGCCTGATTCTGTTTGTCCCACGCCAGCAATACCGCCTCCTGATTGGTGCCGGAGCCGACAATGATGCGTTTGCCGGCTATATCCGCTGCCGAATTGATCTTGGTGATTTTGCTGGTGGTTTTGACATAGAAACCCAGCGTATCCTGGCGGTAGGTGGCAAAATCGAACTTGGTTTTACGCTCTTTGGTGACGGTAATGTTGTAGATGGCGGCATCGTACTTGCCGGACGCCACGCCCAACGGCCAGTCCTCCCAGGCGGCCGGCACCACTTTGAGTTTCAACCCCAGTCCGTCGGCCACCAGACGGGCGATATCCGCCTCGCTGCCGATCACGGTTTTATTGTCGCGGGCGTACAGGCCGAACGGTGGGGCGCTGCCGAGCACCGCCAACGCCACGGTCAACGTGCCTGGTTCGACAAACTTGAAGTTGGCCGGGATTTTCGCCACCGCTTCCGCGCTTTTTGGTGTATGGATCGGTGTTTCATTGGCAATCAGATCAATCCCTGGCGCGGCCAGCGCCGGCATGCTCAATAGTGCCGCGATGGCGGTCGCCGTAATAGTTGCCCTGTATTTCATCATCATTATTATTTTTACCTGCATTATTATTGTTTGCATTGATAATTTTTGTACCGACGCTTTTACTATTCCCCAGCGTTATAGAGATGTAAAACAACAAAATTCAATAATCATAGAGAGAAAATGGCAATGCATTATTTGGCCGCCATTCCGCCAAATATGCTACGCAACAACCCGGGCATAGCCAGGGCTGTTGCTATTATTCACTGCCAGTGATGGTTATTGGGCGCTTAATTCCCTGAGGGCTTTTTCTGCCAATTGCTGAAAATAATTTGCCGCAGGATAAATCGCCGCTTCATCAGGGTTAAATTGCGGATGATGCAGGCCGAATTCGCTGGCAGAACCGATGCTGACAAACGCGCCCGGCACATGATGCAGATAAAACGCAAAATCTTCGCCGCCCATCTGCAGCGGAGCCACCTCGGCCTGGTAGCCAAACTCTGCGGCGGCCTGCAGGCTGAAATCTGCCCAGCGCGGCGTATTGACCACCGCCGGCGGCCCGTCAAACCACTGCAGTTCAGCCTTGGCGCCCAGCGCATCGGCGACGCCGCCGATCAACTGACGGATCCGCTGCGGGATCTGTTCACGGGTTGGATTGCTGTGGGTGCGTACCGTGCCCTCCAATAAGACGGTTTGCGGTAAGACGTTCCAGGTATTGCCGCCTTCGATACGCGTAACGCTGACCACGGCGGCCTGCTGCGCGCTGACGTTGCGGCTGACCACGGTTTGCAGCGCGCTGACGATCTGACTGGCGGTGACAATGCTGTCGACGCCTTCCTCCGGATGCGCCGCGTGCGCACCTTTGCCGGTTATGGTGATCTGGAAGCGGTCAACGTTGGCATAGAACGCGCCGCTTTTGGTAGCGAAGGTGCCGACCGGCAATTCCGGGCGTTATGCAGGCCGAAAATGACATCGACGTTTTCCAGCGCACCGGCGTTAATCAGCTGCGACGCGCCGCCGAATCGCTCTTCCGCCGGCTGAAAAAACAGCCGCACGCGGCCGGGCAATTGATCTTCGCGCGCCTTGAGCAGATAGGCCGCGCCGAGGATCACCGAGGTATGCACATCGTGGCCGCAGGCATGCATCACGCCGGCCTGTCGTGAACTGAACGGCACTCCGGAGGTTTCTTCAATCGGCAGGGCGTCGATGTCGCCGCGCAGCGCTACTACCGGCCCCTGTTGCGGACCGATCTCGGCGACAACGCCGGTTTTCAGCCCGAGCGGCAAGATACGTATGCCGGCGGCATTCAGCCAGTCGGTGATTTTTTGCGTAGTGACAAATTCCTGATTGGATAATTCAGGGTGCTGGTGTAATTCACGACGGTGGGCGATAAGTTTATTTTCCAACGCGGAGCCCTGCTGTACAGGAGTCGGCTTAACGTCTTCGGCGAAAGAAATGCTCATGGCTAAATAACCTTATTGTTGGCACAGAGTGATTAATGCGATGTTGCTGATGATTATGCTAGTCAGCGCGGCGGAATTAACTAAATACGCAGTTGCTATAATTTATATGCATTTTATTCAGCGCGGCGTATAGCAAAATACTGACTATATAAGCGTGATTTTGGTATTTACCTTTGGCTTTATTTAATGGAACTCTTTTTATCACAACCGATAAAAAGGAATAGCCAGGTGAATTACCGACTGAGTTTACTAGACCAAAGCCCGATCGATGGCGGCCAGACGGCGACGCAGGCGCTCAAGGCCAGCCTGGCGTTTGCCCAGGCGGCAGAACGGTTGGGGTATCACCGCCTGTGGCTGTCGGAACACCACGACAGCGAGCAACTGGCGGGCAGTTCGCCGGAAGTGCTGATCGCCTGGCTGCTGGCGCAAACCAGCACGCTGCGCATCGGCTCCGGTGGCGTGATGTTGCAACATTACAGCCCGTATAAAGTGGCGGAAAACTTCCATCTGTTGTCCGCACTGGCGCCGGATCGGGTGGACATCGGCATCGGCAAGGCGCCCGGCGGATTACCGCTGTCCACTCAGGCGCTGCGAGCCCATGCCGCGTCCGCATCGGCGCCGGGATTCCCCGCGCAGTTGCAACAATTGACCCATTATCTGACGCACCTTGACCAACGTCTGGCGGGCAGAGAAGCGCGCGCATTGCCGTGCCCGCCGGTGGCGCCGCAGCGCTTCTTGCTGGGTGCCAGTAAAGAAAGCGCTCGTCTGGCTGCCTCGCTTGGCTGGAACTTTGTTTTTGCCGGCTTTATCAATACCTCCGCCGAGGTGATGCGCGAATCGATATTGGCATTTTATGAATACTCTGCCGGACAGGGGGAGGCACTGGTCAGCCTGGCGGCGCTGGCGGCGGAAAGCCGTCAGCAGGCCGCCGAGCAGGTGCAGAAAAGCATAATTTTCGCGTCACGCTGGGGGATCGCCACGTCACGGTGGGCACGCGTGAACAGGCAGAAGCCTTTGTGCAACAGTCCGGCGCGACGCAATACCGCATTGAACGGCAGCCGTTGAACGTACTGCATGGCACTTCCGCGGATATTCACCGGCAGTTGGCCGATATTCAGCGCGATCTGCGGGTGAACGAATTTGTGATCCATACCCCACTGACAGATGCCGAAGTGCGTCTGGCATCCATCAAACTGCTGGCTGGCCAGCGGTAAGGAGATGACATGAGTCATGCAAAAAGTATCAAGCTGGGTCTGATGTTGCACGGTGCCGGTGGGCACATGAATTCATGGCGTCATGAAAAGGCGCCTGCCGATGCCAGCGTCAACTTCCCGTATTTTCGCGATTTGGCGCTGCGCGCCGAAGCCGCCGGTTTTGACTTCCTGTTTGTCGCCGACGGCCTGCACATCAACGAAAAAGTCGCTGCCGCATTTTCTTAACCGCTTCGAACCGGTCGCGCTGCTGTCAGCGCTGGCCTCGGTGACCCACCGCATTGGTCTGGCCGGCACCATTTCGACTTCCTACAGCGATCCGTTCACCGTCGCGCGTCAGTTGGCGACGATAGACAATATCAGCCAGGGGCGGGCAGGCTGGAACGTGGTCACCTCGCCCTTGGCCGGGTCGGCGAAGAATTTTGGCAAACAGCACCCCGAACACGCGCTACGCTACCAGATTGCCGAGGAGTACATCAGCGTGGTACAGGGGCTGTGGGATTCGTGGGAGGACGATGCATTTGTACGTGACCGCGCCAGTGGCGTGTTCTTTGATGCGGCCAAACTGCATAAGCTGAATCATCAGGGGCAGTTTTTCTCGGTGGAAGGGCCGTTGAACATTCAGCGCTCGCCGCAGGGACAACCGGTGATTTTTCAGGCGGGGGCGTCGGATGCCGGTATCGCGCTGGCGGGCAAATCCGCCGATGCGGTGTTTACTAACGCCCGCACGCTGGCGGAAGCGCAGGAATATTCGGCGAAGTTGCAGGCGCAGGTCAGCAAAAATGGGCGTCATCCGGTGGGTATCTTCCCGGGCATCAGCCCGATCGTCGGCAAAACCATAGAGGAAGCTGAAGCCAAATATCGCTATTTACTGTCGTTGCTGTCGTTGGAGGACGCGTTGGCCTATCTTGGGCGTTTCTTTGAGCACCATGATTTCAGCCAGTACCCGCCGGACGGCCCGTTCCCCGAGCTGGGTGAACTGGGGCAGAACAGTTTCCGTTCCACCACCGACAGCATTAAAAAACGTGCGCGCGAGGAACAACTGACGCTGCGTGAAGTGGCCTATCAGACGACGCTGCCGCGCGGTGAATTCTTTGGCACGCCGGAGCAGGTTGCCGACCAGTTGATCCGCTGGGTAGAAGAGGGCGGCGCCAGCGGCTTTATCATCAGCGGCCCGGTGCTGCCTGAGGCGCTGGCGACATTACCCGGCTGGTGTTGCCGGTGCTGGCGGCACGCGGATACTGGCAGCCGTCGACGGCGACCACGCTAAGAGAGCGGCTGGACATTCCATTCAAAACCAGCCGTTATAGCGTGCCGGCAACGCGGCGCGACACGGTGAGCGAGCAGTAGCGTCCAGCGTCATCATCATGACGTTCGCCGTTGCCCGCGTTTTGCCGCGATGCCGATTGAACTGAACCGGCGTCGGCAAATAAAAGCAAAAAGCCCGCTTAAGTTTCCTTAAGCGGGCTTCTCTAAAATGGCACCTCTGACTGGGATCGCCTTTGCCAGTAACTGGCTAATATTCAAGCTAAACCTGAATCCACTTTCTGTCAAGACCACCAAAATGACCACCAATAGTAGCGGGTTACGTAAGGCTGGGTTGAGTGAACCTCGGATATGCTGATCGTTACTTTGGTGTTCCATGGATGGGGTGGATATGAAAGTTATCTATTCGCAGAACCGTATGGGTACAGCAATTGACGCACGTAATGCAGTAAATACTGGCCGGACTCTCCGCTTTTGAGTGAAGCCGCAGTTGTGGATTTTATTAAAGTGGCAAATGCGTAAAAAATAGATCAATGAATAGTATAGGTTTAGGCCCTATTGTGTAATATGTCCGCAACTATAGGTGTTTAGGTAAAGTACAGAATGAAGACGCTTAAAGCATCGTTGCTCAATGCTCTGCAACAGATGAGGGAGGCCGTGGTGTGAGTCAAGAGGTATTTTATCTACCTTATTTCGATGGAACGCGACCTTAAAAGTCCTACCTCGAACAAGTTAGCCTACTATGCGATTTGATGGAGATCCATCCGCTCACGCTGTTGGTTTATGCAGGTGTCGGACTACTTGAAGTCTCCAGCTTTTATAAATTGTTCGGTACTAGTTGGATATCCTCGTAGTGAACAAGGAGTGCAAAAGAATGACTTACTCTGTTTCGCCGTCATCACTACTCACCGAGTACGGCAACGACAACATATGCCGTGTTCTCGCACTTGATGGTGGCGGTGCAAAGGGCTTTTATACACTGGGTGTCCTCAAGGAAATTGAGGCTATGCTTGGGTGCCCATTATATAAGAGGTTTGATCTTGTATTTGGTACTAGCACCGGTGCGATTATTGCCGCGCTCATCGCTCTAGGATACGAAGTAGATCAAATACACGCACTGTACACCGAACATGTACCACGAGTTATGTCCAGCCGGTCGGCTGCGGCAAGAACAATGGCGCTCCAGGATTTGGCTAAGGAAGTTTTTCAAGACAAGACATTCGAAGATGTTCTGATGGGTATTGGCATCGTCGCAACTCGATGGATGACCGAAAGACCAATGATCTTCAAAGGTAATATTGTGCAGGCCCATGGTCGCAAGGGAACCTTCAGTCCAGGATTCGGGGTCAGCATCGCTGATGCAGTGCAAGCGTCTTGCTCGGCTTATCCGTTCTTCGAAAGGAAAGTGATTGTTACCGCAGCAGGAGATAAGGTTGAGTTGATCGATGGAGGTTACTGCGCAAACAACCCCACCTTGTTTGCAATCGCCGACGCCACTGTCGCTCTGAAAAAAGATCACAAGGATATCCGGGTTATAAATGTCGGTGTTGGTATCTATCCAGAACCTAAACCAGGTCTCCTTATGCGGATTGCTAAGAAATGGCTCGCAGTCCAGCTGCTTCAAAAAACTTTAGAGATCAATACACAATCGATGGATCAACTACGCGACATTCTATTCAAAGATATTCCGACGATTCGGATCAGCGACACATTCGAACGGCCTGAGATGGCGACAGATTTACTTGAGTACAATTTAGATAAACTGAATACCCTTCGACAGCGTGGTAGGGAGTCTTTTGGAGCTCGTGAGGCACAATTAAGAGAGTTTCTGATATGAGTGAGGCGAAATAATATGGGAATACCTGAATCACAGCTCGATACATGGTCCCACCAAGGATCTATTGCACAGTCTGCCTCGACTTATAGTATTATAAAGAATGCATTAGAGAGCGCAAACACTAAGTATCATGGAAAGAATTTTAAAGTATTCCTTCAGGGCTCCTATGGAAACGATACTAACATTTATGCTGAAAGTGACGTTGATGTAGTCATATGTCTTGATGATGTCTACTACAGTGACCTCACACAGTTATCACCAGAAGACAAAGAGGCGTATGACCGTGCATTTGTTCCTGCAACCTACTCGTATACTCAATTTAAGCAAGATGTGCTTGAGGCTCTTACAGAGCGCTTCGGGTCTGATGTTAAGGTCGGAGATAAGGCCATAGTTGTAGCGGCAAATGGAAGTAGGCGCAAAGCTGACGTTATCGCATCAATGCAGTTTCGTCGTTATTGGAAATTCAAGGGGCATTACGACTCACAATACGATGAGGGCATCTGTTTCTTTAATGGCGCTGGTGAACGGATTGCCAATTACCCCAAGCAGCATTCAGAAAATCTCACCTTAAAACATCAGGCCAGTAATAAATGGCTAAAGCCCATGGTTCGCGTACTGAAGAACCTTCGAAGTAAACTCATTGCTGACGGAAAATTGAAGCCAGGACTTGCACCTTCCTATTACCTTGAAGGTCTACTCTACAACGTGCCAAATGAAAAGTTTGGCACCAGTTATGCTGATTGTTTTGTCAATGCCATTAATTGGATTCAGACAGAAGCAGATAAAGACAAGCTGCTATGCGCCAATGAACAGTATTACTTGCTTTGGGAGGGGACACATACCTCATGGGAGAAAGCCGATGCGGAAGCGTTTATCGACGCTGCAATAAAAATGTGGAATGAATGGTGAAGTGAGTCGACAAAACTGCTGGTCTTAGGGCACGGCAAACAGCAAGCAGGAGAAATCGAGGTGGCAGGTAGCATCATCAACCTTTTTATGTGGGGATATCAGGACAGCTACAGAATTCACATCCAGATTCTGGCACGTAATATACTGAAAAAATTGGGTGCACCGGCTGATGCAGAAGTGCTACTTGTTGGTGCTCGCCGCCCTGGCAGTAAAAATGCGAATCCGATATGCGTAGAGCCAGAAGATGGTAAGTGGCATCTATCTTTGTTTGAAGGATTGCTGGATTCAGTTGAATCGATTTACAAGAATCATCGGTTACAGAGTATGATTTTTGGTGATGGGCCAAGCATGCGCGACAAGCCAGAGTGGATACGTCGCGACTCAGTGCGAACATCGGTTAGTAAGGCACTCGAAGCTTTTGATACCGAGCATAACGTAACGTCATTTTGCGGAGAGTCTAGGCGAATAGACGACTATTATGTCACCCCAGTCATACAGATTCCAAACGACACTTTCGAGAAATTCCCTCCTTTGCTCTCCAAGTCTGTTGACGAAAGCCAACAAGGACATGGATTTCGCAGTCTGATACATGCAGCGATGTATGCGGTTCTTCGTGAGGCTACCGAGGAATTGCATAACCCTGATCCAGGACGATTTATCCAAGGCAGTATGAGAGATGCCGAGGAAATAATACGGATTGCTGCAAAGGACTTTCTGCACACCGCAGGCCTCTCGATCGAACGAAGATACATTCATACTGATCTTTTCGATGCTTTGAACCTTGTCTCCTCTCTTATGTACGAGGGGGCGAAAGGCATAGGTCAGCTCATTCTCGTCGATCCAGATAACGAGGCGGTTGAGTTCTTGGCGAAGTTTGTTGAGCCAGTTCCCTTTCGTGAGCCACGATGGGTTCGGAAAGTCTTGCAGATGGCGGCATCAGGTGTCGGCATTATCGCAAATAGTCAGTACATCTATGGACTTGGGAGACTGAAGGAGTCGCACGATCCCAGGGCACAAGATGCGTTCACGGTAGATTTTATAGATCATTATCACTGGCAGTTGTACTGCGGTAACCAAGCACTGCTACTCAGTCAATATGCTGTGCCCAAACTTCCACAGGAGCCTTTTGACAAAGCTGCCTTCCTGGCAAATTACGCGAGACTATTTCCGTTGTCTTCACAAGATAGTGGATTGCACTTGTGGAACCTTCTGATGACCCAAACCAGTCAGGGGTATGGGAGCATGATTGTCGTTGCGGAAGATGCGGCCTGCGAGGCGAATCGACTTTGCAAGCAAGGTACTAGAATCGTGCCAACTAGGCTCACTGAATCACTCCTTCGAAGTGTCAGCGGTATTGATGGCACAATACTGCTTGATCCTGCTGGTCTTTGCCATGCTATCGGGATTATTCTCGACGGTGAAGCGACCGATGAGTGTACGCCATCAAGGGGATCTCGGTATAATTCCGGAGTGCGTTACGTACAAACGAGCGGCACTCGAAGGCTTGCGATCGTCGTGTCGGATGATCGAACAGTCGATATCATTCCTCAAATCAAGCGACTGTGCAGTCGTTCAAAAATAGAACAATGTGTCGTAACACTGGAGGCGGCAACGCTCGACAACTATCATGATTCTCGGAATTGGTTAAACGACCATCGCTTCTATATCAACGCTGAGCAATGCGCTCGAATTAATGCCGTACTCGACAAACTAGATGCCGTTCCAAAAGAAGTAGGTCTTATCTATTTTGAAACTGAGAGATTTGAAGTTGACCCAGAGATGGACGAAAGCTATCTCATAGACTGACCGAATACCGTTGCGTGATGTCAATATTAGGTACCTCGTGCCAATATCATGGCCTAACGTTTGTTGGTGTAAGTAGGGATGTTATCGTCGTTGGCCTTATGGTTAGGAATTATCTTGCCTGTGGGGGGCTTCACTTTAGGTCAGGCAGGCTTCAAGAGTTTGGTTCATCGGACACTGCCTGATAGTGCCAGTGGATGTCACGTACCGCAAAGAGTCATCGAATGATTCTTCTTCGTTTCAAATGAAGACCTTCCTTTGATTGGATATAAAATGTAAAAATTCTAACTTTACAGGTTAAATCAGCATGTTTTATAGAATTAAAAGTGTTTTATACTAATTACAAAAACACTGATTATTTGTACATTGAAAAGAATAAAAACAGACATATCTTATAGCTATATTCTCTGGTTATGGGGTTTTCAATGTCTGAATTGCATGTAGTCAATGACCATGGAGTACGGCTACTCTGCCTAAATGGTGGTGGGGCCAGAGGGATGTTTACAATCAGTGTGCTTGCTGAGATTGAGAGGATACTTGCCTCTAGGCATCCTGACCAAGAAATCAGAATTGGCGATTACTTTGACCTCATCGCTGGGACATCGATAGGTGGGATCTTGGCTCTCTGATCCTACCCACGTAATGTGGACACGGCCCTAAGCGAGGTTTTGGTTTTCAAACTGTTCCGGGCTAAGACCGCCACAGGCACTGTGACGACGCCAGCGATTGTAATCGCACTCGATATAATTAAACACTGTCGTTCGCATTATTTCCCGGCTGGCAAAGTCCTCCCCGTGGATACATTCCACCTTCAGTGAGTGAAAGAAGCTTTCCGCACAGGCATTGTCGTAACAACAACCTTTAGCGCTCATACTGCCCTGCAGATTATGCCGTTTCAGTAAGCTCTGGTAATCCGTTGAACAGTACTGGCCACCTCGGTCTGTGTGCACGATGACATTTTCCGGGCGTTTACGCCGCCATAACGCCATCTGTAGTGCATCGCAGGCAAGCTGTGCCGTCATCCGTGCGGACATCGACCAGCCAATGACTGACCGCGACCACAGGTCAATCACCACCGCTAGATACAGCCAGCCTTCACCGGTGCGCAGATACGTGATGTCACCCACCCACTTTTGATTCGGGCCGCTGGCGTAAAAGTCCTGCTTCAACAGATTCTCGGATATTGGCAGACCATGCTCACGGTAACTGACCGGGCTGAACCGGCGCGAGGCTTTCGCCCGCAGCCCCTGACGACGCAGACTGGCGGCGATAGTCTTGATGTTGTACTCCGGCAGTTCATCAGCAAGACGAGGCGCTCCATAACGCTGTTTTGCCTTGGCAAAGGTCTGTCGAACCGCATCATCGCAGACAAGTCGGAACTGTTGACGCCGGTTTATCTGGTGACGACGCTGACGCCAGGCATACCAGCCACTGCGGGCGACGTGCAGTACCCGGCACATGGCTTTGATACTGAACTCAGCCTGATGCTTTTCGATAAAGACATACTTCATTTCAGGCGCTTGGCGAAGTATGTCGCGGCCTTTTGGAGAATGGCCAGTTCCTCGTCCCGTTCAGCCAGTTGGCGTTTGAGGCGGGCATTCTCAGCGGCGAGTTCGCCCTCACGTTCAGAGGACGTTGCCTGTTGCTGCCGCTTGCTACGCCAGGTGTAAATTTGCGACTCATAAAGGCTGAGTTCGCGGGCGGCTGCGGCCACACCAATACGTTCAGCCAGTTTCAGGGCTTCGTCGCGGAATTCAGGTGTATGTTGCTTGCGTGGCTTTTTAGTGGTTGATGCTGGTTTTGTCATGTGAGTCACCTCTTGCTTGAGAGTTTACTCACTTAGTCGCGTGTCCACTATTGCTGGGTAAGATCACTCGGCCTTGCTAAAGGCAAGAGTGCTCGCGAGTTGGAATGTGTTTTCTTAGATAAAGCGAATGATATTTTTCCACCAAGATGGTGGCCATTCAATCTCCTTAAATCACTTGTTTCTCCCATTTATAGTAGTAAACCACTTCGACAAACAATTGAAACGATGATCGGTGGTGAGACTACCTTTAATGACTTGGTCCGGAGAGTAATGGTCCCGGCAGTCAATCTTTCAACAGGAAAACCTCAGTTCTTCAAGACACCACATAACCCAGATTTTACCCGCGACGGTGCACTTAAATTGATTGATGCCGCACTCGCAACCTCCGCTGCACCGACGTTCTTTGCACCACACCATTGTGAAGATCTTGGTTCTTATTTTGCTGATGGAGGTCTGGTCGCCAACAACCCCAGTTATATCGGATTTTTGGAAGTTTTCAGGGACATGAAGTCTGATTTTCCTGATGTTGCTCATAAAGACATACACATACTTAATATCGGTACTACCGGGGAAGAGTATTCACTTAGCCCAAGGCTGCTGAGCAAAAAATGGTGGAATGGCTACTGCCGACTTTGGGGCGTAGGTAAAAAACTGGTCCTTACAACCATGACGGCTAACCAACATCTCCATAAAAATATGCTCCTGCGCGAGCTTACGCTCCATGGTGCCTCCGATAACTACACCAGTCTGGATGAAGTGATCCCTAATGAAGCTGCCAGCGACATCACTCTGGATAATGCCACGAAGAGTTCCATTGAAAATCTGAGTGCAAGGGGAAGACAACTCGCTACTGTGCAGTTCGCTCAGAACCAGAAGCTTAAGAGCTTTTTCACTACACCTGCAAAACCCTTTAAGCGCGCAATCGCGCAGGAGAAACTCTGATGCCTTGGGATTTTAACAATTACTATAGTCACAATATGGATGGCTTAATCAGTAAGCTCAAATTGAGCCAGACTGAATCCGATAAACTCAAAGCACTTCGTCAGATCGTACGTGAAAGGACGAGAGATGTATTTCAGGAAGCTCGCCAAGTCGCAATTGACGTGAGAAGGCAAGCGCTGACACTTGAAAGTGTCAGATTAAAACTTGAGAAAACAAACGTTCGCTACCTCTCCCCCGAAGAACGTGCTGATCTAGCGCGACTTATTTTTGAAATGGAAGATGAAGCACGCGATGACTTCATCAAATTCCAGCCTCGTTTCTGGACTCAAGGAAGTTTTCAGTACGATACGTTAAACAGGCCTTTTCATCCGGGGCAGGAAATGGATATTGATGATGGCACCTACATGCCCATGACGGTGTTTGAATCCGAACCGAGCATTGGACACACTCTGCTCCTCCTTCTCGTGGATACATCACTGAAATCACTAGAAGCTGAAAACGATGGCTGGGTATTTGAAGAAAAGAATACCTGCGGACGCATCAAAATCTATCGGGAGAAAACACACATTGATGTGCCGATGTATGCGATCCCTAAAGAACAATTCCAGAAAAAACAAACAGCAGCAGATTCCGCACACCTCATAAAGTCAGATTCGGTGTTTGAATCTTTTGCATTGAACCGGGGGGGACGCGAGGCTTATGCCGTTGAGTCCGACAAAGTGAACCTAGCACTTCGCGAAGGGATCAGAAGATGGTCAGTCAGCGACCCCAAAATTGTTGAAGACTGGTTCAACGAAAGCTGTAAACGTATCGGCGGGCATCTGCGTTCAGTTTGCCGGTTTATGAAGGCTTGGCGGGATGCACAATGGGAAGTAGGGGGCCCTTCATCAATCAGTCTGATGACTGCGGTCGTCAACATCCTCGATAGAGAATCTCATAATGGCTCCGACCTCACCGGGACGATGAAACTTATTGCCAGGTTGCTGCCTGAGGAATTCAATCGCGGTGTGGAAAGTCCCGACGATACTGACGAAAAACCATTGTTCCCTGCGGAAAGTAACCATAACGTGCACCATAGAGCTATCGTTGAAACTATGGAAGGTCTGTACGGTATTTTACTTGCCGCTGAGCAATCAGTAAGTCGGGAAGAAGCGTTACGTAAAATCAACGAAGCATTTGGTAAACGTGTGACTAATGCTCTATTAATCACGTCAAGTGCTGCAGCTCCGGCATTTCTCAATGCACCATCCAAAGAGCCATCATCTAAACCAATCAACAAAACGATGGTAAGTGGCTGATGGAGGACGGGAAGCTCCATCAAGTGATGACGGGATGCGGGTATCGCTATACGCGTGCCCGCAATCTCCCTGAAAAATCGATTCTGCACAGCAGGGAGCGAGGTGCAGGATATTACACGAAAGAATACGCGACTGATGCCGGTAATTTTAATGTTGCATTGGTGATTCATCCCGACCCTTTCACAGAACTGCCGACAGCATTCATTATTGAGCAACCTGAACAGTTCAAAAGTTGCCTTATGCCCCATGTCGCCCTGGAAGGGTTCCTTTGCTATGTTGAGCAGATGGAAGCAGACTGGGATTCCAACGATCTGGAAGCGACATATAAAGAAGTTGATGCACAGATACACCAGACCCTCATTAATTCGGTATCCGCTGCTACGCAAGGGGTAAATGATAAGAGAGAACTGGAAGGGGAGTTTGCCGCATACTGGCGTCCCAGCGAGACACTCTTTCTTCTGTCAAACGCAAGTCGGGGGACCACACTTAAAACCTCTTTGGCAAAATTACTTAAGTCTGATGGAACTACAAGACAGGAGTACATAACGGTTGAGGAATCCTCCCCGGAGGACTCGGAAGCCGTTATGACCAAGTGGCTCAAACAAAGGTATTTCCCCAGAACTTCGTTAAAAGAAATACCCATCAGCACGCATTACATTTCTGTAAATCCCAGCCGTCTTGCCGGGATGAAATGGCCACCGGCTTCATTCCGGGACTTACTGGAATGGCTTGAAAAATCAGACCACAATGCCAGAGATAGAGTCATTGAAAACATCAAAGCCGAAGGGAAGAAAAGGTACATTTTTCTCTTTGATGTTTTAAACCAGGACATCTTAGCTATCTATGTTGAGTTCAATACGCTGTCTGTTGATTTCAGAAGGTACCGGAAGACAGCCAAAAACTCAACGGTCAAGCTTGCGGCGATGTTGGGTGGCAAAAGTGTTTGCACGGAATATCAAAGGCTGGGTGTCATTCGTGCTGACATTGCGACGCTCCTTAGCCGGAATACACGACGGAAGGGGGCAGTAAGTCTTTCAACAAAGCGTATAGCGTTGATAGGTTGTGGAACAATTGGAGGGTATCTGGCCGAATTATTACTCCGCAACGGAGCCGGATGTGGTAAGGGTTATCTGCATCTTTATGATGATGATATCTACAAACCCAGTAATTTTGGCCGTCATACCCTATCATCACATGATTTCGGGTGGCCTAAATCCCTTTCACTTGCGGCAAAGCTCCAGGAGTCTGTGCATTTACAGACAAAGGTTGTTGGATTTATGGAACAATTCCGTATCAGCGCAGATGAAATGCAGAAGTACGACATCATTATTGATGCGACAGGACGCCCACCTGTGTCAAAACGCATCGCTGCGGTGGTTAGACAGATTCCACTGGAGCAAAGACCATTTATTATTCACGCGTTCAACGATGGCAACGGCCGGGCATCAAAAGTCTTTATTGATGATGGCCGAAGCTGTTACGGGTGTATGGTTTCTAACCCTGCAAAATACCATAAAGGAACCGATTCAAGGTTTAATGATCTTGATATATCAAGCGAAAAAAATAAAAGTTGTGGCAGCACTTACACCCTTTATGATGCAGCAGTTAGTAGCATAACGTCATCTCTGGCCCAGATGGCCGTGTTAAGTACTCTAGAACCAGAGTTAAAGTGGACTTACAATGAACATATCCTTGAGGGGGGGGCGTTCGCTCAGGCCTCAATTTTTGCCACATCAGCCTAATTGCCCTGTGTGTAATGAACATAAATGAATTGGTATTCATCGATAATTTTGACAATCATGTAGTGGTCATGAGCGAAGTCGTTCGACTGCTCAAATCATATCGCCAAATGCAATATGTCAGCACAGAAGCTGGAGGGGGTTCTGATAGGAGAACGCCGGGGACCTCACATCGTTATAACTCACATTTCGGAACCAGGGCCGGGTGACATCAGGACACGTAATCGGTTTGAAAGAAAAGGTGACCATCATCAGCTGAAAGTAGATGAACTGTTTGAACAGTCAAATGGCTTTCTTGTTTATTTAGGCGAATGGCATACACATCCCGAAGATTTTCCTCAACCGTCTTATACAGACATGAAATCTTGGATGACTGGACTGAACGCAGCAGAGACAATGCTCCTGATTATTGTAGGCAGAAAATCTGAGTGGGTAGGAATAAAAAACGGAAATGATATAAAAAGTATAAGAGAGAAGTAAAAAATAGATGAAGTTATTGAGTTGCACTCATTTTTCAGATGTTAGACATTATTAACAGTATAGTTTATGTGTTAAAAGAAATTTAATATGATGTCTATTTTGGGGGCATCTAATGGAGAGAGGGCGAAAAAAAACACCACTCGAATTTTCCTCGCGATTCTTTATAAGTGGAGACGCCCACAATAATCAGTTTTGATGAAGTATATGGGGTGTGCAGGGGTATTGTTCTAGGGAAATGGCTACTGAAAGGAGTTTATCCATGATTAATATATCAGTAGCGCGAATTATCCTTCTATTTTAAAAGAACGAATATGGATGATTGTGGTAATTAAACATTCCGAAAGTTAATAAAAAGATATGTCGGAGTCAGTGTTAAGTGATATTCTTTTTATTGATATTCTCCCCACGGATTTTCTGTCTGTATAATATCGACCAGAAAGTTGGAGCGCATTCTTACTTTCAATTACGTCGAATATGGTCGAGCCAATATACTCGCTCCAACTAGGGTTTTTAGGGGTTGATTTATATACATAATACAATTTGTTGTTATCCAGTTCCTTAGTTGGCGTTGCTTCTAGCGTAACAGATTTAACTGTGGGGCCGTGCATTTCTATCTTTGTTACAAGGAGTGCTTGCTTTATTTTGGCGCGGACTTCAAATTCATCATTTGTTTCTGTGATTATATGTCCAACCCAAATTCCATTTAAGTCAGGATATATGTCTTTCTTGAAAAACCTTATTGTTCCCCATATTAGTCTTGATATCTTTGATGAAAGGAGAAAGAAGTTTATGATAATGGATGCTAATGATGATATTGATAACAATTTGAACAGGCTTAAGTCAGAAGACAGAACTGTCTTAAAGATCCAAAATGAAAGTATTGTGACAAACAAAGAGATTAGTGATACCGTTTTTAACAACCAGTCAAATCTTATTATTCTAAACATTTCGCACCATTATAATATGTCTTTGTAAATAGAAATCATATTCTTACCGTTGCTTTTAGAATTTAACAGTGCAACATAGGCTTCTCTTAGATTCGCTCCCACACCAGCTGAAAATGTAATTTCGTCAAAGGAATAGGATTTTATCTTATCAAAAACAAAGTTAAGATTGACCTCGTTGTCTGTTTTCGCTGTAACACCATCTGCGGCTTGGAAAATTATCTCAAATCCATTGGATAAGAGCATTTTAGATATTCTTATTGTGGTATCATTTAATTTGTTGCTTATGTATTTCAACCTCTCTTCTGAGTTGGATAAGTATGATGAGGTTATTTTTCTCCCCACATCATCACCATCTATCGCTATGTACATATTAACTCCAAACTAACATGGATTATTATCTAAGTGGTTATATTATATCAACCCTGAATGCTTAGTTGCAAATGAATTTATTTACTTAAAAACGTTGCGGTTTAAATTGTATTTATACCCAGCCAAAACGAGGTTTGCATTTTAAATTTTTTAATGTTAATGGGTTTAATCCTATGTCTTGTTAAATACATCAAGTGTATTGAGGCTTTATATGTTCAATGTGGCGATTAATTTAATTATTCTGCTTGTAATCTACACTTAAATCATAATTATTAAATCTTTACACTAAAAAATTTTCATGACATTGGCATTATAATTAAGTGAAATAATATACCTGTTAAGCCCTTTGAGAATAATTCCCCGGTTACGGTGCTGTGGCCATTTCCAAGAAATCTCTCACCCCAGACCTAGGTGGTGGTGGATAGACTGGATGCTGCGTTCAATAATGAGACAGCCCGGCTCCGGTTGTAAGTGATGCCGGAACGAGACAATTAATTTAAGAACAAACCGCCCCCGGTTAGCAGGATCGTCTCGTCCGGCAGCAAAGCATGCTAACACCTACATGAAGTCCCTGTCAGTGCAGGCCCCTGACTCAACACCACCATTTTACTTTTCACCACTGCGAAGTAAGGAGCGCTACGCCCGGCTATGCAGGGGCAGTTTTTCTCCTGTGCGCTTTTCGTTCCTGTATCGGCTTCCTGTTAATCGTTTCCCAACACAACCCGTCCCGCAAGGGTAAATGGCACGCATGCTGCGCCTTTGCAGGACAGAACGATGCCGGGAAAGCGAACCGTCAGGCGATACGAAGACGAAAATCACACACTGACGGAGAAAAAACCATGACAATTTCCCTGCTTAACCCCCGGACAAGCGCCCCTAACACCGCAGCGGCGACCAGCGTATCCCCGCTGGACCCGTCAGGCTCCTCAAAAACGAAATTTTCTAAAACCAGAAAGGATATTTATCAGACCGTTACCGACAACATCATTGCAGCACTGGAAGCCGGTGTTAAACCCTGGTCCTGCCCTTGGTAGCGTGTATCCGGCATGTCTGGTCTGCCATCCAATTACACAACCGGAACAGTCTATAGCGGTATTAATATCATGCTGTTATGGTGCAGCGCATCTAAACAAGGTTTCAGCGATTCCCGCTGGGTGACTTACAAACAGGCACAGGCAGCTGGTGGACAGGTTCGCAAGGGTGAGCATGGCACAACAGCTATTTTCTACACCACACTTGAGAAGGAAAACGACGCCGGAGAAGTTGAACAAATCCCGATGCTGAAAACCTTCACCGTATTTAACGTTCAGCAAATCGACGGTTTGCCCCTGACAACGGAAACGGTCAGCCCGGAAGCGACATTTGACCCGTTGCCGCGGGCTGAAAACCTGTTCAGGAAGAGCGGTGCAAACATTATCGAGAAAGGACAAAATGCCTTTTTCCGACCCTCAACTGATGAAGTCTGGTTACCGGAGCGCCATCTGTTTCGGATGCGGCTAACTTCTACGCTACCGGTCTGCATGAGCTGGCTCACTGGAGCGGGGGTAAAAAACGCCTTAACCGTGAAATGAAAGGGAAGTTTGGCAGTGCGGATTATGCAGAGGAAGAACTTGTCGCGGAGCTAGGAAGTGCTTTTGTGATGGCTGATCCTGGCATTGAGGGAGAGGTACAACATGAAAGCTATATTGCTTCCTAACTGAAAGCGCTGAAAAACGACAAGCGTTATATTTTCAAAGCGGCCGCTGCGGCATCAAAATGCATCGTTATTGAATGATTTAAGCTCAGGGTTAAGAGAGGGACAGTGGATCAAAGCAAAAAGCCCGCTCAGGTTTCCCTGAGCGGGCTTCTTTAAATATGGCTCCTCTGACTGGACTCGAACCAGTGACATACGGATTAACAGTCCGCCGTTCTACCGACTGAACTACAGAGGAATCGTTTGAACGGGGCGCATGTTAGCGAGGGTGAGGGGGTTTGTCAAAGCCGAGATTAGGCAAAAAAGTGCGTTTGCTGATGCAATGTACAGTATGACGGGTTTTTCGCCATTGCTGGTGTGATTGGCAGGCAAAATGGCGTAGAAGGCGTCGTATCGGGGGGGCGCGTCGGCGTGACCTACGGCATAGCGCTGGGGGCAGGTATGTTTAGCTCACCAGCAAGAAAAAATAATCATAATAAAAAGTGTGACGCATATCGCATTTCATAACGCAGTTGGATAAAATATCTCCATTGCTTCCCACCTGTTCTGGACCCATTTTACCATGGAAGAGATTGCTGCTTCCCGCCGCACAGCCTGGCTGCGCGTCGTCGTGCTTGCCGTTTCCGCATTTATCTTTAATACCACCGAATTTATTCCGGTCGGTTTGCTCAGTGACATTGCCCAAAGCTTCGCCATGCAAACCGAACAGGTGGGACTGATTATTACCATTTACGCCTGGATAGTGGCCACGGCGTCGTTGATCTGCATGCTGCTGACCAGCAAGATTGAGCGTCGCAAGTTACTGATTGGCGTATTTATTCTGTTTATCGCCAGCCACGTGTTGACCGCCGTGGCCTGGGATTTCACCACGCTGGTGATTTCACGTGCCGGCGTAGCCTTGGCGCACTCGGTGTTTTGGGCAATTACCGCCTCTCTGGCGATTCGCGTGGCGCCGGCGGGTAAAAAAGCCCAGGCATTAAGCATGCTGGCTGGCGGCACCGCCCTGGCGATGGTGCTGGGGCTGCCGCTGGGCCGGGTGGTCGGGCAGTTGCTCGGTTGGCGTATGACCTTTATTGGCATCGCGGTGGCGGCCACCTTGGCGCTGGTGATGCTGTGGCGGCTGCTGCCGGAGCTGAAAAGTGAGCATTCCGGCTCACTGGCCAGCGTACCGATGCTGTTCAAGCGCCCGGCGCTGGTCAGCCTGTATATGCTGACCATTATCGTGGTGACGGCGCATTTCACCGCTTACAGCTACATCGAGCCTTTCATTCAGAACGTGGCCGGCCTGAGCGGCAACTTCACCACCTTGATGCTGCTGCTGTTCGGTGCGAGCGGTATTATCGGCAGCATGCTGTTCAGCCGTTATAGCGAGCGTTACCCGTCGGCTCTGTTTATCGGCGCGATTGGCCTGTTGACGCTGTGCCTGCTGTTGCTGTTGCCGGCGGCGGGCAGTCAGCTCAACCTCACGCTGCTTTGCGCCTTCTGGGGCATGGCGATCATGGCGATTGGCCTGTCGATGCAGGCCAAAGTGCTCAGCCTGGCGCCGGATGCGACCGATGTGGCGATGGCGATCTTCTCGGGATTGTACAATCTGGGGATCGGCGGTGGGGCGCTGCTGGGCAATCAGGTCAGTTTGCACCTCGGCATGCCGAATATCGGTCTGGTTGGTGCACCGCTGGCGCTGATCGCCCTGGGTTGGTGCGTGCTGAACTTCTACCGCAGCGAACGGCTGCAACATCACCGCGCGTAATCGGGCGCTGCGGCCGAGGGCGTCTGGCCCCCGGCCGCGTTGTGACTTAACGGAACGGTGGTTCGTTGAAGGTACGCAGTTTGCGTGAATGCAGGCGCTCGCCTTCGGCGCGCAGCAGGTCAATCGCGCGAATACCGATTTGCAGATGCTCTGAAATCGCCCCCTCATAAAAACGGTTCGCCTGTCCTGGCAGCTTGATCTCACCGTGCAGCGGTTTGTCCGATACGCACAACAACGTCCCGTACGGCACGCGGAAGCGGTAACCCTGTGCGGCGATGGTGGCGCTTTCCATATCCACCGCCACCGCCCGGCTGAGGTTAAATCGCAGCGCCGACGCCGAATAGCGCAGCTCCCAGTTGCGATCGTCGGTGGTGACCACGGTGCCGGTACGCAACCGCTGTTTGACCTCTTCCCCCGGCATACCACTGACCATTTTGGTCGCGTCGTACAGCGCACGCTGCACTTCGGCGATGCTCGGGATTGGGATATCCGGCGGCAACACCGCATCCAGCACGTGATCGTCACGCAGGTAGGCGTGCGCCAGCACGTAATCACCAATTGACTGGCTCTCGCGCAGGCCGCCGCAGTGGCCGATCATCAGCCAGGCATTCGGTCGCAGCACCGCCAGATGGTCGCAGATGGTTTTGGCGTTCGACGGCCCGACGCCGATGTTGACCAGCGTAATGCCCTGACCGTTGGCGCCGATCAAATGGTAGGCCGGCATCTGGTGGTTTTTCCACGCCAGGTCGGATACGGCCTGCTCGGGCGCCGAGGTTTCTGCGGTGATATAGGTGCCACCGGCACAGGACAGCGCCTGATACGGGCTGTCGGGATCGGCGATTTGTCGGCAGGCCCAGCTGACGAACTCGTCAACGTAGCGGGTATAATTGGTAAACAGCACAAACGGCTGGAAGTCTTCTACCGGCGTGCCGGTGTAATGGCGCAGACGCGCCAGCGAAAAGTCGACGCGCAGCGCATCAAAGTGCGACAACGGGAAGGTATCGGTGGCGTGGAATAAACCATCGGCGGTTTCATCGCCAATTTGCGACAGTTCGGTGGTGGGAAAATGCTGCGCCAACCCGGCGCTCATGGAACGATCCAGCGACAGGCTGGAGCCGTCAATCACATACGGGTAGGGGATCTCGAGCGTTGACGGCACCACCTCGATATTGGCGCCGTATTCGCCCTGCAGCAGAGACAGCTGATCGGCCAGATAATGGCGGAACAGCTGCGGTCGGGTTACGGAGGTGGTGTAGCAGCCCGGATGGGTAAAGCGCCCATAGGCGCGGGTTTTTTTCTCGCTGGGGGCGGTGCCATCCCAACTGACCCGCAGTTGCGGATAGACAAACAACCCTTCCGCGCGCGCTTTGACGTCAGGCAACCTGCCGTGTTCAATATAGGCGCCAATCGCCGTGCGTAGCGCATTTACCGCGTCGTCGTACATGGTTTCCAGTTGATCCAGTGCCTCGGAGGCCGTCAGTCTGGTGCCTGTTTCGCTGTTCGTCATAATGCCCCTTGTCGCTGGTAGTTTCTGGCTGAGACTCTGTTAGAAAAGTAGCATATTCTCAATATGTTACAACTGTATGCCGAGGGTCAGGCGCTTCTTTGCGTTCAGCCGGCAGACGCCTGTGGCGTCGCTGGGTGAGCGGCAATGGTTTTGACATAGCTGATAAAGGCCTTGAGCGGCGCGGGAACCAGGCGGTGGCCGGGATAATAGAGATACGGGCCGGAAAACGCTGGCCACCAGGGCTCCAGCACCGGTTCAAGCTCGCCGCGTGACAAATACGGTCGCAGCCACTCTTCAAACAGCATGACTACCCCGGTGCCGGCCAGCGCGGCATCGATAGCCAGATCCGCTGCCCCGCCGAGACGCACGATCAGCGGTCCGTCGACATCTACTCGCACCCGCTGCTCGGCCTGGGCGAACTCCCAGGTGGCCAGCGTGCCGCTGGGGAAACGCCCGCGTATGCAGGCATGGTTGAGTAATTCATCCGGGTGTTGCGGCCGGCCGTGCCGATTGAGGTAGGCGCTGGAGGCGGCGGCGGCAAAACGTTGGCTGCGCGGGCCGATCGGCACCGCGATCATGTCCTGCTCCAGCCGTTCATCATACCGGATCCCGGCATCACAGCCTGCCGCCAGAATGTCGACGAAGCTCTCTTCGGTGACGATTTCCAACTGAATATCGGGATAGGCCGCAAGAAACGGTGACACCAGCGCGGGTAGCACCAGACGGGCGACGCTGACCGGCACGTTCAGTTTGAGGGTGCCGGCCGGCTTGTCGCGAAAGTGGTTGACCGAATCGAGTGCCGCGGCGACCTCGTTCAAGGCGGGCGTCAGCCGCTCAAGCAAGTCACGGCCGGCTTCGGTGGGCATTACGCTGCGCGTGGTGCGGTTCAGCAGCCGGACACCAAGCTGCGCTTCCAGCCGGCGTACCGCTTCGCTCAGCCCGGAGGCGCTGGTGCCGCTGCTCTTGGCACCTTCACGGAATCCACCGGCGCGCGCTACCGCGACAAACGCCCTTAAATCGTTCAGATCGCTCTTCATGATGATTGTTCGCCATTTCGCACAGCCCATGCGGATTGTGCCGGATTATCGTGCGGTCGAAAAGGGACTATCTTGTCAGCAGTGAATACAAAAAGGAGCGACAACATGTCTCAGATCGAAAAGTCAGGCAGTTACACCCTGGGGGATCGCCGCGTGCACCGTCTGGGATACGGCGCGATGCAGCTGGCCGGTCCGGGAGTATTTGGCCCACCGCGCGATCGTGCTGCGGCGCTGGCGGTGTTGCGCAGCGCCGTTGAGCAGGGGGTTAATCATATTGATACCAGTGATTTTTACGGCCCGCATATTACCAACCAGCTGATCCGCGAAGCGTTGGCGCCTTACCCCGACGATCTGACCATTGTCAGCAAAATCGGTGCGCGCCGCGGCGACGATGCCGCCTGGTTGCCGGCTTTTTCTGCCGAGGCGTTGACACAGGCGGTGCACGATAACCTGCGTAATCTGGGGCTGGAACAGCTTGAGGTGGTCAATCTGCGTATCATGTTTGACGCGCACGGCCCGGCGGAAGGATCGATCGAACAGCCGCTCAGCGTACTGGCGCAGTTGCAGCAGCAGGGGCTGGTACGCCATATCGGTTTAAGCAATGTGACACCCCGTCAGGTGGCAGAAGGGCGGCGGATTTGCCCGATCGTCTGCGTGCAGAATCAGTATAATCTGGCCTGTCGCGGTGATGATGCGTTGATCGATGATTTGGCCCGCGACGGCATCGCCTATGTACCGTTCTTTCCGCTGGGCGGCTTCAGCCCGCTGCAATCCTCGACGCTGTCTGAGCTGGCGCAGCAGTTGGCAGTGACGCCGATGCAGCTGGCGCTGGCCTGGCTGCTACAGCGTGCGCCGAATATCCTGTTGATCCCGGGGACATCTTCGCTCGGCCATTTGCACGAAAACCTGGCGGTCGCGCAGCTGTCTCTGTCGGATGAGACAATGAGCATGCTGAACGCTATCGGCGCCTGACGGGCCGGGCAGGCTAGATGCCGCTGAACCAGTTATAGCCCTGATCCTCCCAGTAGCCGCCGGGGTTGGTGTCGCTGACCACAATGGCGGCAATGTGTTTGGCGTTCTTGAAGCCCAGCTTGGTCGGCACCCGCAGCCGCAGCGGGTAACCGTATTCCGCCGGCAGCGCCTTGCCGGCGAAATCCAGCGCCAGAATGGTCTGTGGATGCAGCGCGGTGGCCATGTCGATGCTGGAATAGTAGCGGTCGGCGCACTTGAAACCAACGTAGCGCGCGTTGAGATCGGCCCCCACCTGTTGCAGAAAACTGCTCAGCGGCACGCCGCTCCATTGGCCGATGGCGCTCCAGCCTTCGATGCAGATCAGACGGGTGATCTGGCTGTGTTGCGGCAAACGCTGTAGCTGCGCCAGGGTCCACGGCGCCTTTTTCGCCACCTTGCCGGACACCTCCAGTTGAAAGCTGTCGAGATCCACCTCTGGCACGTTGTATTGCGGATAATAGGCGTTGAACGGGAACGGCTGGGTTATCTGATCCGGGCGATAGGTTTGCGCCAACCGCTGCCGGCTGAACAGCCAGCTCTGCACCCGATCGTTCCAGCGCGACATTGCCCACAGCACTTTATCCACCCGATCGCCGTCCTGCATATTGCAACCGGTCAACATCGCCACTCCGCCCAGCGTCAGACCGGAACGCAGCAGCAGGCGACGTTGCAGATCCACCAGGCGTTTTTTCTGATCCGGCTCCAGCGTTGGCGCGCGCGGGGTTTTATTCTTCACGTTGACCTCCAGTTAGCATTGCCCACAGCGTGCGCGGCACCAGGATCACCATCAGCAGGTGAATCACCACAAATAGCCCAATCGCCGCCATGGCGAAAAAGTGCAGGTAGCGCGCAATATCGAATCCACCGAACAGCGCCACCAGCCAGGACAACTGCACCGGTTTCCAGATGGCCAGACCGGAAAGCACCAGCAGCAGGCCGAGCAGCAGCACGCCCAGATACATCAGCTTCTGAATGCTGTTGTAATGGCCGTGTCGGTGTTGCAAACGTAGCGTCAGCGCCTGCCAGAGATCCTGCCGCAGCGTGGCAATGCGCAGCGGCAGCAGATCGTGGCGAAAATGGCCGCTGAACAGGCTCCACAGCAGATAGCACAGCCCGTTGAGCGCCAGCAGCCACATCACGGCCAGATGCCAGCCAATCGCGCCGCCCAGCCAGCCACCCAACGTGATCTGCGGCGGAAAGCGGAAGTCGAACAGCGGCGAGGCGTTGTAGATTTCCCAGCCGCTCATGAACATGCACACCATGGCGAACAGATTGACCCAGTGGGTTATCCTGATCGGCCAGCGGTGCGCCGGCCGCGGCGCGTTGGTTTTCATCGTCGGCTCCCGAGTTACATTGGCGGCACGGTGCCGTCTTTACCGGCGGAAATGCGCGTTGCCACGCGTTCACCCTTGGCGTCGGTAGCGGAAAACAGCACGATGTGCGCCCCTGGCTTCAGCAGACTGCGATCGCCCGGATCGAGCGTCACAATCGGCACGTCGTCCGGTACGATCACGGTTTTTTGCTGGTTGCCGTAAGTCACCGTCAGGGTGCGGCCATTGGCATTAACCAGTTTGCCCACCGTACCGTTGGTCATGGTATCTACCTTGCCGTCGGCCGATTCCCACGGCGAATGGCCTTCACCGGTGCCGCGCAGGCTGGCGGCGAAGACATGCACTTCCAGCGCCTTCAGCGTGCCGTCGGCCTGGGGTACCGCGGCGGTGCCGATAAAGCTGTCGGGCTTGATATCCTCTGCGGTGCCTTTCGCAACGCTGAATACCTGGGTTTTATCGTTGAGTTTGACCTCGATCTTGCTGCCTTTACGATCGGTGAGCTGCAACTGGGTGTCACTCACCTGATCGATGGTGCCGCGCAGTGGCGCGATGGCTTTGCCTGGCGTTGACGCGGCGGCGATGCCGCTGCACATCATCAGGCTGGACAGCAGTAAACCGGCAATACGGTGACGAGTAAGCATAAATTTCTCCTGTAGTAGGTTGCCGGTTAAGCATGGTCGAGCAATAGGGACAGCACCATGTCGATTTGATGACATTAATGTCATCAAGTTTGTCAGCCGAAGCTGCTAGTATTCCCGTGGGTGTAATGAGGTAATGAGCATGCGAATACTGGTGGTTGAAGACGATACCAGCACCGGAGATTATCTGAAAAAAAGGGCTGGAAGAGGCTGGCTACCGCGTCGATCTGGCGCGTAACGGCACCGATGGGCTGTTCCGGGCGCTGGAGCACGGCTATGATGCCATCGTGCTCGACGTGATGCTGCCAGGGCTGGACGGCTGGCAGATTATCGAGGTGCTGCGCAAGAAAAGCGACGTGCCGATCCTGTTTCTCACCGCGCGCGACGGGGTGCAAGACCGCATTCACGGCCTGGAGCTGGGGGCCGATGACTATCTGATCAAACCGTTTTCCTTTACCGAACTGGTGCTGCGCCTGCGCACCTTGCTACGTCGCGGTACGGTGCGTGAAGCCGATCATTATGCGATTGCCGATCTGCACATTGATGTGCTGCGCCGTAAAGTGGTGCGGCAGGAACAAACCATTACGCTGACCAACAAGGAATTTATGCTGCTGCACCTGCTGGTGCGGCGCGAGGGCGAGGTGCTGTCACGCACCATGATTGCCTCGCAGGTGTGGGACATGAACTTTGACAGCGATACCAACGTGGTGGACGTGGCAATCAAACGGCTGCGCGCCAAAATCGATCGGCCGTTTGCGGTCAAACTTATCCATACCGTGCGCGGTATCGGCTACGTGTGCGAGCCACGCGCATGAGCCGGCTGGCGGCGCGCTGGCGCTCACTGTCGCTGACGTTGCGCAGCGCGATGCTGTTTGCCCTGGCGGCGGCGTTGGTGGTCAGCGCTGCGGGCAGTTATCTGTACGGCGCGATGCGTCAGGAAATGGTGTACCGCAGCGACGTGCAGATCATCGGTCGGGTCGAATATTTCCGGCATTTGCTCAGCCAACGTTTTCCGCTTGAACGGCTGACCGCCAATACCGGACTGTTCGAGAACATGCTGGGCAACGAACAGGACGTGCTGATCTTCCGGCTACAGGGGCAAAAAGCGTTAATCAACGTCAATCCGGCCAGGCTGAATTTGCCGGCGTTAACCCCCACGCCGCCCGGACAGCCGCAGTCGCGCAGCGCGGTACAGGCCGGCGAAACCCCGCAGGGAGTGCCGCTGCGGGTGGTTTCAGCGCTGGTGAAGCTGGAAGACGGCGCGCTGTTGCAAATAACCGCCGCCCACGTTATGGCCAATGAACAGAAGATGCTGGCACGTTACCTGTGGCGTATTGTCGCGGCGGTGGTCGCCGCATTTCTGTCGATTGCCCTGTTGGGTTACTGGGTGATGCGTCGTGAACTGCGGCCGTTGTGGCGTATGGCAACCCAGGCGGCGGCGATTTCGCCACAGACGTTGTCGACCCGGCTCAGTGAGCAGGGCGCGCCACAGGAACTGCAACAGCTGATCCGCTCTTTCAATGCCATGCTTGACCGGCTGAACGCGGGTTATCAGCGTCTGACACAGTTTTCTGCCGATCTGGCGCATGAAATCCGCACCCCAATCGGCGCGTTGATGGGCCAGTGTCAGGTGGCGTTGTACCAGCCGCGCAGTAGCGACGAGTACGAAACCCTGCTGTCGACCAATATGGAAGAGCTGGAGCGCATCTCGCGGATGGTGGAAAACATCCTGTTTCTGGCGCGTGCCAGCGAAGCGCAATCGGTGCTCAACTACCGCCAACTGGACGTGGCGCGGGAACTGCACCGGGTCGCCGATTATTTCGAAGGGCTGGCGGAGGAGCGCGGCATGACGCTGGTGTGTGACGGCACGGGGCAGGTGCAGGCCGACGCGATGCTGTTCCAGCGGGCGCTGAGCAATCTGGTGGCCAATGCGGTGCGTTACGGCGATCGACATAGTCAAATCGTGCTGCGCGCCGAAATGCAAGCTGGGGCGTTGGCGGTGCGGGTGATCAACCAGGGGCCGCCGATTGCCGCCGAGCATCTGGAAAAGCTGTTCGATCGCTTTTATCGCGCCGATGCCGCGCGCAGCAGCCAGGCCAGCGGATTGGGGCTGTCGATCGTGCGCGCCATCATGACGCTGCACGGCGGTGAAGCTCAGGCGGCGTGTTACCCCGCCCCCCCTGCCGCGCAGATTGTCTTCAGCCTGATCTTCCCGCGCTAAACGCCGTCGACCTGCCCCGGCGGCATAAAAAACTTTGCATGATCTGCACTTATCAAACATCCTTTAAAACAAGGTTTCGTTTTTTGCTGTGGGCTAATTTTGAACTTACTTGATGACATGCGGCAGCGCGTAACCGGTACGCGTTGGTATGGCAAAAGAACCAGCTATCGAGTGCTGTTTTGGCGTGAGATTACGCCATTGGCGGTGCCGATTTTGCTGGAAAATGCTTGCGTATTGCTGATGGGGGTGCTGAGCACCTTCCTGGTAAGTTGGCTCGGCAAGGAAGCGATGGCCGGGGTGGGGCTGGCGGACAGCTTCAACATGGTGATTATCGCTTTCTTCGCCGCGGTCGATCTGGGTACCACGGTGGTGGTGGCCTTCAGCCTGGGCAAACTGGATCACCAACGGGCGCGCGCCGCTGCACGGCAGTCATTGGTGCTGATGACCCTGGTGGCGTTTGTGCTGGCCATTGGCATCCATTTGGCCGGAGAACAGATCATTGACGTGATCGCCGGTGCGGCCACGCCGGAGGTGAAAGCGCTGGCGCTGTCCTACCTGCAAACCACGGTGTGGAGTTACCCGGCGGCGGCGATTGCGCTGATCGGCAGCGGCGCGTTGCGCGGCGCGGGTAATACCAAGCTGCCGCTGTTGATTAACGGTGGCATGAACATTCTCAACATCATTATCAGCAGCGCGCTGATTTACGGCATTCCGGGCTGGGATGGGCTGGGGTTCATTGGCGCCGGATTGGGGCTGACCATTACCCGTTACATCGGCGCGCTGGCGATTCTGTACGTGTTGATGATCGGCTTTACGCCGGCGCTGCATATTACGCTGCGCAGTTACCTGACGCCGCTGAAGCTGAATATCCTTTGGGAAGTGCTGGGGATTGGCATTCCTGCCAGCATCGAGTCGGTGCTGTTTAACGGCGGGAAACTGCTGACGCAAATGTTTGTTGCCGGTATGGGCACCAACGTGATCGCCGGTAACTTTATCGCCTTCTCTATCGCCTCGCTGATTAACCTGCCGGGCAACGCGCTGGGCTCGGCGTCGACCATTATCGTCGGCAAGCGCCTGGGCAGGGGGCAGGTGGGGCAGGCGGAGCGGCAGCTGCGCTTTATTTTCTGGCTATCGACCATTTTCATGACGCTGGTCGCCTGGGGCAGCGCGCCGTTTGCCGGGCTGTTTGCCTCGTTTTATACCCAGCAGGACGATGTAAAAGAGGTGGTCAAGACGCTGGTGTGGCTGAACGCACTGTTTATGCCGATCTGGTCCGCTTCGTGGGTGTTACCGGCCGGCCTGAAAGGAGCGCGCGATGCCCGTTTTGCCATGTGGGTTTCCATGCTCGGCATGTGGGGTTGTCGCGTGGTGGCCGGCTACACCCTCGGTATCGTGCTGGGAATGGGCGTAGTCGGCGTCTGGCTGGGGATGTTCCTGGATTGGGCGGTGCGTGGCGCTTTCTTCTACTGGCGGATGATCAGCGGGCGCTGGTTGCAAAAATATCCGCGTCATAAAGCCCGCCAGGGCGGTTGATGATGCAACCGCCGGCGGGCGGTACCGGCCTGCTCAGTCGAACAGCTGTTCCGGCAGCTCGGCCAGGTACAGTGCCGGCTTTCCTTCTACGTCCGAGGTAAACAGCACCTGGCGGTCATCGGGTGTAAAGGACGGATGCGGATGGGTAACCTGACGATCGCCGTCCAGCACGCGCCACGAACTGTTATGCGCCGCCAGCCGCGCCTGACGGCGACGTTTGGCATCGAACACGTACAGCCACGGATCGTTTTGAATGCTATAGCCCTGCGCATCCTGTACATCGACCGGGGTACCAGAACCATCACCGACCAGCAGACTGCCGTCATGGTTGCTCATCAGGTGTGAGCAGGCCGGCATTTCCATCAGCACTTCATCGCTGCCGCTTTGCGGGTCAAAGCGGCAAATATGACGCTGCTGGCGGCCTTTCATATAGGAAACGTACATCAGCGCCGAGCCGTCCGGTACCCAGAATTCGTGCGTGCAGCTTTCACCTTCGGCATGGGTTTTCACTTTGCGCAGTTGGCTGCCGTCTTCATTAAATCAACCACATGCGGGCGTCGACCCGATCGTGCGGCCCCTCATGGCAGAACGCCACGCAGCTATCGTCATTGGGACGGTAAATTGGATGCCCGAGCCAGGTGGCGGCTTGGTGGATAACCGTGGCTTTGCCGCTGTGAAGATCGACGCGCAGCAGGCGACAACGTGGTTTTTTAGTAAAGAAGGTATGGAACACCTGCCAGTCGGTCAGCGGCATCCAGTCGCGGCGATCGATTTCTATGCCCACCAGGCTGGTGCATTCGCTGTTAGCCACCCAGGTGCCGTAACCGACCCATTCCTCCGGTACGCGGTACACGGTGCTTTCCTCCTGCGTGCTCAGCGTCACCCGCCGCAGCTCCCGTTCGTTTTTAACGTAATACAAAAAGCGGTCATCCGGCGATAAAAAGCCGCCAAAGGTATTGTCACCGGCGCCTTCTGTCAGCTGCACCGCCTGCCGTTGCTGCCGGTCCAGCAGGTAATAGTTGCGATGGCCGTCAAATTCAGCCGCGAACAGCAGTTGGCGGCCATCCTGGGTAAAGCACTTTTGATAGAAGTAATTGCGATGGCATAGCACCTCCGGCGGGGTGAGGCGCGTAACGCGCGCGCCGGTGCCAGGATCGGTAAACGAGTGAAAATCTAGATTGATGACAGAACCTTTCGCCACAATGGCCTCCTTGGTGCTGCCGGCGTCGCGCCCGGCATTGGGTGAAATCTACAAAATTGAAACAATGTTTCATTTTGATTTGGAATCATACCCAAATTAATCAATGCGCCAATCGGGCCGGCTAATTTATGCGATGTGGTTCTCATAATTACCGTTTACCGTTACCTAGGTCGCAAAATTAATTTAAAAAATTGTTCAGATTCCCTTACGTGATATTCATCACATCAATCCCTGTGCTTGTCAGTATAAAACGGTCTACCTATAAAAATGAAACACCGGTTCAATTATACAAAGAGAACAGTCTGATGATAACGAAAGGTGTGCAACCTCTGGGCAGGTCGGTGACGTTGGGGCATCAGTTGGCTTACGGCGGCGGAAATTTGCTTGGCAGCGGGGCGCTGGCGATCAGCGGTGCCTGGTTATTGTATTTTTATACTACCTTCTGTGGCTTGACGCTGCTTGAGGCGTCGTTCATCTTTTCCGTGGCCAGCGTCATCGACGCGATAAGCAACCCGGTCATGGGGTATCTGACCGATAACTTCGGCCATACCTGGCTTGGCAAGCGCTTCGGCCGGCGGCGATTCTTTGTGTTGATCGGCGCGCCGCTGATGCTGTTCTACCCGCTGCTATGGGTGGAGGGCTTCGGCTTTTGGTATTACCTGTCGACCTACGTCATTTTTGAATTGATCTACACCTCGGTGATGGTGCCTTACGAAACCCTGGCCACCGAAATGACCGACGATTTTGCCGTACGCTCCAAACTGACCGGTTACAAGGCGATTTTCGGCAAGATGGCCAACTTCCTGGCGGCCTTTATTCCGGGGCAATTCATTCTGTTGTATGGCAAAGAGTCGGCTCAGCCGTTTCTGTATACCGGCATCACCTATGGCCTGATTCTATTTATTGCCGTTGGCATGTTGTATCGCTATTCCTGGGAGCGTAAGGACGACGGCCTCGCCGTGGCACCGGCCAAACGTTCGCTGATGAAAACGCTGGTTTCGCTGGCGCGTGACATGCAGTCGACCTTTTACCTGCGCGTATTCCGCAAGCATCTGGGCATGTATCTGTTCGGCTTTGGCGCCGAATGGCTATTCGCCTCGGTCTTCACCTATTACGTGATTTTCGTCCTGCAGTACGATCCGGCTATTCTGGCGGGGTTGAACAGCCTGAACGCCATGCTGCAGCTGTTTTCCACTGCGGTATTTATTGGCCTATGCGTGAAAAAAGGCTTCAGCAAACCCTACAGCTGGGCGCTCCGGTATCGTGATATTTTCCGTAGGCTGCTATTCATTGCTGCATTTCTTCGATCTGCCAACGCATATCGCCACTATAGCGATTATAGGGATTACCGTGCTGTTCGGTCTCGGCACCGGCGGGGTGTATTACATCCCGTGGACGGTGTATACCTTCCTGGCCGACGTGGACGAAGTGTTTACCGGTCGCCGTCGCGAGGGGATTTACGCCGGCGCGATGACCTTTTCCGGCAAGATTGTGCGTTCTATCATCGTGTTTACCATGGGGGCGATCCTCAGTTATTACGGCTTCCAGTCCAAATCGCATACTCAGCCGGAGACGGCGATCGTGGCGATCTCCTGGGTATTCTTTGCCGGCGTGGTGATCCTGGCGCTGGTGGCGATTCTATTCAGCAGCCAAATGACGCTTAACCGCCAAACCCACCGCGTGGTGCTGGACGAAGTCGCACGCATCAAAGCCGGCGGTCAATTGGCTGATATTACTCCAGAAGCGCGGGCGGTGATCGAAAAGCTGGTTGGTCTGCCGTATGAACAATGCTGGGGTAACAGCAAAATCTGTCAGAAAATGAACATCATTCCTGAAGCCAGCGTGGCCAATCCGGCAGCGGCCTCCCAGAGCTGATCCTTCGTTAAACCCGATCTGAAACGTCCTCGCCCCTTTGGGGGAGGACGGCTATCGCCTAAAGGAAAGTACGATGAATAGCGTGTTTCGCAGGTTCTGCCTGACGGCGGTCCTGCTCGGCCAGAGCGCCGTTGTCACGTCAGCGGCGGCAAAGGAGGTGGTCTGGCAGGCAATCACCTTTGGTCAGTCTAGCGACGTCAATTTCGCCACTAACGTACTGCCGAAAAAAGTCGGCACTAATCAGGTAACCGATGCTCACGGGCATCCATTCGCCGCCGGTGTGCTGCGAATGCCGTTCAGCATCGAAAGTCGTGGTGGCAAGATAGGTAACAGCCACGATGGGTTGACCTATTACTACACCTATGTGCCGGCTCAGAGTAACGCATTGCTCGAGGCGGACATTACCGTCGATCAGTTCGGTCCGGAAACGGGGCGCATTGCCAGCCGGACAGGAGGGGGCAGGCCTATTGATGCGCGATATTATCGGTAAGCCGCGACTGACGCGAGTGCAACCGGGTTATGAAGAGTTCCCGGCGGCCTCCAACATGGTGATGAACGCCATCATCACGCAGGACAAAACCGATAATAAGCGGGTGCAAATGATGCTGATTGATCGTCATGGCGTCACCCAGTCCTGGGGCAACGCCGGTGTGAAAATCCGTCGTCAGGGTTACCAACCGGCGATCGACCTGGCCAAAACGCCGCGGCTGCGGCTACGGTTGCAGCGTACCAATGACGGCTTTGTCGCCGCCTATGCGCCATATGGTAGCGACAATTGGGGTTAGCCAGACGGTCGACGATGCACAACGTGTTACGGTGCAGGATGCACAAGGCTACTACGTGGGCTTTTTTGCCGCTCGCAATGCGCGTATTACGGTGCATCAGGCCCGATTGACGCTCAGCGACGCACGGCCGGCACCGGCCAAACCGTGGGTGGCGGCACGCATACCGACGCGTATCGAAATTGCCTCCGCGCCGGTGAGCGCCGGTGACGACTACCTGTTCCAGATGCGCAGTAATGAAGACGGGGTACTGACGCTCAGTCAGGACGGCAAACTGGTAGCGACCCAACACGGATTGCAAGCCGGGGAGATGCTGTCTCTGCGCCTGGCGTTAACGTCGATGTCCACGCGGTTGAACTACCATTTTGTCACGCGCAGCGGTCACAACGTCAGCGATAGCCTGGTGGTGGATAAAAAGACTTATGCCGATGCGGTCAACCTGTATGTTTCACCGCATGGCAGCGCCAGCAACGACGGCAGTCGGCAAAAGCCGCTGGACTTCGCCAGCGCGGCGCTGGCGCTGGCTCCCGGCGGTGTTTTATGGCTGGCAGATGGCGATTATCCGCAGATCACCATACCGGCGACCGCCAGCGGTACGCCTCAACAGGCCAAGAAATTGCGGCCGCTGGGGCACCATGCGGTCTTCCACGGCATCAATTTGCAGGCCAGCTACTGGGACATACAGGGGATTAGCGTGACCGGCAAGAGTTTCAATATTGCCGGCAGCCATAACCACATTGATCGGGTGGTGGTGCATCACGCCGACGATAGCGGCATCTGGATCGCCTCGCCTGAAGGCATTGGCCGCGCCTTATGGGCCAGCCATAATCTGATTTCGAATTCACAGTCCTATGCCAACCAGGATCCCGGCATGATCAACGCCGATGGTTTTGCGGTAAAAATGCGGGTTGGCGAAGGGAATCGCCTGGTGGCCTGCTTTGCTCACGATAACATCGACGATGGTTTCGATCTGTTTAACAAGATCGAGGATGGCCCCAATGGCCGGGTAACCATCGAAAACAGCATTGCGCTGCGCAATACCAATAACGGCTTCAAGCTGGGCGGCGAAGGTTTACCAGTGGCTCATCAGGTCAGCAACAGTCTGGCGATGGAAAATGGCATGGACGGCTTTAGCGATAACTTTAATCCAGGCCAGTTACGGCTCAATAATAATGTCGCCATCGATAATCGGCGTTTTAACTATATTTTCCGCCCCGGCCCCTATAGTACGCCAGACAGGCAGGGCATATTCAAGGGTAACGTTTCGTTACGCAGTAAACCGGGGAAATACCCGGATGTGCTGAACGGTAATATTGCCGATGACAATCGCTTTATGCTGGCAGAGATTAAATAGTTGTCAGCTTCAGTAAGTTGATTGGCGCTGTTTATTTAAAAAATATTATTTCAATATCTTTGGGGATCCAGTAATGAAAAAACAGACTTTATTGATCTGCGGCCTGCTGCTGGCTTCAGTTCAGGCTTCGGCAGTTACCCTCGATGTGCGGCATGAATGGTTTGACGATAGTAAGGCGCACAAAGACCGCGCGCTGGTGTCCCATCGCTTCGCCAACGGCGTCGGGTTTTCGCTGGAGGCAAAATGGAAATCCGGCGGCGACAACAGCAACAAAGCATTCAACAATATGGTCAGCAACGGCACGGAAAGCACCATCAGTTACCAATACAAACTGAATCCGCAATGGTTTATTCAACCCGGTTTTACCTTGGAATCAACTGACGATAAGAGTATTTACAAACCGTATTTCACCAGCGGTTATACCTTTGATAACGGTATTTATCTCAATGGACGCTATCGCTATGAATATACCCGCGAGAATGAAGCGGACAAAAACGATGTTAAAACCAATCGCGGCGAGTTTTGGCTTGGTTACCGTTATCAGAACTGGCGTTTTGAATATAACTATATTTACAAACACAGCGACCAGATCCGCTTTGACAATAAGAAATGGGATTATGAATACAATTTTAAAACGCAGTGGAGCTATGACGCACATTGGGCGCCGTATGCCGAGGTGGGCAACGTCAGCGTCAGCAAGACCAGCGATGAGCGGCAAACCCGACTGCGGGTCGGAGTGCAATACAGTTTTTAATCACGGATGGTCATCGTTCTATGGTCTTTGGTTTTATTTAAAATAAAACTATGTTTTGATTTTGTTGATCAGCGTCAGCATAAACGATAGACTTTCTTCATCATCACGGTTCGGCGGCGTTGAGCGCGTCGCCGTGGGTAGCAACGGCGGCAGTACGGGTGGTGAGCCGCGCATCCCTCTTCGACACAGGCGTAGGCGCCTTGAGCACAAAGGAAACAGTATGATTCTCGATAATTTTGCATTGCAGGGTAAGGTGGCGATCGTGACCGGGTGTGATACCGGTCTGGGACAGGGCATGGCGATCGGGCTGGCGCAGGCGGGTTGCGATATCGTCGGTATCAACCTGGTTGAGCCGCAGGAAACCATCGCCAAAGTGACCGAGCTGGGCCGCCGTTTTCTCAGCCTGCAGGCCGATCTTGGTTCACTGGAGGTGCTGCCTGCGTTGTTGGAGCGTGCGCTGGCCGAGTTCGGCCATATCGATATTCTGGTCAACAATGCCGGCATCATCCGCCGTCAGGATGCGCTGGAATTCAGCGAAAAAGACTGGGATGAGGTGATGAACCTGAACATCAAAACGGTGTTCTTCCTGTCGCAGGCGGTAGCACGCCAGTTTATTGCTCAGGGGCGCGGCGGCAAAATCATCAATATTGCGTCTATGCTGTCTTATCAGGGTGGCATTCGCGTGCCTTCCTATACCGCGTCAAAAAGTGCGGTGATGGGGGTAACGCGTCTGCTGGCCAACGAATGGGCCAGCCACGGCATCAACGTCAACGCGCTGGCGCCGGGCTATATGGCCACCAACAACACGCAACAGCTGCGTGACGACGAAGCGCGCAGCGCAGCGATCCTGGAGCGTATTCCAGCGGGGCGCTGGGGGCTGCCGCAAGATTTGATGGGGCCGGTGGTGTTCTTGGCATCACCCGCTTCCGATTACATCAACGGTTTTACCCTGGCAGTGGATGGCGGCTGGTTAGCCCGTTAACCCTGCATGACACCCATCGATTTTAGAGAGAGGAAACCATGAATATTGCGCTGATGATGGAAAACAGCCAGGCCGGCAAAAATGCGCTGGTGCTGGAACAACTGCAGGCCGTTGCCGCTGACAATCAGGATGCGGTGTTCAACGTGGGCATGAGTGACGAACAGGATCACCATTTGACCTACATTCATCTGGGCATTATGGCCAGCATTCTGTTGAATGCCGAAGCGGTGGACTTTGTCGTCACCGGCTGTGGCACCGGGCAGGGGGCCTTGATGTCGTTGAATATCCACCCCGGCGTGGTGTGCGGTTACTGCATCGATCCGGCTGACGCCTTTCTGTTTGCCCAGATCAACAACGGCAATGCGCTGTCGCTGCCGTTTGCCAAAGGCTTTGGCTGGGGCGCGGAGCTCAACGTGCGTTATATCTTTGAAAAAGCCTTCACCGGCCGCAAGGGCGAAGGGTATCCGGTCGAGCGTAAAGAGCCACAGGTGCGTAACGCCGGTATTCTGAATCAGGTAAAACGCGCGGTGATGAAAGACGACTATCTTGCTACGCTGCGCGCCATTGATCCTGAACTGGTCAAGACGGCGGTGGGTGGCGAGCGCTTCCAGCGTTGCCTGTTCGAGCACGGCAAAAAGCCCGAGATCGTGGCTTTCGTCAAGGATGTGCTGCAAATAGCCTGATGAACCACCTGCAAAAGCCCGCTCAGTTGCTACTGGGCGGTTTTTTTTTGGCTAAGAGTTGAACCGGCCGCCGGTTTTACCTCCGGTGGCGGTTAGCGGATGCTGCCAGGCCGGTTATGCTGACGCCATTTGTCGCAACAGCCACTCCCGCAACGCAACCACATCCTCCCGTTCGGCGCGATCCTCGCCGGTGACCCAGTAATAGCGCGCGCCGGGTAGCGAGCATGCAAACGGCGCGACCAATACGCCGCGTTGCAGCTGATCCTGTGCCAACAGCTGGCTGGCGATCACCACCCCTTGCCCGGCCACCGCCGCCTGTAGCGCGTGGGTTTCATCGCTAAAGCGCAGCCCGGCGTTAATATTCAGATCCGGCGGCCCGTAGAGCCGTTGCCAATGTGACCAGTCTGGCGCATCGGCGGGAACATGGCGCTGCTCGACGTGAAACAGCGTCACCGAGCGCAGATCGTCGAGCTGCCTGATACCCAGCGTCGGGCTGGCGACCAGAATAAAGCGGTCTTCATGCAGCAGCGTGCAGGGCAAGTCGGCCTCTGGCGTTTCACGGTAGCGAATGGCGGCGTCCACCGTGTGCTGGGTCAAATCTACACGTTCAACGCTGGTGTGCAGGCGCAGATCAATCTGCGGAAACTGCGCCTTGAAATCAGCCAGACGCGGTACCAGCCAGTGGGTGAGGAAATTTGAGGTGGTGGTAACGGTGAGCGCCGGCGGCTGATTGGCATGGGCAATTTGTGCGGTGGCTTCTTCCAGCGCGGCAAAGGCGCGCTGTGTGCCGGTGTACAAGGTCTTACCCGCTGCGGTCAGGCTGACGCCCTGGGCGCTGCGCTCGCACACCCGGCACGCCAGCGAGGTTTCCAACAGCCGTATCTGATGGCTAACGGCGGTGGCGCTCACGCCGAGCTGGTCGGCTGCCCGTTTGAAGCTCAGACAGTCGGCAACGGCGTGAAACGCGCGTAGCGCCCCCAGCGGCGGTAAACGTGGTTTTCTCATGCTGAGTTTTTCTCATCTATGGATGAAATCAATGACTTTGATTTGCTGATTGTAACAAAGATACCCTAAAGACATCCGAACAGAGCAAGTTAGTTTATTTCATCTTATCTCGATTGCATCGCAGGAGTCATTATGCGTTTATCTTCTCAATCCGCACGTTGCCAGGCAACGCAGCAACCCCGGTTGATTGCCGGCGGCATCTTTTATAGCGGTTTGGCGGCCGAAGCGCTGTTGCTGGTGACGCTGTATGGCAGCCGTGGGCTGCTGTACGGCCTGGCGTCGTTGTTAACCTTGATGCTGGCCGCTGCCGTCGGTATCGGCACCGCCCGCTGGCGCCATGCCGGACAATTGGCGGGTATTATGCACGGTTTCCTGATCGCCGCCGCCGGCCTGTTGCTCGTTGTGCTGGCGCTGCATGCCCAGCGTGATTGGCTGGCGCTACTGCCGGCAGTGGCGATCAGCGGCGTGGGGCAAGGCATGGTCGGCGCGGCGCTGCACCAGGGCAGCGTGCGCTCTCGGTCTGGGCAGGTACGGTTGCTGGTATATGGCCTGCTCGCACTGCTGTCCTGCGTGCTGGTGTTGGCGATCAAACAGGCCGTCGGCGGTCTGGAAGGGCGCTGTTTCTCTTTCGCGCTATTGATCGATCTGGCGTTGTTCGGCGCATTGCTGGTGCGCATTACCCAACGCGATGTGGAAAGTGAGTTGGTGGTGGGAAAGTAACCTGTAGCGTCGGCTGTGGTTCCCCAACCCGGATGTCGACGCGGCTGTGGCGGAGCAGCGCCTTCAGCCGTATCGGGGAAAAGTTACAGGTTGGTATGCTGTCAAATTATTTCTGGATTTCTATCCAAACAATGCGGGCTGATTCACATAAAAAGCGGAATTTGTCCGTTTCGTTCGGTTGCTTGTCTTTACAAAACATTCCTCGACACATAACCATCATTTAACATTTCACGCGGATAACACCCGACTCCGAGGCAACCGTGAAATGAGTAGCTTTCTGCACAAACAACAGCATATTGATGTATTTTCGACGCAGTTAGATATCATCCGTCGCTGTGATGATACGGCGGAACAGGCCCGGCAATATATTGCCAATATTTATCACAACAACTATCAAGCCACCATCCAACCCAATCCCGACATCATCATCGCCAGCAAGGACAAGGTCAGCGAACAATTGGTTGCCTGCACCGGCATATCCTTCGCCACGCCCGGCCAACGTCTGTTTTCTGAACGTTATCTTGATTTACCGCTGGAGCAGGCGGTATGGCAGCAGACCGGCCACGTGCTGGCGCAGCATCAGGTGCTGGAGATCGGCGCGCTGGCTTCGGATAATCCCGCCGCCGCCGCCGATCTGATTCGCCTGATGCCGATCATTGCCTGGTTTATGGGCAGTAAGGCGATTTTGTGCACTTCGACGCGCCGCCTGCGCAAGTTGCTGGCCTACCACCAGATTCCGTTTGCCAGGCTGGCAGACGCCTCTGCCGACCGCCTCTCGGCGCAGGAGCGTAGCGCCTGGGGGAGTTACTACGATCAGGCGCCGCAAACCGGCATTATCCTGCTGGAACAGTGCGGCCATCTGTTCAATCATTTCTGCGGCCGACTGGTGTTTTCCGAGTTTGAAAATCTGGCGCGCTTTGCGCTGACGACGGCACAGGTGGCGGCATGAATATCCTTGCTGCCATTCTCGCTCAGGCGGAAAACACCCCTCACGCGCCTGCGGTGATCCAGTTGCACAACGCCGATGACGGCGGCTACCGGGAGCAAACGCTGTATAGCTACGGCTCGTTGATGCACCAGGCGCACCGTCTGGCGGCCAGCCTACGGCAACGTAGCGGGCAGGGCGCGCAGATCGGCATGGTAATGGGCAACACCCCAGAGTGGGTACTGGCCGATATGGCGTTGTTGCTGGCCGAACGGATTGAAGTGCCGGTGCCGTTGGCATTCTCTGCCGAGCAGGCCAGATGGCTGCTCGGCAATTGTGAACTGGTGCTGACGGATACTATCGGCGCGCAACGCCTTGCCCAGTGGCAGGAGGGCGGTTTGCAGCTGGCCGGTGACATCGTGGCGGTTGCGCAGCAGCTCGGTGCGTCGCCGGACTTGCCGCTGCCGCCGACCGTGGTCTGCGCCGATAGTGACGCCATCATCAAAGTGATCCACACCTCGGGAACCACCTCGCAGCCAAAGGGCGTGCAGATCCGCCGGCACGGCCTGGATGCGCTGGTGTCGGCATTGTGGCAGCGTGCCCGTGGTGACGACTACCGGCGCTATCTGAATCTGGTGCCGCTCAGTTTGCTGATTGAACAGGTGACGGCGCTGTATATGCCGCTGACCTCCGGCGGCGCGGTGGTGATGCCGCCAGGCGATATGCCACCGCTGGGCAGCCCCGGCGTTACCGCGGCGGAACGGCTGGAGATCGTCCGTCAGGCTTGTCCGTCGGCGCTGACGCTGACCCCGGCGCTGGTGGAAGCTCTGGCCGAGCGCGCATTGGCGCATGCTGAGGTTGCCAGTTTGCCGACGGCGCTGTTTGGCCGTGACACGGTACCGCTGCTGGCCGCCGGCGGTGCGCCGGTAACCCGCGAAGTGCTGCTGACGCTGGATACGCTGGGCATCCCGGTCTATCAGGGCTATGGCCTGAGTGAAAACAGCTCGGTGGCCACCTGGAATTCTCGCGATGCCAACCGTATTGGCACGGTAGGGAAACCGCTGGCGCACGTGGAGGTGCGGATTGCCGACGACGGCGAACTCTGTTTGCGCAGTAGCTCGCTGTTTGCCGGCTATTCAAACGAAGATCCCAGCAGCTGCGCGGTAGATGAGCAGGGTTGGTTACACACCGGCGATCTGGCGCAGCAGGATGCCGACGGGTACGTCACTATCATCGGTCGCAAAAAAACCATCATCATTACCGCCAACGGCCGCAACATTTCGCCCGAATGGCTGGAATCCGCCTACCGCCGGGTGCCGGGCGTATTGCAGGTCATCGTGTATGGCGACCGGCAGCAGTTCCTTGGCGGTATTTTCGTGGTGGCGAGTCTGGCGCAGGCACCGGCGATCCGCCAGGCCATCGCGGCATTCGCCCATGAACATCTCAATGACATTGAGCGCATTGCCGAACCGCTGTTGATCCCCCACGGCGCCGAGGTTATGGCGCAGCTGTTTACCGTTACCGGGCGTCCGCGTCGCAACGCCGTCGCCACCTTCCTGGCTCAATATGAGGCTGCCACCGCATGACTATTCGTGAAACTACCCATACCGACCATAGCGGTCTGATTGTCACCTCGCTGAACGAGGGGAAGGTCACCGATCTGACGCCGGCATACCTGCTGTCTACGCTGCATGACCATGGCTATGCCGTGCTGCGAGGATTCCAGCATGGCATCGGCGAGTTTTCCCGTCTGGTTCGTCAAACTAGCGGGCGCATCAGTCTCGATCCGGCCCGCAGCTTTGACGGCGATACCGCACAAAAGGTTGACGCCGGTTACGACAAGGTGGGGTTGCACTGTGAAAACGGCAACAGCCCGTTCTGGCCGGATCTTTGCTGGTTCTATTGCCAGCTGGCACCGGCGCAAGGTTCTCAGACCACGGTGTGTGACGGCAAGCTGGTGTATCAGCATCTGAGCGCCGACGCGCGGGCGGCGTTCGCCGCACAGGACATCGCCTATTCGCGGCGGGTGGAGGAAAGCAAATGGAAAACCTATGCCTTTCATGCCTTGGCGACGCAGGCCAATGCCCCGGCCAGCCTCGAGGAAACCACTCTGGCCCATCTGCTGGCGCTGACCGAGGGGGCTGCGGGCACCCAGATTACTCTGGATGACGATGGGGCGATCCGCTATCGCTTCCAGACGCCGGCAATCCGCGCCAGCCGCATCAATCTGCGCGAAGTGAACAACTTCGCCAACAGCATCTTCGGGCCGTCCAATAACTATGAAAAGCCGCAGATCACCTTCGCCGACGGCAGCGAGATCCCGCGGGATCTGTTGGCGGAAGCGGACACGGTTTGCGATCGCTTTACCGACGATGTCGGCTGGCAGCACGGCGACATCGTGCTGATCGACAACAGCCGGGTGATGCACGGTCGCCGGCGGATCGAAGATAAAGCCCGCACCATTTACAACGCGCTCTCTTACCTTGCCTAACGGAACCGCTGCCATGACGCATTTTAAACAAATCAATCAATACGCTCACCTCAACTATCTGCACCCCAACCGCATGCCGTGGGAGCAGGCGGCCACGGATCGCGAGCTGGATTTCCTGTCACGTGCGCTGGTCGGGGAAGCAGGGCAGGAACAAAAAGCCGTTGCCTATCTGTACAAGGAGCTGGCGCAGCTGGCGGAGATTGAAATGCACGTCGCGACGGTGATGACGCGCATTCTGTGTGAACTACAGGCCGACAACACGGCGCTGATGGCCGGTGATGGCCTGTATCACGCGCTCTCCTGTTTTGCGGCGGAAGAGATCAATCATGCCAACAGCTTCTATCAATATGTTCGCTTGCTGTCGGGACGCGATATCAAACTGGAAAACAACCTGTTCAAACAGCGGGTGGATCTGTACGACGACGGCGATGCTCCGTTGATCAAACTGGCTGCGCTGTGTTCGACGGCCTATGTGGGCGAGTCGATCATTACGGTGTTCGAGCGTCGCCTCAAGGTCTTGGATCCGATGCAACGCGGTTTCCTGACCCAATTGCTGCATTTTCACGGCCTGGATGAGGCGCGGCATATCCAGTGCGATCACGCCATTTTTGACCGACTGATCCCGACCTTCAACGCCGCTGAACGTCAGCGAATGCATCAGCTGATTCAGGACACCGAAGCGTTGAATACGCAGTTGGCGCTGGCCAGCGCGGAAACGGTAAAGGCGGCGTTCGATATCGACTACACCGAGGGCAACCAGGCGGCGAAAACCCAGTTGGACATGACCCTGCGTTTTCGCGAGATCGTCCAGTCTGGCGATATGATCCGTAAGGTGGATGAGCATCTGGATGATGAAACGGCGGCGATCGTACAGCAGTTTTCTCAGGCCTCGCGGGTTCACGCCGCTTAATCAGCAGGAAAATCATGAAACAAGATGCATTAGCGGCGTCGGCAATGCCGCAAAAAAAAACGGGCCTGGGGCTAGTGGCGGTGGTCAGCGCGCTTTTCCTGGCGGCGGTTGACAGTACCATCGTCAGTACCGTATTGCCGGTGATCGGCGGTCGGCTCGGTCACCCGGCGCTCTATCCCTGGGTGATGTCCGCCTTTCTGTTACCGGTGGCGCTGGTGGCGCCGCTGGCCGGCGCTTGCGGTGACCGGCTGGGCGTATCCGCTACGCTCAAGGCCTGTCTGCTGCTGTTTCTGGCGGCGTCGGCGCTGGCCGCCGTCAGCCCCGGCATGGGGCTGCTGATTGCGGCGCGAGCGCTGCAAGGCATCGGTGCCGGTGGCATTATCGTGCTCTCTTATTCCCTGTTGGCGTCGCTGTTCGACGCGGAGAAACGCGGAAAAATGCAGGGCATGTTGAGCGGCGTGTGGGGGTTGTCGGCCATTTTGGGACCGCTACTGGGCAGCGTGCTGGCCAGCAGCTTCGGCTGGCGCGCCATTTTCTGGTTCAATCTGCCGGTGGGGGGCACTGGCGTTATTGTTGCTGTTTGTGACACCGCCGGTAGGCAAAGGCAACGGCAAGGCAGCTCTTGATCTGCCGGCGCAGCTTTTGCTGATGGTACTGGCCTGCGGCCTGCTGTTGCTGATTGACAGTCCCGCTGCGCTGAGAGGCGCCGAATACGCCCTGTGGGCGGTGACGCTGGCGGCGTTGGCACTGTTGATGCTGCGTGTGCGCCAGCGGCCGACCAGCAGTCCGATACCGTTACAATTCTTCCGGCGAGGGGCGTTGTTTTCCGTTATCATTTTGGTGCTGCTTTCCAGCGCCGGCCTGTATTCATCGGTGACGCTGCTGCCGTTGGCGCTCAGCCAGCAGGCCGGCAGCCTGATGTCGAGCGGTATGCTGATTATGCTGGCGGCGCTCGGCTGGGTAGTTGGCGCGGCATTTTGCGGTAACAAACTGGCCTCGGTCGGTTATCGGCGCATGGCGCTGTTCGGCATGTTGATGCTGGCCGGTGGGGCATTCCTGATGGCGTTGACGGTTGGACAGCATCAGTTGCCGATGATTGCCGGCGCTCTGCTGCTGATCGGTCTGGGCATGGGTTTTACCGCCACCACCACGCTGGTGTTTGCCCAGAACAGCGCACCGGCCGATCGCCTGGCTAGCTGGACGGCAACCGTGCAGTTTTTGCGTAATCTGGGGGCGGCGCTGGGGGTAAATACGCTGGCGACGGTACAGCTTCGCCAGGCCGGCAGCGACGCGTTTCAGAGCTGTTTTATTCTTCTTGGGCTGAGTATGCTGGTGGGGCTATGCTTTACGCTGCTGATGCCCCGCGCTTACCCGGTCAGTTAACGGTAATGTGGAATGCATGGTATCGACAACATTGGATGATGCGCTGATTATCGAGCGGGTGCTCGATCGGGTGGCGGCAGGGGAAAACGAGCCCCATCGCCATCCGTTGGGGCAGTTCGTGCTGGTCAAGCAGGGGGTGCTGTACGGGCATACCTCGGAACAGCACTGGTTGATGAAGCCGGGCATGGCGGTATGGATACCGCCTGATACCCTGCATTGGGGGCAGGCCTATAACCGTGTCGATCTCACCGTGCTGTATATCTCTCCCGAACTTTGCCGCACCGTCACCCCGCATATCAAGTTGATTGACGCCTCTATGCTGATCTCGGCGCTGTGCGAACGGCTGGCCGATGCCACGTTGCCGCTGACGGAAACGCGCCGCAATAGCATGTTGCAGCTGCTGTTTGAAGAAATCGAAGAAAAACCCGCCAGTAACTTTACCTTGCCTTTGCCGCACGACAGCCGATTGAAGAAGGTAACCGACAGCCTGATCGACGATCCCGCCCAGCATCGCAGCCTGGCCGAATGGGGCCGGCAGGTGGGCGCTACCGAGCGCACGCTGGCGCGGCTGTTTCGCAAGGATACCGGGTTACGCTACACCGAATGGCACAACCGGCTGCTGCTGGCCGTCGCCTGGCAAGGGCTGGCGGAGGGTGCATCCAATGAACAGCTTTCGGTGATGCTGGGATTATCTTCCGGCGATTCGTTCGGCCACTGGTTTCGCCGGGTCGCCGGTAAATGCCCGGGGGAAATCCGTCGCTATCTGCAAGACTATCGGCTGAATAATAGCGCCTAAAGCGCTCTGCCGGTTTGTCCGTTTCGTTCGATAATCTGTGCTTATTGAACATTCTCACCATCGATGCCGTTGCGTACCCTAGCTTTCATTACTGAATGAATTGAGGAACCGGCATTGAACTACGACATCATCAAACTAGTCCACGCCTTGGCCGCAGTAGCGGCAACCGGACCGCTGCTGTTTGCCCCCTGGTTGTCTGCCCGTCTGGCCGTTAGTCCGGCGGAGAATAAAACCGTGTTGCTTAACGGCCTGGCTGCCACCGATCGGTTTTACAATATTGCCGGCTGGGGCTTAATGCTCAGCGGCATCGCGCTGTTCTGGCTGCAAGACTGGCACCGGGCGTTCCAGCTGTGGTTTGTGCTTAGCGTGGCGATTTTCGTGATTGATTCGCTGGCGGAAAAGCGTTGGCGCGATCCTGCCACCACGGCATTGGCGCAGCTGCAGCCAGGGCAGGAGGGGTGGGCGGAAAACGCTGCCCGGCTGCACAAGGCGGTGATCGCGCAGATGGCATGCACAGCGCTGATACTGCTGGTGATGCTGTTGCACAGCCAGTTACGCATCAACCTGTTGACGCTGTCGCTATGGCCGTGGGTTAGCTAACCCGTCAACTGGCAATCGGCTTAAAATGCGTAGGAAAGACCTACGCCGGTATAGTGATATTTGCCGTTGCTGCCCGCATCGTCAGCGGTGCCGTGATGGCGCTGCAGTTCATAGGCATACTCCAGGCTCAGCGCAATGCCCTGCGGCAACGTTTGTTCCAGCAACAGGCCGATGCGGGTGTCGGTTTCGCCGTCGTTGCGCTGTTGTTCAACATTATAGTAATCGGTGTCCAGCGAATGGCGCAGATAAGGGGTCACGGTCAGCGGCGTGTGCCACAGCGCTAGCGTCAACGGCATATACAGGCGCAGCTCCTGCTGAGAAAATTCCGCCAGCCGATCGCTGCCGCTATTCCAGCCGCGATCGATATAATAATTGAGTTTGAAGCTGAGCAGGTCGTTGACCTGGTAGCCAAAGCCGGTTTCGCCCTCCAGTTCCTTGTCGGTCAGCGCGTTCTGCCTTACATGATTGATATATTGATACAGCGCCAGCCAGCCGCTAAAACGGCTCTGGTCGCCAAGCCGGATTTCCCAGTCGGGTTGCACGGTATAGCGCTGCGTCTGGTAGCGGGTTATGCCGTCTTGCTGTTTATATTGCCACTGGTAATGGCGTACGCCGGCCATCAGGCCGAGGTCGTAGACGGCATGGCTGGCGATCAGATAGCGTAAATTGATCTCGTACTGATTAAACCAGTCGCTGCGTCCCTGAGTACCGTAATAGTGCGCGCCATTATGGTTCTCTTGATAAAAGGAACCGTAGATACTCCAGTTGCCGCGCGCCGCCTCCAGATACAGGGTGGGTTCCCAAAAGCCTTTATTATCCGATTGGCCTTCGACGTTTTCCGTTTCAATCAACAGGCCGGTGGTTATATGCCAGGTTTTTTCTGCGGCTGGCGACGTTGCCGGGGCGGCAAGCCGCGGCGGCCGATCGTGTTTGCTGTCGGCATGTTCAGCGTCAGCCTGCTGGGCGCAGGTGGTGCCGGCCCATACGAGCAGGCTCGAGGCGAGGACCTTTATCTGGTTCATCATTATTCTCGTCAGCTAGCGAGGCGGTTTATTATTGTCGAGGTTGCAGGCAGCTGCGTGCGTGCGCCTGGGCTGTGTCTATCTAGCGGCGCACATCGTGGACCCGCAATGGAGGCCCACGATGTGCGCGGTTTACCAGCCGCTGCGGATAACCAGCATTTTGGCTTCGTGCGATTGCACTTCGCTGCTGTAACTGTCGGTCACGGTTGCCACGTCGCGGTGTGCCCACAGATCGCGCACCAGCGTTTTTTTCCAGGGCAGATCCAAATCCTGGTGGAGATTGAGGGTCATGGTGGCGGTCTGTCCCGAACGGTTGAGTAACGCTACCGCCCAGGAGCCGTCGGCGAGCGGTTTGGCAAAGATCTGCTGATCGCCGTTATTGACATAACGTTTGGCTTGCAACCCCAGCGGATCCTGGTTCAGCGCAATGATTTCCTTGTTTTTCAAGGTAACCATATCCGCGGCGTTCAGATCGTCGAGGCTGGCGCCAATCAGCAGCGGTGAACTGAGGATCGCCCACATGCTGAAGTGGGTGCGGTATTCGGTGTCTGACGCGCCGGTGCCGACCAGCTCTTTTGAATGGCCATGCAGCCCGATGACCAGCATGTCGTAGTCGTTCCAATGCCCTTTGCCGCTGTAGGCTTCCAGGCCAACGCCACGGTCGATCATATCCAGCACGTCAAAGTAGTAACCTTCGCGGTTGCCCGGATAATTGAAGTCGTCGCTGATGTCTTGACCGATGCGCCACTGGTTTGCGCCAACGCTGTTACCCCATTGCCAAATGTTCTGCCAGCCGCAGTGGCAGGCATGATAGACAATCGGCCGGCCGGTAGCCTGCAGCGCCTTGGACATATCGCCAAACACCGTTTTTAGCACCGCCTGACTCGCCTGTTGGTGGCTGCAGCAGGAGTCGTATTTCAAATGGTCGACCCCCCATGAGGCGAACATGGCGGCATCCTGCTTTTCATGCCCTTCGGAACCGGACGTAGCCTGCACAGGTGGAATTCCCCGGCCCGCTGTAAATGCCCAGTTTCATGCCCTTTTGGTGAGCGTAGTCGGCGAGGTATTTTAATACCACGGGGAAACTTTTTTTCGTCATAGGTTAATGGATGGTCGGCGCGCGAGCCTTTATATTTTTGCCAGCCGTCATCAATATTGACATAAATATAACCGGCGTCGCGCAAACCACTGGCAACCATTTTATCGATAGTGTCTATAATAATTTTTTCATTGATTCTGTCGCCATAATAGTTCCAGCTTGACCAACCCATCGGCGGCGTTTGCGCCAGCGTGGTTACCCGTTCGGCGGCCGCCTCGGCGCTGGTGGGGTCTGCGGTTGCGGCATGTACGGCGCCGCTGAGTAATATGGAACAGAGGACGGAAAGTAAGCGTTTCATTAATTAAAGGCTCCGGTAAGATAACGGGCGTAGCGGTTCGCTGCGCCAGCGCAGGGAATCGATGTTTATCCTGAAATACCTTTTATCTAAAAATGACGTCTGAACTTACGCTTGCTGCATTAATAAAATAACCGGCTGCGGTAATAATGGCGCGATCGGTATTAATCATGCCAGCTGTGTTATAGGGCGGTGCTCAGCTTGGCGGCATTTTGCTTTTCTTCGGAATAGACCATCATCGTCGAACCTGAAATCGCCAGCACAATACCGACGATTGCCCAGCTGCTCGGCATAGACTGGTAAATGATCAGGGAAATCACCGCGGTCAATACCGGCGCCAGCGCATTGGTGCAGGGGGCGATGATGGTGGCCTTACCGCGCGACAGCGCCATGACCAGGCAAAGTGCGCCAACGGCGTTCAATACCTGAATGCACGCGGTAGCCAGCGTGGCCATCAACGGATAACTGGCGCCCTTGTCCGCCAGCATCAGCCAGGCAACCGGCGCCAGCAGGATCCCGGTCAGCGTCATATAACCAAACAGCGAACTGTCGGCAACGCCCAGGTTGGAGGCGCGTTTCATAAAGAACGCCTGTACTCCCCATGCGACGCAAATCACCACCGAATACAACAGCCACAGCAGGCCGCCGTCGCGATCGCCGTCACCGCTGCTGATACTGAACATGACGATCGACAACAGCGCCAGCAGTACCCCCAGGCCGCCAGCCGGTTTACCCGTTCCTTCAGCAGCGCCAGCGACATCAGCACCGTGATGGCAGGAGAGATGGAAATGATTGGGAATACCAGATAGGCGGGGGGCGCCCATCGCCAGTGTTTTGAACAGCAGCAGTTGCCCGCCAGCGCCGGTAAAGCCGATCAGACAGCCATACAGAATCGCGGTGCCGGAGGTATCGAAGCGCTGACCGCGTAGCGCGAAATAGCAGGGAATTAGCATGGTTAATGACCAGATGATGTAGATCCACTGGTCGGGATAGCCATAGTGGGTGGTTGGCCAGGCGCTGAACGCCCCCCCAGACTCCCCAGGTAATGACCACCAGAAAGGTATAAACGATCCAGGATGTGTTATTGACCATTGTATTCACCGAGTGACAGTTTGCCCAACGCCTGCCCAGAGAGCGGCGTACCGTTTAGTTTCGCGGCATAGATCGCCGCGCCGAGTGTGGGGTGATATTCAGGCAGACAGATATGATAATTGCCGTTCAATTTCGCGAGTTCATAGGCAAAGGCCTCCAGAATCACGTCGCCGCATTTGAATACGCCGCCGGAATAGGACACGCGTACGCTTTCATCGGCGTGCCAATGCAGGGTTTCACGCAGCGTATCCACCATCAGCGCCAGCTCTTTGGCCGCCAGAAAGAATATGGCGCGACTTTGCTTGTCGCCGGCGACCGCCGCTTCACAGGCGATCGGCGCCAGCGAGGCAATCTTGCCGCGGTCGCCTTTCCACTGGTTGAACACCAGATCGCAGATGTCCAGATCGTTGCGGCAGGGGTATTTTTCGCGCATCAGATCGTAGAACAGATCTTTCTGCAATCGTCCGTCGGCCATGCGCGAAAACAGGTTCAACGCCTGACAGCCGATCCAGTAGGCGCTGCCTTCGTCGCTGAACAGCTCGCCCCAGCCGCCGCAGCGCGCGCTACGCCCCTGGTATTCGCCATAGGCGATTGAACCGGTGCCGGACACCACGTTGATGCCGTCGCGACAGCCCAGGCTGGCGGCCCAGCCGCAGATCATGTCGTTATCGCAGCGATAGCGTTCGCGGTTCAGCAGCGACTGCGCTATCGCATCCAGCCGCTCCACGTCGGCCGACACTTCGCCGTAGGCCGGCAGGCCAAGAAAGGTAAAGCTGATATCGGCGGGGGTGATGCCCGCACGATGACAGATTTCGCCAATGCCGTTGAGCACCACGCTGCGCGCGGCATCCATGCCGACGCTCAGGTAGTAGCTGGTTGCCGCCTCATGGCGGGCCAGCACATCGCCGGCGTCATTGATCAACACGAAGGCGGTTTTGGTGCCGCCACCGTCAACCCCCAGGTAAATCACCGTTCACCTCCCGCATTCAGTCGCCCCTCAGCACCGCACAGGGTGATTTTTTCATGGATAACGCGTTTCATGGCATCCATCCCTTCACGCATGTAGTAACGGGGATCGCTGGCATCGGGGTGCGCCGCAAAGTAGCGTTTCACCGCGTCGGCGAAGGCAATCTTCAATTCGGTGCCGACGTTGACCTTGGCAATGCCCAGACCAATCGCCTGCCTGACGTCGTTGTCCGGCACGCCACTGCCACCGTGCAGCACCAGCGGGATCGCCACCCGTGCGCCGATCTCCTGCAAACGGGCAAAGTCGATGTTCGGCCGCTGGGCATACATGCCGTGCGCGGTACCGATCGCCACCGCCAGACTGTCGATGCCGGTGCGCTCGACAAAACTGAGCGCCTGCGCCGGATCGGTCAAAAATGCCTGCGCTTCGTCAACGTCCTGATCGTCTTCGATCCCGCCCAGCCGTCCGAGCTCCGCTTCCACGCTGCAGTCCCGCTGGTGGCAATATGCCACTACCCGAGCGGCGAGTTGGATATTTTGTTCAAAAGGGAGATGGCTGCCGTCAATCATGGCGCTTCTCACCCCGACGTCGACCTTGCCAGCGATATCCTCAAAGGTCTCATGATGATCGAGGTGCAAAATCACCGGCAGTTGATAACGGGTTGCGTAGGTTGCGGCCAGCGCCAGCATTTCCTGACAGCCGATATGGCGGAAGGTGCCCGGCGTCCCGGCCAGGATCGCCGGCGATTGCCGTTCCCGGCAGGCTTCCAGTACCGCCTGAATGGTTTCTGCGTTGTGAATGTTGAACGCCGGGACCGCCCAGCCCTGTTTACGCGCCTGTGCCAATAAGTATTTGGTTGAGATAATCGCCATGGTGTTGTTCACTCCTGAGGCTATGGTTGCGCGTGCCAAGGGTAGATAGTGACCCCTTGTACCACCCGGTTGACTCGCCCTTCCGGTGAAGGGTTGTCCGGCGTCATGCCGAAATGCACCGATTGCGCCAAGGCATAAAGCTGGGCGAATACCAGCAACCCCAATGCCAGTTGGCCATCGTTGAAGCCTTGCGCATTGGGCAGGTAGATATGCTCACCCCGTTCGATCTCCGCCGACGGCCTGCCGGCCAGCGCCACAATCCGACAGGCCACGCCGTCGTTACGCAGCTCATTGAGCAGGTCTTCGTCATAACGGCGGGTGTAAGGGTCGTTGGACATCAGGACGATAACCTGCGTTTGCCGATTAATCAGAGACTTGGGACCGTGGCGGAAGCCCAGCGGTGACTCATAGAACGCCGCCGTCTGCCCGGCGGTCAGTTCCAGCAGTTTCAACGCGCTTTCGTGGGCGATACCACGCAGTGCGCCGCTGCCCAGCCAGATAACCCGTTGCGCATCGGCGGTCTGTAACGGCGAGCGCGTCACGTCACGCGTTGCTTCCAGCAAGGCGGCCACGCTTTGCGCCAGCGCCTGTACTGCGACCGGGTCGATGCCAGCAACGTTAAAGGCACACAGGCAGGCCAGAATCATGCTGCTCATGCTGCTGGTCATGGCGAAGCCGCGATCGCAGGTATTGGCGGGCAGTGCTAACGCCAATACCCGTGGCTGGTCATGATGACGGCGGTATAAATCGCCTTCGGCGTTGCAGGTGATCAGCAGGTGGTGGCTGTCGGCGTTATGCTGGTTGGCCAGCGCCACCGCAGCCAGGCTCTCGGGGCTGGATCCCGAACGGGCAAACGACACCAGCAGCAGCGGCCTATCGGCGGGCAAAAAACCGGCCGGATCGCTGACAATGTCGGTAGTAGAGACCGACTGCACCGGCGCGTTGAGGGTGCGAGCCAGCATCGGCGCCAGCGTATCGCCGATAAATGCGGACGATCCCGCGCCGGTCAGTATCACCCGCAGGCCGGGGCGCGCCAGCAATGGAGTCAGAAAGCTCTCCAGCGCCTGGCGTTGCCGCTCGATGGCGTCGACGGTGGCCAGCCACACCTCGGGTTGCTGACGAATTTCCCGCTCGGTCCAGCAGGCAGCGGTGGGTTGTTGATACATATAATTCTCCTGAATAGCCATCTCACTGGCAGGCTGCGGCGTAAGCGCGCAGAACATCGGTAATGCAATCCAGCGCCAGACTGCGGGCATCGGCCGGCAGTTGTCCGGCGCGCACGCGGTGATACTGCAGCGGCAGGTATTGGCTCAGCAGCGGCAGCGGCAAGGGCTGGTGAGCAAGGTTGTCCAGCAGGCGTTCAACCCGCCGCTTGCACCGTGCTATCGGGCCAGTAGTAACGCAGACGATCCGAATAGCTGAAATGCCGCGCGAAATACCGTTGCCGTTCGTTGCCGTGATAATATTTTTCCCAGGCGTCCGGCCGCTGGCACATCACCCGCTCAAGCTGGGCGCGCAGATCGCTGCATTGCGCCGCCGGTAGCAGTTCGCGTTCCATGTTCTCCAACGCGTACAAGGCTTCGCGCAGCGCGAAGGTCAGCGCCGGGCCGACCTTGAGGATGGCGAAGTGCCCCTGTACCAGACTGCGGTAGGCCTGTGGCAACTGGTAATCGGTGGAGTGGGCTTCAAATACCAGGTGAGGTTGCTCAGCGACGTAGCGACTCAGCGCCGCCGCTGGTTCGGGTTGGAAATCCACCACGCCATGGTGCGAAAACTCGACGCCCGGTTGCACCACCAGCCCGATAACCCGTGGCCAGATATCCGCCAGCCCTTGGCGTGCAAAGGCCTGCCGGTGTGCCGCCAGCGTATGCTCCACCGCGGCAACCTGGGTGACGGCGAGCGTATCCAAGGCCTCTTGCGCACCGCCGGGCACCGGAACTTCGGTGCCGATCACATATACCACCTCGCTTTTGCCAAACAGCTTCAGGCTGGTTTGTTCGCAAACGTAAGCCAGCTGTGCCGCGCGCTCGGCAACCGTCCGATCGCTGAGCGGCTGCGGATCGTCGGCGCAGGACATGCTGCAATCGAGGTGAATTTTCTGAAAGCCGGCGGCAACGTAGTGCTCAACCAGCACCGCCGCCTGCGCCATCGCCTGACTGGCTGGCAGATGTTGCCAGCGGTTGGGGCCAAGATGATCGCCACCCAGCACCAGTTGGGCCGGATCGAGATCCAGTTTTTCCGCCAGCGATCGTAACTGCTGTTGAAACATCTGCGGTGTCATGCCGGTGTAGCCGCCATGCTGATCAACCTGATTCGAGGTGGCTTCAATCAGCAACGGCATCTGCTGCTGACGTGCATGCAGCATTGCTGCCTCCAGCACCCAGGGGTGAGCGGAACAGACCGAGGTAATCCCGATATGTTCGCCTTGTTTATGCCTTGCAATCAGCTCGGTTAAGCGTGTCATATATCCTCATTTCTTTCGTTTTGTTTCTTTTTGGCGTTTAGTAAACTAAAAGCGACGTTAGTAAAAACGAAAAGAAAGATCAATAGGGTCGGTGTCGCAATGAAAAGAAAGTGTAAGTATTGTGATCGCGGTTTTGTTTTTGATGAGACGGTAGTGAAAAGGTAACGAAGGGTTTATGCCGGTTATTACCCGGAAAGGAAAAGAAAACAAAGCAAAAGCATTGAGCAATATCGTCGTTTGGCGGCGAATATGGTAGGGTTCGTAAGGGAAGGGGGGCCGTACGGTTGGCATAGCATTGCGCGACGGCCGTTTTTACCCAGTGATTTATCTTCAACCACCCTGACGGTGTAATGGGTCATTTCAGACGATGAGCATGAGTGATAAAAAAAGCGTTCGTGGTACCAGTGAGCGGCGGGAAAAAAATAATTTCCTTGCTGAAACAGCAGGGAGCGGTGCAGGTGAGCGAGCTGGCGGCGCAGTTTAACGTGTCAACCGTCACCATCCGTGGCGATCTGGCGTTTCTGGAAAAGCGGGGGATTGCCACCCGGGCCTACGGCGGCGCGCTGATTTGTGAACCGCCGGTGATGGCCAGCGAACGCAGCATTGAGGCCAAGCAAACCGAACACCTGGCGGTAAAGCAGCGCATTGCCCGCAAGGCCGCCGAAATGGTGGTTACCGGTAGCAGCATCATTCTTGATTCCGGCACCACGACCTACGAAATTGCGCAGCAGCTACGGGACAAAAAAGAAATTATCGTCATGACCAACGGTATGAACGTTGCCAATGCGCTGCTGGATGCCACGGAAGTCGAACTGCTGGTCACCGGTGGGCATCTGCGCCGCAGTTCCCAGTCGTTCTATGGTTCACAGGCCGAACTGTCACTGGACAATTACCATTTTGACATGCTTTTTCTCGGGGTTGACGGCCTGAGCCTGAGTCAGGGCGTTACCACTCATCAAGAGAATGAAGCGCGCCTCAATCGCCGGATGTGCGAGGTGTCCAAACGCATCATCGCGGTAGCCGATTCCAGCAAGTTCAATCGCGTCGGGCTGCATCGTATTATCGACACCGCGCGTATCGACGTGCTGATCACCGACACCGCCATCTCCGACGAGATGCGCAGAGGGCTGGAGGCCCTGGGCGTGGAGCTGCTGCTGGTTGAACACGACTAACCGGCAGCGGGCAGGCTAAACCAGATAGGGCTGTCGCCATTCGGCCTTTAACTGATTGATAAACCAGACCCGGCCGGACCGGGCGGCTGCGACGGGCGGTGAAATGCCGACATGGTCAATACGAATCCGGTGCGCGGCATATCATCCACATCCAGCACCACCAACGTACCTTCGGCGATGTCTTTTTCCACCATATGCAAGGGCATGCCTCCCCAGCCGACGTTGTCTTTAAGAAAGGCATGTTTGGTTGACAGATCGGCCAGACGCCAGGTCGTGGGCGATGCGACGGCGAAATCTCGACCAGTGGTCAGTTCCGAACGGTCCGAGAGCACCAGTTGCCGGTGCTTGCTGAGTTCGCTGCGCGGGATGCGGCGCGCGAAACGGGCCAGCGGATGACTGGCCGACGCCACCGCGACCAACGGCACCTCTCCCAGCCGTTCGCTGAGCAGCGAAGGGAAGGTTTGCGGCAACGGCGGTAGGATACCCAGGCTGCAACGGCCATCCAGCACCGGTTGATAGGCCGCGCCCAGGGCTTCGACGAACAGGCGCAGCGGCGTCAACGGGAAGCGAACGGCAAACGCTTTGGCCACCGCGCTGACCACCGAAGTTGGAAAACACACGTCAACCACCACCGACAGTTCGGCCTCAACCCCGGAGGTCATCTGCCTGGCCCGCGCCTTGAGCGTGTCGACGCCGGCGACGATATTGCGCGCATCCGCCAGTAACAGCACGCCTGCCGGCGTCAGCTTGGGAAACTTGGCCGAGCGATCAAACAGCATCACGCCGATCTGATCTTCCAGACTGCTGACCCAGCCGCTGACCGCCGACTGCACCCGGTTGAGTTTCCGCGCCGCCGCCGAAAAACTGCCTTCATCCGCGGCGGTAATGAAAGTTCTGAGCTGATCGAGAGAGACGCCATCAAGCATTAGCCGTTCCTACATCTCAAATAACGATGGTTGGTATCTCAATTTACCGTCTTCTCAGATGTATTGGCAATCATTAGGATTTTCTTTGGCGGCGCGCGATCCCCCTGGCAGGGGATGATGATGCCGCAGTGGAGACCGTGGCCGCGCTGGTGCAACGGCTCGGCTACGCGCCGGTCAGTCTTGGCAAGATTGCCGAAGGCGGAGTGCTGGTGCAGGCAAGAGAACAACGGTGGGCACCGCTTATTTTTCAAGACCTTTTCAAAAAGGAAAGCTAACCATGTACGACCATGTAATTTGGCCAGAGCAGTTCGATCCAAGAATCTCGCCTATCTATGCGCTCAATGATATTGATATCAAAGCCCCGCCAGAGGTGGTGTGGGCGCTGTTGGTCAACGCTGAAAACTGGGCCAGCTATTTCCCGCCGGAAGATCGGGTAAAAATCCTCTCCGGCGACAGCGAGCTCCAGGCCGGCACGACATTCCACCGCGTGACGGTGGGCTTTCCGATGAGCCTGGTGGTAACGGAGTATGTGCCGGGCCGCAGGATCGCCTGGTCGGCAACCGTCGACGGTGACAGCACGCACTCCAGTGCCTATCACGGCTGGGTTATCACGCCAACGCCGGACGGCTGTCATCTGCTGACCGAAGAGACGCAGCAAGGGGAGTTCTTCCTGGAAACGCTCGGTCGCAAACACCCTGGTGCGCTGTACCGTTATCACCAGGAATGGGTTGAACGCTTGGCCCAGGCGGCAGAAGCGCGGGTTGCCGAGCAGCAACGCGCATAGCGAGGCTCACGCTGCCTGGCCGGTTGGTCAGGCAGATTGCCCCGGTACCGACGTTGGAGAAACGGAGATGAAAATCGAATTGAATGGCAAAAAGGCTATCGTTAGTGGCTCCACCGCAGGCATTGGCCGAGCCATCGCTGAAGGGCTGGCGCGTGCCGGCGCCTCGGTGGTGATTAACGGTCGTGGTGAACAGCGGGTATCGGCTGCGCTGGAGGAAATGCGTGCCTTGTTGCCTGGCGCAGATCTTGACGGCGTCGCCGCCGATCTGGCTAGTGCCGCCGGCGCAAAAACGCTGTTCGAGCGGGTGCCGACGGCCGATATCCTGGTCAATAATCTGGGCACCGCACACCTGAACAACTTTTTTGACCAGGCTGATGATGAATGGATCGACTTGTTCCAGCTCAACGTGATGAGCGGCGTGCGTGCCGCTCGGCACTATCTGCCGGCAATGATGACGCGCGGCTGGGGGCGGGTGGTGTTTATCAGCAGCGAATCGGCGGTGATGATCCCCAAGGAGATGATTGACTACGGCGTGACCAAGACGGCGCAACTGGCGGTTTCCAGAGGGCTGGCGGAACTGGCCGCAGGTACCGGCGTCACGGTAAACGCCGTTTTGCCTGGCCCAACCCGCTCAGAAATTCTGTCCAACTGGCTGGCCGACACCGCACGCGAGCAGAACATCACGCAGCAACAGGCCGAGCAGGACTTCCTGAACACCATGCGACCCACGACCCTGTTAAAGCGGTTCACTACCACCGAAGAAGTGGCGAACATGGTGGTCTACGTCTGTTCGCAACAGGCGAGTGCCACCAGTGGTGCCGCGCTGCGCGTCGACGGTGGCGTGATCCGCGCCATTCCCTGAATCTTGTTGTGCCGGGCGACGTCATGCATGCATTACCGGCACGTATCCCGGCAGCAGATCCTGTATTGCAGTGTCTATGAATTAGATAAAGGGGCGTGAAATCAACTCGATTCCAAGCACAATCAGGAACAGGAGAAAGCATTGCCTGAAAAGCCTGGCACTGATGCGCGCTCGCACCTTTTGCCCGAACCACATCCCAGCCAAGGCAGGGAATATCGATAAAAAGGACAATGAAAACTGCTCTACCTTGAAAGCATCATGAAGATAAAGCCCTGTGGCCAGTGCCACGGTCGAAACGGTAAATGACAGCCCCAGAGCCTGAACGAGTTGATCTTTACTTAAGCGAAGCGACTGAAGAAAGGGTACGGCTGGCATAACGAACACGCCTGTCGCACCGGTGATTACGCCTGTCACGCCGCCAATAACCGGGGACAGCCATCTCTCCCTGGCCTCAGGGACCGTAAAGGACGGAGAAACCAGTGCAAAAGCAGCGTAAATAATTAAAGCCACACCCAAACCAAACGCTGACCAGGCTGGATGTATGCTGATTAGAAGCGAAGACGCGGCCACCGTGCCAGCGAGAATAAGCAACATCATCAGCCACAGACGGCGGATAATCAGCCTCACTGAGGGACCGGTAAAAAGTTGCAGCACATTTGTCACGAAAGAAGGGATCACCAGCAGCGCCGCCGCGACGGGCAGAGGCATAAACATGCCAAGTAATCCCATAGCCACCGTTGGCAAACCCATCCCAGTCACGCCCTTTACGAAACCGGCGAGGATAAATATAAGTAGAAGAGGGATATACAGTTGTTCGTTCACAAATCTGCCCTGATGAAGGATTTTCAGTGATTCAACCATCTCAGCCGTTAGTGGACAATCTGGTTTAAACGCATCATGCTTCGGATAGTCCGAAGGCTTAGGCGAATATTTTATGAGGCTGGATCTTTCTGATTTGAAACTTGTCGTCTGCATCGCTGATGCGGGAAGCATTACTCATGGTGCCCGGGATGCCAGTCTGGCTGTTGGTTCGGCCAGTGAGAGGCTGAAAAGCATGGAAGCGGATACCGGCATAAAGCTGTTTTTTCGCCATCCCAGGGGCGTCAGCCTGACAGAAGCCGGTGAGATCCTTGTTGGTCATGCCCGTGAATTGCTGTCCCGGCACGAGCGACTTAAAGCTGAACTTGGCGCTTACGTTACAGGCGTGAGAGGGAAGGTCCGGTTATATGCCAATACTTCAGCGATGGCAGAATTTCTGCCCGGCAGGCTCGCAAAGTGGCTTTCAGAACACCCGGATGTGACTATTGAGCTGGAAGAGAGAACCAGTGCGGATATCATTAACAGCATAAGTAATGGTATCGCTGAAGCAGGCCTGGTCTCAGATGCGGTTGACGCCCGTGAACTCACGCTCGAACCCATAGCAGATGACCGGCTTGCCCTGATCGTCCCCGCCACTCACCCGCTTGGACTCAGAGGTAGCGCCTCTCTCTCGGACGCGATCAGTGAGCCTTTTATTGGGCTTTACCCCGGCAATGCGCTGCAGGACCACATCAGTGGACATGCTACAAAACTCGGCCACTCACTGACTTATCGCATCAGAATGAGCAGTTTTGAAGGGATTTGCGAGATGGTCAGTAGCGGTATTGGCGTAGCAGTTCTTCCTGTATCCGTAGCTGAACGCTTCAGTAAAAAATTTCATTACCCTGTATTGCCGCTAACCGACCAATGGGCACGGCGACGAATCTGCATTTGCTATAAAACACCGGATTCACTGAGTCCGGCAATGACAGAATTGATCGCTTTTCTCAGAGTAAAGAATTTATAAATATCCCTGATAGGGTAACCCTACTCAGTAAGCCACTACAGTCCCGAGTGGATTCAAGTCATACCCTGTTTAATGTCGTGCAAACTGCGGGCTTCCGCTCCTCGCTCATAGCACTCTGTCGATCTCTGGTGCTCCGTGTCGCTGGCGGCGTTGTGCCAGGAGCGGACGTTGTCGCCTCAATATACTTTAGCTACTCTTATGCTAATAATTTGACGGAAAAGAAGGAGGCATTCATGCGGGAAATCGTTGTGGAGCCATACGATGAAAAATGGCCTGCTATGTTTAACGCTGAAAATTTTCTGCTACAAGCATTGCTTGGTGACGTGGCTAGGAAGGTTCATCATATTGGCAGTACGTCAGTGCCAGGCCTCTCAGCAAAGCCAGTGATTGATATACTTCTGGAAGTTGTCGATATCAACCAACTGGATAAATGCAACTCTGCAATGGTCGACGCCGGATACGTTGCTCGCGGTGAAAACGGCATTGCAGGACGCCGGTACTTCATTAAGGGGGAGATCAGCGTAGCCATCAAGTGCATGCGTTTTCAGTAGGGGACATTCAGATACTAAAACATCTTTCTTTCCGCGATTATCTGAGGAAAAACAGTGATATTGCCAGTGATTACGCTGAGATAAAGCGTACAGCAGCATTGCTATGTAAGAACGATGCGCATCGTTATAGCGCATTAAAAACGAACTTTATAGAGCGTCATCTGCAACTTGCGCCTGATTGATCTGGAACGATAGATATTGAGTTTGTCACTGATGTTTTGTTAACATAATGCAAATGCCCTATTTTAGGGAGTAACTTGCCCGCCAACTCTGCCTATATGCGCTATGAAACGCCCGCTCCTCGCTCACAGCGGACCCCATGGCCTTTCAAGCACTTCCGCTTCGCGCCAGGAGCGGACGTTGCTAACATCTATCTGCATCAATTTGTGGGGAGCAGGTCAGAGTTATTATTGCACTTTAAGAGTTTCCCTGTGCTTTAAATAAATTTTGAGCTTGATAAGATTTTGATGTTATGCTATTGGAAGGAAGTGTTTTACAGGTCTGGAGGTAATTTATATGAAGCCAAAAGAAATAATTTGCCAATGGGTTGACGCATTTAATAATGCAGATGTAGAAACTATTTCACAATTATATGATGATAATGCAATAAACCATCAGGTAGCCAATGAGCCAGTTATTGGGAAAGAGGCTATAAAGAAAATGTTTGAACAAGACTTTTCTATTCCAGAAATGGTTTGTATCGTTGAAAACATTTTCGAAGATGGACAATGGGCAATTTTAGAGTGGCTTGCCCCATTAGGTTTGAGAGGTTGCGGTTTTTTTCAAATAGTAAATGATAAAATTATATTTCAAAGAGGCTATTGGGATAAGCTATCTTTCTTAAAACAGCACAATTTGCCTATTGAATAAAATGCATATATACCTTGCATGAATATTTTTCAAATTTATTAAAGCGTGCATTAAGGGAAGCGCAATAACTTCCCTTAAAAAATTTATAATATCAATACTGTATTAAAACATAGCCTATTCAATTAAAAATTAATGTGTTAAATACTTTAAAATATTGTTCTGAATGATTTTATATAAATTAAGCACTGAGTTAGTATCCGCACCATTTTTATTAGTTCTAATGTTAAGGCAATTAGTACGGATATCTTTAACGCTGATAACCTCATGGCTTTGTAGGGTATTGTCGCGAGGAGCAAGATCCATGGTACCGAAACCAATCTGTGGAATCTTTACACCATCGTTTAATGTGATTCTGGAATGTCTGATAAATGTGTCCGTTTTTCGCTCATAGCAGCTCTGATGCTCCCTCAGACCGCTGCTTCGAGTCAGACGTAACTTACAGCCTGGAACGTTAATAAATAGGGGGCAGGTCAGTGAGCCAATCGAGGTCCCTTACACGGCTAAGCCGGTTGAAATCGCTCTAATAACCACCTACCTGCGGGGCCAGGTAACCGATCGCTTGGATAGATAGCTTGAAAAGGTAATAGGCCTGCCGATGGTCCTTCCAACTCGATGCGTACAAGACGGCCTTCCTTTAAATCTTCACCGATCAGCCAGCGCGGCATATGCCCCCACCCCAAGACCAGCGCGCAAGAAAGCATGTTTTGAACCAAGGTCAGCTAGTCGCCAGATGTTCTCGCCTTGTACGCCGTAGTCCACCCCGTTGGTCAGCGAAGAACGGTCGGTCAACACGAGCTGTGTTTCATCCAACAGTTCCCGAAATGCAATAGGGCCATTTCTACCGGCCAAGGGTGATCCCGGTGCCGCAACCGTTATCATTTCTTCGTTGAATAGTCGTTCGGCCGCAAGCCCCGGTGGTAGGAACGGCAGTGTTCCTGTAATGCCGAGGCTGCACTGTCCCTTGATCACCAGCTCCGCAACGCGCCCAAAGCCTCGACATGGAGTCTAAGCGGAGTAGAAGGAAAATGCGCCTTGAAGCTGCCGAGAGCATCGGTAAGGCAGCGGTGCGGAAACATGACATCGACGACGATTGACAGTTCGGACTCCAGGCCAGCGGAGAAGCTACGTGCTTTGGCTGTCAGTGCGTCAGCTCCCATGACAACACGGCGCGCATCAGCCAACAGGTTTGTTCCCTGAACCGTCAACTTGGGTAACGGCCAACCCTCTCAAATAATGTTACGCCGAGCTGCCCCTCTAGACTGGCGATGGTTTGACTTACCACCGACTGCGCCCGCCCGATCACTCGGCCAGCCGCTGAAAAGCTGCCGTGGTCTGCGGCAGCGACGAAAGTCCGCAAGTAGTCCAGGGAAATGCCGTTCAGCAAAGTATCTACTCCTTATATGGTTCGTATCTAATAATATAGGCTTTTCAGAGATATCGATAGGTCCTAGGCTACAAGCAAAGGAGCCATTCATGTCACAAAATATATTCATCATTGGCGCATCCGGATTTGTCGGCGGCACATTAGCAAAACATTTCCTGGCGGATGGCAACGAGTGGTCGGTTGGCGCGAACCGATCGCACCGCGGGCCACTCTCAAAACTATGGGTATCGCTGTGGTTCGCGGTGATCTTGAGGTCAATGTCGCTCCCGTGCTCGCTGCGGCGCGCTCGGCGGAAGTCACAATCTACGCCGCCCAGGTTGCCTTCGAGCACGAGCCGGCCATTATTCGGACGCTGTGCGGTGCACTTGCGGGAAGTGGCAAGACGTTTATTTTCTTGTCGGGTAGCGGCGTTTTCATGCAACGCACGGGCGGGGCGTGGAGCCCCGATAGCTTTGCCGAAGACGATCCTTTTTTGCCGGAGCCACTGGCACTTCCCCGGGTAGAGGCAGAGGGCATCGTCCGCGCTGCTGTCGAGCAGGGTCTGCGAAGCATGGTAATCCGTCCCCCGGTGATTTGGGGGCCAGACGACAATGGCCCTGTAGCGAGCGTGTACCGCTCCGTTGCCGCCACCGGCGCTGCCTGTTACATCGGCTCCGGACTTGCCACTTATACCCATGTGTACAGCGCCGATCTGGCCCAGCTATTTTCCCTTGGCGTCGAACGCGGACAGGCTGGCGCGCTGTACCACGCCGCAGCCGGGGAAATTCCATACCGCTGGATTGCCGAGGCCGTGGCACGTGACCTGGGGGTTAACACGCGCAGCCTGACGATGGGGGGAGGCGACCGAGGTATTTGGCCCATTTGGAGCTCTACTGCTGTCAGCATGCAGCCGCTCGCGCGATCCGCGGACACGAGCCGAACTGGGCTGGCGGCCAAACCAATTCGATTTTCTGTCACAGGTGGGCGAGCCACGACTGCGTGCGCTTGCAAATCTACAACCGAGGAAATAACCCATGAAGACACATGCAAACAAGGTCGCTATCATCACCGGCGGTAAGCAGGCATCGGGCGCGGCATTGCCAATCTTTTTGGCGCAGCGCGGCGCGCAAATCATCCTCGTCAATCGCCAGGATGCTAGGGAGGAAGCAGCCCAGATTGGCAACGGCGCGATTGCCATCGCCGCTGACGTGACGAATGAGGCAGATTGGCGGCGGGTTGCCACCGAGGTAGAGCAGAAATTCGGCCGTGCCGACATCTTGGTGCATGCGGCTGGCATTTACCCGATCGCCGGGCTTGACCAGATGACGCAGGATGAATGGCATCGTGTCATGGCAGTGAACCTCGATGCACACGTGATCGGCGCCCGAGCGATTGTACCGCTGATGCGCAAGGCTGGTGGTGGGGCGATCGTCGCCGTTGGTTCTAACGCAGTCGGCATGGTGACACCGCCCGGAATGGGCTTTTCCCATTACATTACGTCTAAGATGGGTGGGGTCGGTTTGGTCCGCGCTCTCGCCAATGAGCTTGCGGCTGATAACATCATCGTCAACGCAGTCCATCCGGGGATTACCGACACGGAAGGTGCGAGTAGCATGCCGAACGAGCAGAAGGCACAGGTCTACATGATGCAGGCGATTAAGCGGCTCGGCACGCCAGCCGATATCGCCGGGCCGGTCGCTTTCCTCACCAGTGAAGATGCGCGTTTTGTTACGGGACAAACTCTGGTGGTTGACGGTGGCCTGATGCGGCTGTGAAAAGGTAGCGCCTGTAATCTAGCTCGGCCCAGGCCAGCGTCATGAGGTTTAATTGGCAACGCCAGATATCTAAAAAGCCAATGTTGTGGCTATTAGCTGAAAGCGCTAATGTCCGCTCTCGCTCACAGCGGATCCCATGGCCTTTCAAGCACGTCCGCTTTGTGCCAGGAGCGGACGTTCAGCTGTTTAATTTTTGAAATAAAACGGCGCGCTCTTTGGTTGTTCAGGTGTTTCTGTCCAGCAGTGGTATCTGGTAAAATTCCTAACCTTTAACAGACAGGATTCTCAATGAAAGTTATTACTACTCTCATTATTGTTGGCTGCATGTATGTCAGTGCAGCTGGAGCAGCAGAGCGATGCGAGTCCATCGCTTCATCTTTAATCCGTGCAGCAATGATTACACCAAGCAGTACCTACGATTTTCGGCCTTCGGAAAAGCAGCTGATCTCCATGTGTAATATTGGAAGTGATGCAGCTGCAAAGGGCGAAAACATAAACGAGGCCATTATTGCCAATCTTAAGTCCCGTAATGAGATGGCAAGGAAAATTCCAGACGGAAATAAGGCTGTACTTGAGCTGGCTGACCTGGCATTTCAGTTAGGCTTTGATACCTACAACAAATAACGGTAAGGATACCCGTGTCCAGCAGTGTCGCCCGGACAGGTGTTCCGGGAAAGTGACATCACCCGCTCTGCGCAGCTACGCCGGTGAACTGATTTTGCTTCCCTTAGGCAAACAGGAACTTCTGTCTACATGTTCTGCCTTACCTCTGCTAGGGCGCCCACCATGCATGTGGTTTGCCCTGAAGCGTAGCTTTATCCTGAAGCAATTCGGCACTCACTACCCCCTGAAGCACAGAAACGGAATTTCTCGCGGCATCACGGCAGGGGTCAATAAGGTCACTGGGTTTTCTGAGCAGGATAAATTGCGATACTTTTGCCTGAGTATCAAAAGCATAGAATCGCAATTCTGACGTAGATGTGAGACTCACAATATTATGCAACCGCATATAATCGGTGTAATCCTCACCGCCTGGGTCGCATGAATCATAAAGATATTTTTGCATCAGCAATTGCGATGAAGAAAGAAAATCTATATAGCGGTCTGTTTTTTTCTCTATATCTAGCAGCCGTTGAACTATTGCTTCTTTCCTGATTTCATGACGGTGTGTTAATTTTAGTGTAATCCAACCGCCAACAATGGTGATTAACGCACCCAGCCCGATTTTAACAGCACTATCAGCCACACCCACCCATTCAACAGACATCTTTTATCCCGTATCTTTCTTTGATGATCATGGCTGTCAGTATAAATCACTAGCAGATTCGACAAAAAGCATTTTCTGTCCATTACCCATGTGCTTACCCCCCCTTTTCTGTGGATAAACAACTCTGGTGCTCTGTGCCAGTATCTGCCGTGTTGATTGCACTCGCCGTGCAAATCGTGCTTTTCAATTAGGACGATAGATCACATGCGGAAATAGTATTCAGTCATGAGGTCAGTCAGATCGGAGTTAACCATCTCTACTTTATTGCGTAACTGTAAATCGCGCAGGTTCTAAACATTATAGGCCCGCTACTTGCTCATAGGGGATAACCATGACGAAATCCATCGACCAATTCAAAGCACCTATGGAAGTGAGTCTATTTAGATTATAATTGAAATAGACTCCGCTTGGTTCATATAGCTAATTAGGCTCCGAGAAAAAGGTATCTCCCACTATATGGCATAATTATTTGCAGTAATTCTATTGCGTTCCGAAGGTTTTCTACCTGGGCATTTAGCAATGTGATATCTTTGATGCCATGAAATAAGTTATTTCGATACCTATAGACAATTAAAAGGCACACTTCGATTCTCTCTTCAAGAGAGGTTTCGTTATTTCTTAGTACGTTAAGTGATTTCTCAGTTTGTGAGCATTCTCTAAAATAAAGTTGATGGAAATGCTTTGTTGGATCACCGCTTTGTTGTATATAGCGTTTAGACCAATATGATAACTGTGAGTCTATCGCATTTGATGGCATATCTCTTGCAACTCGCTTTGCAAGAACCCCAATCTGATCTACAACATTCTCATTATGAGCTTCTGAGGCCTCAAAAATTGACCACATAAGAGTGAAGTCGGATACTGCTTCGAGTGTATTAGGTTCAAGTTGTGCTGAGTGTCGTATGTTTTGTTGAATCCAGTCAGATGCTTTCACTGATAATTTCCTTAAGATAGAGTATTTATCCAGTATAAATTTTGAGATTTTAGTCAAACAATTAAGCCGAGTACGGGCATGACATGTCCTTAAAAGACCGGTGTCATTTGGCAAAATATACTGAAGTTTTTATGACTGATATAGCAAAAGATGAACTTTTGTATAAGGATTACAATTGGAAAGGACTATGTTGAATAAATCGAAATTTTGGCAGATATCAGGATAAGATCACAACATTCCGGTATTGTAGCAGTATCTCATGGCAAAAAAAGCTCAAAATCACCAACTGGAACACCTACAACAAGGCGCTCGTCAAACGTGGTTCACTGACATTCCGGCTTGATGAGCCGACCATTCAGTCATGGTACAACGAACCAAAAACTGCTTCATGGGGTGCCAGCAAGGTTATTCTGAACTTGCCATTTCCAACATGATGAATCTCCCGCTTCGTTGTCCGGATTATTCCTGCCTCAGTGAGCGGGCTAAATCCGTTAGCATCCCGTTTAAAAACGCCCCGAGAAACACAATTTCTCACCTGGTTATCAATTCTGAGCCAGCGACTAACGAGTTAGAAGGCATTGTGATCAGGAAGTCCATAAACTGTACTTAGTCACCGCAACATCTTGTAGCCGTAACTTCCGCTGCTCGCTCGCAGCAGACCTTATGGCTTTGCTTTCAAGTTTGCTCCGTGCCAGAAGCGGACTTGGAAGCGCAGCACAACAGGTCGGAAGCAGACTTGTGAACACAGGTATGCTTGGCTCACTTTGCCCTTGAGTGTCCTTTGGATCAGTTCTGAAGGATATGGGTTAGAATTCACAAAGTGAGAACAATGATTAATTTCCTGCCGACATAAGCTTTCAGATGCCGAGGCAAGTGAATCTGAATGATAAAACGGCCTGGCTTGGTTCGTAGAGGAGGGGGCTACGGTAGTGATATGCGTTCTAACATAATTGAATATATTAGCATTTTTATACAGGTGGTTGAGCAGGGCAGCTTCACCAAAGCTGCTGATATTCTGCAGCTGCACCGGCCCGCAGTGAGTAAAGCGATACAGCAGCTAGAGGACGAACTTGGAGTAAAACTCATCCATCGTACCACCCGCAAGCTGAGTGTTACGACGAAAGGCGACGAGTTTTACCAGCGTGCCAAACACCTTCTGGCTGAAGTTGATGGCATGATGGCCAATTACTCATCAACCTTGCCACCGCGTGGACGGCTCAAGCTTGATGTTCCGCTGGCGCTGGCTCATACCCTCCTTATTCCCCATCTGGCGCAGTTCAAGTCGCTATATCCCGATATTGACGTGGTGTTGGTTTCATCGGATAAAAAAACCGATCTGATCGCCGAAGGCGTGGACTGTGTGGTCCGCCTGGGGAGCTGCAAGATTCAAGCTTTATTTCCAGACGTCTTGGGGAAATCAGGATGGTCACCTGCGCTGCCCCCGCCTATTTGCAACGGTATGGGAAGCCGGCAACGCTGACAGAACTGGAACAGCACCAGGCAGTTAACTTCTTCAGCGATCACAGTCGTGAGGTGATGGAGTGGAAGTTTATTGAACATGGGGTGGTTGTTTCACTGCGCCCTGCCAGCAGCATGCTGGTAGATAACTCTGATATTCTGTTGTCCTGTGCCTTGGCCGGTCTGGGGATTATCCAGGCTTCCAGTGACGCCCTTGCCGCGCATATTGCTTCCGGTGAGCTTGAAGAAATCCTGACGCAGTATCCTTCAGTTTCCAAGCCTGTGTCAGTGATGTATCCGGACAGGCGCTATCTTTCCCCTCAGGTACGTGTCTTTATCGACTGGTTTAGCGAAATTTTTGCCAGCAGAACGGCTGAAACCGACGGATTGTTACCGAATGAATAACACTGAAGTTCCTCCGCAGCTATTTTTACCCAGGTGACAACCACGTAGATTGTTCGCAGATTCATCGGATATGCCTTTCACGCTATCTATTAGGTATATCGCTAACTGACGAGGTCTGTATATGTCGAAAGTTGTTACGTTTAACCGCACCGGTGGCCCGGAGGTTCTTGAGGTTGTTGATGTGGCGGTGCCGGAGCCTGCGGCCGGGGAAATCCAAATCCGCGTACATGCGATTGGCCTTAACCGTGCAGAAATCATGTACCGCAACGGCCAGTATGTTATTGAGCCGGAATTTCCGGCACGTCTTGGTTATGAAGCCGCTGGCGTCGTTCAGGCTGTCGGTGAAAATGTTGAAGGGTTTGCCACAGGGGATTTGGTCAGCGTGATCCCTTCATTTATGTTTAATGAATACGGCATGTACGGCGAACTGGTGAATGCGCCGGTGCACGCTGTTGTGAAGCATCCTGAAAATCTTTCTTTCGAGGAAGCTGCGGCAAGCTGGATGATGTATGTCACCGCTTATGGCGCGCTGGTTGAATATGGCAATCTTCAGGCTGGTCAGAATGTGGTGATCCGCGCAGCATCAAGCAGCGTGGGCCTGGCTGCCATCCAGATAGCTAATATGCTGGGTGCAAAACCCATCGCGCTTACGCGCACCGCCGAAAAAAGCGATATGCTGCTGAAAGCCGGTGCCGCCGCTGTTATTGCTACTGCCGAGCAGGATATGGTGGCTGAAATCACGCGTGCAACAGATGGCGTGGGTGCCCACATTGTTTTTGATCCCGTCGGCGGTCCGGACGTGGCAAAACTGACTCAGGTGATGGCACCGCAGGGTATGTTCTTCCAGTATGGCGCGCTCGACAGTCGCGACCTGCTTGTGCCTGTATTCGACATTCTCGGTAAACATCTTACGCTACGAGGCTATGAGCTGTTCGAAATCACCACCGACGCGGAAAAAATGGCGCGAGCGAAATCCTTCGTCTCACAAGGTTTGCGTTCCGGCAATCTGAAGCCGGTAATCGATAAAACCTTCAGGCTCGAAGATATCGCAGATGCGCATCGCTATATGGAGGCCAATGGCCAGGTAGGAAAAATAGTTGTGGTGGTAGAGTAATGCTTACCACAGTATTTTATTAATGAATTTGCTATAGCCTGGAAATTATCCAGGCTTTTTTTGTCCTTAGCTTCGATGTGATGGCTACGGTACTGGCTTCGATTTCCATTACTTGAAACTTACATGTCCGTTTCCTGCTCATTGCGACTGTTTTGCGGCAGTCGCAGCTACTGATGCTTTGGGTTATATACAGACTATGAATGAAGCTCTTGTGTGAGAGAGGGGAGTACTCGGCCAATGGTGCCTGAAACCAGACGGAACAGGAAAATCAGCGCGCAGAAGTGATACATGAGGGATGTGGCCGTGGTAGTTGGCGATTACCATCGCGCAATAGCCGCATGCTGGTATTGCAAACGCAGTTAGTTGGGCGCCGCCGCCTGATAACAGGCTTCCATTTCATCCAGTGCGGACTGATTTTCCAGCCCCCATTGGTACATTTGCTCAATGGGTTCGGCAAAGGTTCTGCCAAGCGGCGTCAGGCGGTAATCGACTTTAGGTGGGATCACGTCATACACATGGCGAGCAATCAATCCTCGCGACTCCAACTCTTTCAGCGTCTGGAACAGCATTTTCTTGGAAATGCCCTGCAAGCTACGTTGTAGTTCGCCGGTACGTGCGCGTTCATCCGGCCAGTGATACAGCGCGTGCAGCACCATAGTGCTCCATTTAACTGAAAAAAGTTCCATCAGGCGGCGCGGCGGTGAGTCCGCATAGAAAAAGAGTTTACCTTCAACCCAGGCTGGCACTGTGCTGTCCTCTGCTTATGGTCACCAAATGGTGACTACTATCAATATAGAACCTTATTACCTATAGTCTGCCCCCTTGAATTAGCCAAAACCAGCACATTCTTGAGGCACTATGAAAATCAACGCATTAGTCGCACATGACGCGGCACAACCTTTAACATCAGGCCAGGTTTCGCTGCGTCCGTTACAAAAGCAGGATGTCAAAATCGAGATCCTCTATTGCGGCGTGTGCCACTCCGATCTGCATATGGCGCGTAACGAATGGGCGGTTAGCCGATATCCACTGGTGCCTGGGCATGAGATTGTCGGGCGAGTGGTAGAGGTTGGCGACCAGGCCAGCCATTTTAAACCCGGTGATATCGTCGGTGTGGGCGTGATGGTCGACTCCTGTCGCGAGTGCCATTTCTGCAAACAACAGGAAGAACAGTACTGTGAAGCAGGGTTTACTGCTACCTACAACGGCATTGATAAATACACCGGCGACAGTACCTGGGGCGGCTATGCGCAAAGCGTGATTGTTGATCAGCATTTTGTGGTTTCTGTACCACGAAACCTGTCGCTCGCCGGGGTTGCACCGTTGCTGTGTGCGGGCGTGACCGTATGGTCGCCGCTGCGCCATTTCAACGTCAAGGCCGGCGATCGTGTCGGTGTTGTCGGGCTGGGGGGGTTAGGCCATATGGCCGTGAAGCTGGCCAGTGCGATGGGGGCGGAGGTGACGCTGTTTACGACCTCCCCAGAGAAGGGCGAAGATGCCCGTCGTCTGGGGGCTAAACAGGTGGTGGTGTCGCGCGATGCCGCGCAAATGGCCGCCTGCCAAACCTCGCTGGATTTTATTATTGACTGTGTAGCAGCACCGCACGATCTGGATCCTTATCTGGCCGCGCTAAAAACCAATGGCCGCCTGGTGTTGGTAGGCATTCCGGACCAGCCACACCATTCGCCGAATATTACGCCGATGGTGTTTCGACGTTTAAGCATCAGCGGTTCGTCGATTGGCAGCATGCGGGAAACCCAGGAGATGCTGAACTTCTGCGGCGAGCACAATATTACCGCCGAAATTGAAATGATCGGTGGCGAAGATATCGAGGTTGCCTTTGCCCGTATGCTTAAGGGCGACGTTAAGTACCGCTTTGTGATCGATATGCAGGCTACGCGCTGGTAACGAAGCGTGCAGCGGAGCGTCATGCTTATGTCGTTCTGGGCGGCCGTTTCAGGCCGCCTCGTACTACGCAGCTGGCAGAGGCTCTGGGCTGAAGCTCGGCGGAGCTGCTTTTTCGTGGCAGAATCGTGTTCAAAATGAGGCGATATCGCTGAGCCTTATGGGGACGTTTATTCGTGCTTCTGGTTGCCGCCGACGAGTAGTCGCAAAGGCAGAAGCGGAGAGGGTAGAGAATAGTGATAACGCTGCGATATAACGAGTTTTACGGTTCATAGGATGACCGTTTTATAATGTTATGTAGGGTACGCGTTCACTGGTGCTGGCGCATGCCGCACCGGCTTTCACCGGTGCGGCATGGCCGTTACTTCAGGGTATCGGGATTGATAACGTAGGGTTTCAGGGCGTCTTTTTCTCCTTTCAGATAGTTAAGGATGTTGTTGATACAACGCTCGGTGACCAGTCTTTCGGCCATGCGGTCCATACCGGAAACGTGCGGCGAAAGCAGAACATTGTCAAACTGGCGCAGCGGTGAGCTGGCCGGTAGCGGCTCCACTTCGTAGACGTCCAGCCCCACACCGCTGAGGTGGCCACTTTTCAGCGCCTCAACCAGCGCTTCTTCATTAATCAGCGGGCCGCGAGAGGTATTCACCAGGATTGCGCCGGGTTTCATCATTGCCAGGGTATCGGCGTTAATGGTATGGCGACTTTCCGGGGTGGACGGTGCATGCACCGATACCAGATCGGCATTACGCAGCAGAGTTTCCAGATCGACCCGTTCAGCATTCAGGCTGGCCAGCAGCTCGTCGCTGGCCCACGGATCGCACACCAGAATGCGCATCTCTGCTGCATGGCAGCGGCGTGCCATGGCATAGCCAATGCGGCCTAAGCCAATAACACCCGCGGTGCGGCCCCACAGACCAGGGTGGAAGCCGTCAAAGCGCCACTCGCCGCGTTTTACCATTGCATCACGCTGCGGCAGGCGGCAGGCCAGGGTCAGCGCCATTGCATAGGCAAACTCAGCGACGCTTTCATGGTTGGCACCAAACGCCATAGCAATCGGTACCCCGGCTGCGGTAGCCGCCGGAACGTTTACCTTGTCGTAGCCAACGCCCCAGCGGGCAACGATTTTCAGGTTTGCCGCCTGAGCAAACACGTTTTCGGTGTAAGGCTCGCCCCCGGCAATGGTCGCCACCACGTTCTGCTGAAGCTTGCTAATCAGTTCCTGCTCGTTGGGCAGCCTGAAGGTTTCATTTACCTCAACCTCGTAGCCAGCCTGACGTAGCGGATCGAAGATCGAATCACTGTTTTTAAACTGTTCAGTTAACACCAGGATTTTTTCAGGCGTTGTTGCGTTCATAACTCTTTCCTTTGATATAAATGATTTTTTTATCTTCTGAAGGCAGTAAAATAAACAGAACGACGGCAATTACTGCGGCAATCGCCAGTGCATAGAGGCCGGCAGTCGGGGTGTGGAAGTAGATTTCAGCCCAGGTACGCAGGTTCGGGGCAACAAAGCCACCTACTGCGCCGCAGCTGTTGATCAGAGCGAAGCTAGCCGCCGCCGCCGCGCCACCGTAATAGCGGGTAGGCCAGGTCCAGAAGATTGGCTGGGCGGTCATAATGCCCATAGTGACGAAGCTGAGTGCCGCAATGGCGAACAGCGGTGAACCATGAGCAGAGGAGACCAGACCGAGCGCAATGCAGCACAGCGAAATAGTACCAAACAGACGGGCGCGCCCCAGACGAGCGGCCAGCCCCGGCCAGGTAGCTCCGGCAACCAGCGCGCACAGCCACGGAATAGCGGTAACCAAACCGACCATCAGGCCAATGTTTACGCCCAGCAGTGCAGCAACCTGAGTTGGCAGATAAAATGCCACGCCCAGACCGGTGATTTGAATCAGGAAGTAGATAGCAGCGAAGTGCAGCAGTACCGGGCTTTTAATCGCGTCGATAAAGCGGGTATGCCCGGCGCGGGCCTTGTCGGCTTTCTCTTCATCCAGTGCAGCGGTCAGCGCCTGTTTTTCCTCCACCGTCAGCCACTTCACGTCCTTCGGCGAGTTATGCAGGAAGAACCACAGCACCACACCCAGCACCGAAGCCGCCAGGCCTTCTACTGCAAACATAATCTGCCAGCCTTCCCAGCCGCCAAAGCCGAGCAGATCCAGCAGCAGGCCAGAAAGCGGGCCGCCGATGATCAGCGCAATCGGGGAACCAAAATAGAAGATCCCCATAATGTGTGCGCGAAAACGGGAGGGGAACCACTGTGCAATAAAGTAGATTGCCGTCGGGAAGAATCCGGCTTCAACAATACCCAGTAGCACGCGCAGGAAATAAAAGGTCTGCTCGTTCCAGGCAAAGCTCATTGCAGCGGAAACGAGACCCCAGGTGACCATAATACGCACCAGCCACGCACGCGGGCCGACCCGGTGCATCAGCAGGTTGCTGGGTAATTCAAACAGCGCGTAGGAGAGAAAGAAGATCCCGGCACCGAAGGCAAAGGCCGCATCGGAGATACCGGTAGACGCCTGATAAGCCGATTTGGCAAAGCTGACGTTTACCCGGTCAAGGTAGGACATCAGATACATAACGATCAGGCAGGGAATAATCCGCCATTTTGCTTTATTTACCGCACGAACTAATACGCTATCGTTTATGGCTTGCTCACTCATTGAATGCACCTTCATTTTTGGGCACCAGAGAGATGCATAGTCTCTGGTGCCGGTACAGGGTAGATAAATCAGCCGATTTTATTGTTATAGAATTCTGTTCCGCTGCGGATCTGGTCGAGGATTACCCCCAGCCCCCAGAATTTCTCCAGCACGTTGTCTTTATTTACCCGGCAGGCTTCGCTCTCAAAGGTGCCCAGGCGTTGGTGATAGATTTTTGCGTTCTTCGGATAACCCAGCGTTTCCGATACGGCGGCGAGGGAAAGGAACGTCGCCAGCTCACTGGCCAGAGCCGGATCTTTCGTATGGTGGTGATAAAGCCAGACATACAGCTCAGGATGGAAATTGGTAAACACCCCGCTGAAGCCTTTTGAACCGGCCTGCATGGCGGGCCAGGCGATAGCGGCGTTGGCATTGATTATGTTGAGCGGCGTACCTTCGGCCAGCGCCACGCGGCGTTTTACCGTGTCCAGATCGCAGCTTACGTCCTTCAGTACCACGGAAACGTCCGCTGCGGGCGCACCAGGAGAACTCATCATCCGTCAACAGGCGGCGATAGGGTGCCGGGCACTCGTACAGCCCCAGCGGCAGGCTTTGCGGCAGCGCATCCAGCAGGTTTTGCAGCGTGGCGTAGAACACCTCGCTGCCCTGGTTTTTCGGATCGAGGTGATTGGTGACCAGCACCAATGCATCGGCCCCGGTATCGGCCATCGCCAGCAATTCTTCGCGCTGACCGTCGATATCGTCGCTAATATGCCCGGAAACAATCACCGGCACGCGGCCTGCGGTTTTCTCCACCACAAAGCGCCCCAACTGTACGCGCTCTTGCAGCGATAAAAACTGCATTTCACTGGACTGGCACACTGCAAACAGCGCATCAACGCCCTTCTGAACGTACCACTCAATCAGGCGTTCCAGCCCCGGCCAGTCAATCTCGTTCTGTTCGTTGAATGGGGTCAGCATGACCGGTACAACACCGTTAATCTCTTTCATTTTTTCTCCTTGCGGCCACAGGGCGGCCAGAAAACGATTAAATTTTGCTTTTCAGTCGGTTAAGCGCCTGCTTGCGCTCCGGCATGTTCGATGCGCCTTCACGTTCAACGGCCAGCGAAGCAAAGGCAGAGGCAAAGGTTGCTGCCTGTACCAGCGACTGACCGTCAGCAATGGAAGCAGCCAACGCCCCGTTAAAGGCATCACCCGCGCCAGTGGTATCAATGCTGATGGCAGGGAAAGCGGGAATATGTTGGAACTGCTGGTTCTCATACAGCAGCGCGCCACGGGACCCCATCGTGATGATGATGCAGCGCGCCCCCAGTTCAGCGATGGCGGTGGCGGCACGACGGGCGCTCTCCAGATTAGTCACCTCAATGCCGGAAAGCAGTGAGGCTTCCGTTTCATTCGGGGTAATAACATCCATATATTCCAGCGCCGGGATAATATCGGCGGAATAAGGAGCGGGGTTCATAATGACCTTTACCCCCAGCGCTTTTGCCAGTTTCATGGCATTCAGCGTGGCGGAGAAGTTATTCTCAAGTTGCAGCAGCAGCACGCTAGCGTCTTCCAACTCTTCTTTCAGTTCAGCAATTTCTTTTTCACTAATGTTTTTATTTGCACCGGAGTAGATGGCGATCATATTTTCGCCATTTTCCTGTGAAACATAAATAATTGCGCTGCCCGTTGGTTCTTCTTCAGACTGATAAAGTTTAAAGGAATAAATATCAGAGGAAGAGAGATGGTCCAGGGCAAACTGACTGAACTGATCTTTCCCTACTTTAGAAACAAAATGCACTTTCGCCCCGGCACGGCTTGCTGCCTGTGCCTGGTTTGCGCCCTTACCGCCCGGCCCGAGGGAGCTGCCCAGCGCCATCAGCGACTCGCCCCCTTTCGGGAACCGCGCCACTTTAGCCACGATATCAACGTTAAAAGAACCGAGAATACAGACTTTATTTTTCATATTGCCCACTGAACCTTTCTCATACTTCCCCTTCCGGATATGTTTCAACAAAACTTCAAAGTCATTGTCGGTTTCGGAAATTAGTTTTGATTGCAGGCTTTTACGTATAATCATGGCTCCGCCATGACAGCGCTGAATATACCCCTGCTGAGCCAGTATTCGCAGATCGCTGCGTATTGTTTCTTTCGTTACGCTGAAATACTGAGCCAGATGTTTGACCGTTGCACTATTATGTTTATCCAGAAAATTGAGAACATTACTCCTTCTCTCGTCCATAAACATATTCACCTCCCCCCGTTGCTTACTGAAGAATAGGGGAGCGGCACTGGCTAAAAAGTGATGAATATCGTGTAACAATCAAAAAAACAAAAATAAACAAAAATAAAACAACAAAGAAATCATGTAACCATTTGTTAGTTATAAGATTATCAGTAAAACCAAAAAAGAAATGGCACGCGAGGGGAAAATATTAATATGTTCAGTTAATTATTTGATAAAAACAACATAAATTAAAATTAAAGGTTAAGTAATAAATAAAACACAGATATAAATACTTAAGAATAACGCAAAAATCAGAATAAATAGCAGGTAGACGGACGGAGTGGTCTGTGACTATGTTCTGTTGCTTTTATGCCAATTCAGTGCCCAGACGTGAAGGTTTTTTCTGGTGAGGACGTGGTTCGTTCAGTCGATTGATGTTGTGCTAGGTTGATATTCTGCGTCAGCAATTTATGGATATTGTCACGCGGCTGATGAGCGTCGGCTAAAGATACCTCGGGACAGGCACCTAAGCCGAGGCAAGATTCTTAACCATTGATACGATATTTGAGATGCCTGAGACGTGAACCGCCTGGATTGACCAAAAGGTACTGAACAAAGGGAAGAGATCAAGCGCGCTGGCATTGCTGATAACAGGAACGTCCGTTAAAGAAGTGGCGTTGTTACTGGGATATGACAATGGTTAATCCTTCTCTACCATGTGCCGCCGCGTTACCGGTCAACCACCTTCGAATTATCACCCGACTTAAGCTCCGGAGTGTCCTCAGGCTTGCCAGAAGCAGTTGATATCTGGCTTACGGGTGTAAACCAGAAGGGATAGCTGTTGCGTATACGGAGCACGGGAGTCGAACGTGACCCTCGTTTATTATCATGGATTATACCTTCATCGCTTTTTGAGCCGCGGCGAAGACGTCGCGTGCCGGCGTGGTTCCGGCTATGTGCTCCGTTCCTTCGACGCCGAGGTCCATCCATCCCGCATTCACGGCATCGTACATGTCTTCCGCTGGTCCGCTGTGACCCGCCGGGATACCGAATTGCTCTAACGCTTCAGCCCACCCTGTCCGCGGGATTGCAAAGGCTTTCACGTCGAGATTCAGGACTTCGCCCAACTGCTCTGCGACTTCATCCGCACTGACCATCGAGCCAATCTCGACGATGCGCTGCCCTGACCACGCCGGGCCGGTCAAAAGGGTTGCGAACTCTGCACCAATGTCGTTCGTTGCGACCATGGTTGATTTTCGGTTTGTCGGATTGTAAAAGACCGATAACTTTCCGCCCTGAGCGGCTTGTAAACCGAAAAGAAAGTTTTCGAAGAATCCGCCTGCACGTACAAACGTGACGGGGGATAGGAGTTCGCGAAAGCCTTGCTCTAACAGCGACAAAGCCATGATCACCCCGTGCCCGGTGTTTTTGTTCGCCCCCCATTGATGAAAGTGCCACTACTCTTGGTGGCGCTACTCTGGAGAGTGCCTCGACATAATTTGCAATCACGCGCTTTGCTTCTTTGTAATCGGGCGACGGCGCCCAAACCGGAGGCAACATAACAAACGTGCCTTCGACACCTTTGAGCGCTTGTTCGATAGATCCCGAATCATTCCAGTCGCCGTCAACCAGTTCCACGCCTTGGTTCTCCCAGTTAACCGCCTTCTCGCGATCGCGGACCAGCGCACGTACCTTCTTACCTTGAGCCAGCAAATGCCTTGCTGTCGCGCCGCCTACATTTCCCGTGATTCCCATGACTAAAAACATACGTCTTCTCCTGATGTTGAGAGGCAGAACATTGCCCCATTTGGTTCAATGGATGAGTGGTAAAAGGGTTCGGACCTGGGGGACTCGCAGACAGAGGCCGCCCCAGGTTAACGCGCCCAGAAGCAGCGAAATAATTTCCGGCGGTGACCCCAGCTCACCGATGCGGATATGGGCGCAGATCGCGCCACCCAAAAAACCCGTCACAACGATCGTGCCGGCCTTGCCTGACTTCATGGCAGCTCATCCTTATCTGGAGCTGGAAATGTCAAGTACGGATCGACAAGTCGATTTGGTTCAAGAGGGGTTCGACTGTGTCTTGCGGCTTGGACCTGTCAGGGACGAAACGCTGGTTGCACGCCCCCTGGGCCTGTTACGGATGGTCAATGCTGCGAGTCCTGCTTATCTGGCGCGCTATGGCATCCCGCGATCGCTGGAAGACCTGCGGCGTCAGGAACATCGGACAGTTCATTTTTCGACAATGCAGGGCTCAAGGCCTTACGGATGGGAATATCCGGACGGTGACAGTTTCGCGACATTACAGTTGCCAGGTGCGCTACACGTCAACAGCGCGCAGACATATGATGCCGCTGCCCTTGCCGGTCTTGGTTTGATTCAGGCACCACTCCTGGGGATTGGACAATACTTTACGAGTGGTGCGCTTGTGGAGATCATGCCTGATTTTCGTCGCCGGGCGCTTCCGGTGTCTCTCATCGTTGCACATCGGGGCAACCTGTCGCGCCGGGTGCGCGTATTCATGAAGTGGATGGAAGAGATACTGAAGCCTTACCTGGAATAGGAAAACGAACACTTTGTCCGGATCCGGACATAAAAATGTTGAATCACTCGCTGCCCTCAAGGACAGACAATGTTTAAATATAAGCACGATTCCAGGGGCTCGAATAAGGTGTGCAATGGTTGAATTAGTGTCAGAACACGAAAACACCCCCACGGCAACACCTGTTACTGGCGTTGCTGTCGATTATCCCAGCGGTCATATGATCCCTGCGCATAGTCATCAGCGTTCGCAACTGGTCTATGCGGTTGAAGGGGTGCTCGTTATTGAAACGGATGTTGGCCGTTGGGTTGTCCCTCCGAGCCGGGGCGTGTGGCTGATAGCGGGCGTCAGTCACACCGTGCGGATGCGCGGTGTGGCACGAATGCGCAGTATTTTCGTCGATCAAGATGCTATTCCCGGATTACCTGACGTTGACTGCGTTATCGAGATTTCACCTCTGTTACGTGAATTGATCCTTGCTGCAACTCAGGTCATAGGCCATTACGATTTGGAAAGCCGGGACGGGCGTTTGATGCGTTTTATCCTCGATGAGTTATGTTCTTTGCCGGTGTTGCCTTTCAATCTTCCCTGGCCAACGGATGCGCGCATATTGCGTGTCTGCCAGACATTGTCCGACGATCCCGCCAATAGCCGCGCCGCCGATGACTGGGCCGCAGATTTAGCGATGAGCGCCAAGACATTTCATCGTCAGTTTCAGCGGCAAACCGGCATCACGTTCGGGCGCTGGCGGCAGCAGGCACGCCTGCTTTTGTCACTCGAAAGCCTGGCTCAAGGCATGCCGATTGTACAGGTGGCTCTGCAGCACGGTTACGAAAGCCAAAGCGCTTTTGCCGCTGCCTTTAAACGCCAGTTTGGATTGCGGCCTTCTGAGTTTTATCGCTAACAATCAGGTTTTGCGCAAAAAGAACCCAGCCAGCACGCAGATCAGCATTGCCAGGCCGGCAATGTAAAAAGCATCACTGTAGGCCAGCAGCAGGGCGTCACGACGCACGATCTGATCAATCAACCCCAAAGCCTGCTGGCGCAATCTTGCCGCCCCCGCGCTATACAGAGCGGGGGCGTGATCGAGATGAACGTGTGAGAGCATGTTGACTGTCTCGACCAGCCGTTCCTGCGTTGCCTGAGCAAAAGAGGTAACCGATTCGCCAATGCGCTGCGCATGCAGTTTTTCACGCTCAACCACGATCTGGCTGGAAAGGGCGATACCGATGGCTCCGCCTATGTTGCGCACCATCGAAAAAAGCCCCGATGCCGAGCCCACCTGATCCTTTTCCAGGCCCTGAATTGCCATCACTCCCAATGCCACCACCACTAACGATTGCCCGATGCCGCGCACGATCAACGAAGGAACAATGACGTTATAAGCCGCATCGGGATTGAGGTGAATGTTCATCAGACAGCCGAGGCCGGTAATCAGGAATCCGGCCACGATCGCGGTGCGGGCGCTGGTCCAGCGCATCAGCCGGGGCGTAGCGAACGACATGATAAATTGAATGATGCCATAAGGGATCATCATTGCCCCGATCTGGCTGGCGTTGTAACCGTGAACTTCGGCGAAATAGTTAGGCACCAGAAACACCACGCCAAACACCACTGCGCCGAAGCAAAACTGCATCAGGCTGGCGAGACCGAAATTATAACGGCCCAGTAAGCGCAAATTAATAAACGGCGTCTTGCTCTTAAGCTCCGCGTAAATAAAACCAGCAATACCTGTTACGGCCAGCAAGGTGCAATTGACGATAAAAGACGAAGCAAACCAGTCCGCGCGCCCGCCTTCCTCCAGCATGATTTGCAACGAGGAAAGGCCAACCGCCATGGTGATAATTCCCCACCAGTCTCCCTGTTTGAGTTTCTCAAGCCTCATCGGCTGCGGTTTGACCGACCAGCCAATGGCGGCCAGCAGCAATATCCCAGGGGGGCACTTGCAGATAAAATATCCAGCGCCATGAATAGGCATCGGTTAACCAGCCGCCCAGTGAAGGGCCTGCCGCCTGGGCGACATTGTTAGCCACCGCAAACAGCGCCATGCCGAGAGAATGCTTGTGGGAGGGCAATTCGCTGACGATAAGCTGAAATGACAAGGGGATCAGCACGCCGCCAAACGCGCCCTGCAATGCACGTGCGAGGATCATGGTCTGAATATTGGGGGCCAGCGAGCAGGCCATGGAAAAGAGTATGAATCCGGATGTCCCTGCCATCAGGACGCGGCGCATGGAAAATATCGAGACTAACCAACCGGTTATCGGGATGATGATGATTTCGGCCACCAGATAGGCGGTGGTGATCCAGGAGCCCTCTTCAAAGGTGGCACCCAGCGAACCCCGTACATCGGGTAATGAGGCGTTGGTGACATGTACATTCATGCCTGCCATAAAACAGCCGACGACGCTGCCCAATACGGCCACCCAGGTGCGTAACGAGATTTTGTCTGTGCCGGGCAGAACAGTCGCCTCGCTTGATATATGGCTACTCATGACGAGTGTCCACCGTGACCATCACCGACATTCCGGGGCGAACCTGCTCCACTCTTGTCTGACCGGCATCAAGGCGGATCCGCACCGGCATCCGCTGGACTATTTTGGTAAAGTTTCCGGTGGCGTTATCCGGGGGAAGCAGCGCAAATTGAGCTCCGGACGCAGGGGAAAAGCTTTCGACCTTACCCTTGAAAACCTGTCCACCAAACGCATCTACCTGTACCTCGGCAGGTTGGTCAACCTGCATGTGGTCAATTTGCGTTTCCTTAAAGTTGGCAACCACGTAAGTATTACCGGGAACCACGGAAAGCAGCGGGGAACCCGTTTCGGCATATTGACCAGCCCGCAACGCATGCTCGCCCACAGTGCCGTTGATCGGACTGACAATCCGGGTGCTCGCCAGATTAATGCGTGCGATCGTCAGTATGGCCTGCGCTTGCGTCAGCATGGCTTTCGCCTTGTCCCGCTCGGCCTCGGTAGCCTGTTGGCTGCTAGCGAGTACGGACAGCGCCTGCTGCTGACTGGCGAGCCGCGCCTGGGCCTGCGCCAGTTGTGCGACGGTTTTACGGGCATCCGCGTCAGACGATTCTACCTGCTGGGCGCTACTGATGTTTTGCCGGGCCAGGCGATGCTGGCGCCGGTCCTCCAGTGCCGCGCGATTTGATTCTGCAGCGGCGGCGCGGACGGCGGCTTGCGCTTCTGCAATCAGACTTATCTGCTGTTGTTGGCGGGCGGCCAGATTGGCGATACGGGCCTGTTTCACGTCATTTTCGGCAACCGCCGCCGCGACGGCGGCTTCGGCAAGTTCAACTTTGGCCTGAAAATCACGGGGATCGATTCGGGCCAGTAGCTGACCGGCTTTCACCGGTTGATTGTCCTGAACCGCCACCGCAACTAAATAGCCGTTAATGCGGGGCGCCAGCGTGACAATGTCGGCGCGTGCATAGGCATCATCGGTCTCGATCATCCAGCGGCCGGTGGTCCACCAGTAAATTCCCCAGGCCAGTATCAACAGGGTGAACAACAGGATGCCGGCCAGCGTGCGGGGCCGGGGTTTTGCACGTCGGACAGCAAAAACTGGCTGTTTAGCAGACGAAGTATTTTCGGTCATTACTATGATTCTCTTTTAAAAACAGGAGGAAATAAAATGCTGGAAACGATTTTGGACCGCTGAGGTGCCGGGATCACCACCGAGGGAGCCTGCTGCCACCCGCCACCCAGGGCTTTAAATAAAGTCACCTGAGCATCAATAAGCCGCGTATTTGCGCGCGCCAACTCACTCTGAACGGCGACGTCGTTACGTTGACTGTCGAGATAGTCGAGAGCGGTTGTCGCACCGTCCTGATAGGCAAGCGTCGATAGCCTCAGCGCGTGTCGACTGTTTTCGGCAGCCTGTTGAAGGAGTTTTTGTTGCTGCAGGGCAGAGTCATAGCCTGTCAGGCTCACCTGTACCTCTTTCAGCGCCGTCAAAATCGTGCCGTCAAAATGCGCGAGTGCCGCACTCTCTTTGGCTCCGGCCTGAGCGATACGCGCCCGGGCCGCAGTGATGTTAGGGAAGGACCATGAGATCAGCGGTCCGATGCTCCAGACCGTGGCACCTTCCTTTCCCCAATCTTCAGGCTGGTGAGCGGAGCTGAGCATGCTGGCCCCCAGTGAAATCTGCGGATAGAGATCGGCGGTCGCCACGCGGATGTTGGCCGTTGCGGCGGTAAGCTGTTGTTGTGCCTCGCGCACATCGGGGCGACGGCGTAACAGGGCTAAACCTTCGCTGTCCGGCAACCCGCGGTACGCCAGCGTTGGCGGTTTTTGGCAGACAAGCGCTTGTTCGGGAGGACTGGAAGGTAGACGGCCCATTAAAACCGCGAGTTCAGCAAGTACACGCTGTCGTTTGGCTTTCAACACTGGCAGTTCGGTGCGGGTCTGGTAGACCAAACCCTGAGCTCGAACCACACCCGGCATGGCACCGGCCCCGGATTTATGCAGCGCTTCGGTAATCTGCTGCTCTTGCACAACCAGCGCCAAAGTCTGTTGAGCAATACCGATCCGTTGACCATAGCTACAAGCGCTGAGCCAGGCCCGGGTTGTTTCGGCGGCAACCCACACCCGGACGCCGTCTTCTTCGGCCTGAACAGATTCGGCGTGTGCCTGTGCCGCGCTGGACTGTGAGCGCAGGCGGCCAAACAGGTCGAGCTCCCACTGCAGGCTCATGCCTGCGCTATAGCGGCTGCCGGTACGGATATTGTCGCTCTGGCCTAACGCCGCTTCAATCTGATCGTCCAGCGAACTGCCATATCCCCCGTCGGCAGTTAAGCTTGTGTCGGGCAGTTTTTGCGCATCGGTTTCGCGTTGAAGCGCACGGACTGCGAGAAGGTTGGCTGCTGCGACACGAAGATCGCGATTATTGCGCAATGCTTCCCCGACGGCATGATTTAACGCAGGATCCTGATACAAAGCCCCACCACTGATCAGGTGTGGGGGAATTGTCAGACAGAGTTGATGTTATGGGTAAAGTCGTGAGGGGAGGCCGATCTGGTCCCACAGTGCAACCGGCAGATAACAACGGAATTAAGACAATGGTTAGCCTTCTGATTATTAACATGTGTCACACTCTTAATGAGAATGCGACTAGATTACCCATTGTTAATTTGTCTTTATGTCGAGGGATTGACTTTTGTTATCGCAAAATGGTCATTTTCAGCGTAAACAAATCAGCGATATATTTAACGATGATTTTTGGTCGTCGCCCGTCCCTGGCATAAGTACTGCTTCAGAGCTGACAAGCCTGCCAGGCTGCCATGTACAGCGACCGAAGCACGGGTAGTCATTTCGCTTTAGGCGGACTGGAGCCGGTGGCAACAAAAGAGAGCTTAAAGGCGTAGTGATTTTTGGCACTAACATCATGGTAATTGCAGGCAGAATAAGTGCTAGCCTCAATAAGACGATTGATTACGATTATTCTCAGTGACCATAAAAAAGTAAATCGTCTTGGTGAGGTCGTGATAGCTTAATTATTGAATGTAGTTGAGATTTAAAAAGAGAGCTTACTCTTTAACAAGACTTGATGATGAGTTTTTTATTTAAGGTAAACACCAAGGGCGCTGAGGGACCTTGACATGAAAACGTTAGATAGATTGACCAACAGGTACAGGCCATGAGAATCGGAAACTTTGGAAGGTTTAGCGGATGGTTTTAAGCTGCGGATTTTAGTGTCGTTCAGAGACATAGGGTGGCCACTCCATAATCGAACTGAAATGACCCCAAATCAGACTATCAATCTTGCCCGATGCGGAGGGGGAAAGAAAATGCATCGGGGAGACTTATCACGCTAACTTGTTGAATCTAAATCGTATAAAGATTCGTGAAGATGCATGAAAACATAAATATGGCTCCTCTGACTGGACTCGAACCAGTGACATACGGATTAACAGTCCGCCGTTCTACCGACTGAACTACAGAGGAATCGTGTGAACGGCCGGAATCATAACGACCTGCCGGGAGCATGTCAAAGGGCGATTACGCATTCTGTGACTGTTTGCTTACAGAATGCGCAATTGCTTGAGTTTTTTGCAGATTTATTGGCTCTTTGGCGGATAGGGCGGCAGCGATCGGCGTGCGGCTGCCGCAATGATCGCCGGTCAGTTGCTGTCGCGCAGCGCCCGTCGCGCTTCTCTCGGCGTGGGCGGGTTTGTCTGCCCGTGAGTTGCATCACACATTTGCTCGCGCAACCCCCGCCATGATAGCCAGTTCAAGCTAACTCACTAAAAATACACATAATAGGGACAGGCGGGATGAAAAGAAAAACGTTACTGCTGTGCTTGCCGATGCTGTTCAGCGCCTCGGCGCTGGCCGAGACAGAAGGCTATCAACTTGAACAGGTATTGGTGATGAGCCGCCACAACCTGCGCGCACCGTTGGCCAACAACGGCAAGCGTACTGGCGAACGCCACGCCGCAGGCCTGGCCAGCGTGGGATACGCCCGGAGGCCTGCTGACCACCAAGGGCGGGGTGCTGGAAGTGTATATGGGCCATTATTTTAACGCCTGGCTCAAGCAAACCGGCCTGCTGCCAGCGGAGGGCTGCCCGGCGCAAGACAGCGTATACGTTTATGCCAACAGCCTGCAACGCACGGTAGCGACCGCGCAGTTCTTTACCAACGGTGCGTTCCCCGGCTGTGACGTGGCGGTGCATCATCAGGCGAAAATGGGCGAAATGGACCCGACCTTTAACCCGATCATCACCGATAACAGTGAAAAGTTTAACCAGCAGGCGCTAAAAGCGATGAACGCCAAACTGGACTCATTGCAGTTGGACGCCGCCTATCGTCAGTTGGCGAGCATTATCGATTATCAGGATTCTAATGCCTGCAAAAACCGACCGCCAGTGCGATTTGACCGCCGAAGCGAGCAAGATGAGCGCGGTGCCGGGCAAGGAGCCGGGGTAGCGGGGCCGTTAAAGGTGGGCAATTCGCTGGTTGATGCCTTTATGCTGCAATATTACGAAGGTTTCCCGCTGACGCAGGTGGCGTGGGGTAAAGTGACCACGCCTGAGCAGTGGCGCCAGCTGGCACAGCTGAAAGACGGTTATCAGGATTCGCTGTTCACCTCATCGGTAGTGGCACAGAACGTCGCCAAACCGCTGCTGACTTACATTGATTCGGCGCTGAATGGCACCGATAAAGCCCATTCGCCGAAATTGACCGTATTGGTCGGCCACGATTCCAACATTGCTTCACTGCTGTCGGCGATGAAGTTCAAGCCGTATCAGTTACCGAACCAATATGAGAAAACGCCAATCGGCGGTAAACTGGTGTTCCAGCGTTGGCATGATGCCAAACAGGATCGGGATTTGCTGAAAATCGAGTACGTCTATCAATCCACCGAACAGCTGCGTAACGCCGACAAACTGACGCTGGAGCACCCGCCGCAGCGCGTGACGCTGGCACTGGAAGGCTGCCCTATCGATAAACAGGGTTATTGCGCCTGGAGCGACTTCAAGAAAACCATGCAAGAGATGTTGTAACGCTGCCTGCCCCTTTCCCCAGCGGGACGGGGGCATTACACTGGGGGCATTGCCCGTTCATCTGGTTTCTACGTGTCTGCCTGTTTCCTTAACGATATTCAATGGCTGAACTTCAGCGATTACCCCGGCCACGCGATCCGCGGCCGTTTCAGCGTGGCCGAGTACCACGACTCCCTGTTTTCCCACTTTGCGGTGCCGTTTCCGGCACATCTGTCTGCGGCAGTGGCCAAGCGGCGGGCGGAGTATCTGGCCGGACGCTGTCTGGCACGGCAGGCATTGGCGCAGTTGGATCATCACGGCGTTATCGTCACTACCGGTGACCATCGTGCCCCGGTCTGGCCGTCGGGCATCGCCGGTGCGCTAAGCCACAATGTTGACACGGTGCTGTGTGCGGTACAGCGGGAACATGGTCTTGGCGGCGTCGGGCTAGATGTCGAAACGCTGATGTCGCAACAGCGCGCAGCGCAACTGTGGCAAGCGATAGTCTCGACGCAAGAGCATGCCTGGCTACAACGCCAGCCGGTAGCCTTTCCTCATTTGCTGACGCTGGTGTTCTCCGCCAAGGAAAGCCTGTTTAAGGCGCTGTATCCGCAGGTGCAGCGTTACTTTGATTTTCTTGATGCGCGTACGGTGGCGGTTGACTGGCAGGCGCAAACGCTGGAGCTGGAATTGCTGACGACGCTGACGGCGCATTGTCCGGCGGGGCGACGATTTAGCGGACAATTCTTGCTTGATGGTGACACTGTAACTACATTTATTCACTTATAATTCAAATGGATATGTGATTTTTTTACCTGGTGTGTTCGAGACTGGACAACGGTATTTTTAGCGCTAAAATAAGCACTGGATATATAAACAGGTATTTGGCAATGACGCTCGATCTTTTTGAAGATGCGCTGCCGCCACCGTGGCGTGAAGAGATTGCGCCCGGCGCGGTAGTGCTGCATGGGTTTGTCCGTGACCACGGCCCCGAACTGCTGGCGGCGGTGCAGAGCGTGGTGGCACAGGTGCCATGGCGGCACATGACCACCCCCGGCGGCTATACCATGTCGGTGGCCATGAGCTGGTGCGGCAACGGCTGGACCAGTGACAGCCGTGGCTATCGTTATTCCGCGCGCGACTCGCGCAGCGGCAAACGCTGGCCGCCGATCCCCGACATCCTGATGGCGCTGGCCGACGAAGCCGCGTTGCAGGCCGGTTTTGGCCATTACGTGCCGGATTCCTGTCTGATGAACCGTTACGATCCCGGCAGCAAACTGTCATTGCACCAGGATAAGGACGAGCATGATTTTGGTTCGCCCATCGTCTCGGTGTCGTTGGGGCTACCGGCGGTATTCCAGTTCGGCGGCTTGCAGCGCAGCGATAAAACCCGGCGTATTCCGTTGGCGCATGGCGACGTGGTGGTGTGGGGCGGTCCGTCGCGGCTGTGTTTTCATGGCATTATGCCGGTAAAAGAGGGCTACCACTCGCTGGTGGGGCCGCACCGCATCAACATCACTTTGCGCAAGGCGCTTTAAGCTGCGGCTCCGCTGCCAGGCAGCTGACGATATAATCGATAAACACCCGCAATTTTGCCGGCAGGTGCTGGGTCGGCGCGTACAGTAGCCACAAGCCCCCCTGATAACTGCTAAGAAAATCCCAATCCGCCAGCACCTGAACCACCTCGCCCTTGGCCAGCGCCTGTTGTGCGGTAAAGTACGGCAGGCTGCCAATGCCGATATGCTGGCGCACTGCGTCCAGTCGCACCCCGGTGTGATTGGCGGCATAGCGGCCGCCCACCTTGACCGTTACCGTTTTACCGGCGCGGCGGAACTTCCAGCGGGCGTCGTTCGGCGTTTCTCCCAGGTAAATACAGCTGTGCTGCGCCAGATCCTGTGGTTGCTGCGGCGTGCCGTGCTGTGCCAGATAATGCGGCGTGGCGCACAGCAGGTGATCGACGGTCATCAACTGGCGGCCAATCAGGCCCGGCGAGGGTCGATCGGTAATGCGCAGTGCCAGGTCGACCCGGTCTTCAATCAAATCCATATAGCGGTCTTCCAGTCGCAGACGCACGTCGACCTGCGGATAACGTCGCAGAAATTCCGGCATGTGTGGGTGCAGCACAAAGTGGCCAACCGCCTTCGGCACGCTGACGCTGACCAGACCTTCCGGTTCTGCGCTGCCTTGCCCGCAGACCGTCATGGCGGCATTGGCGGCCGCCAGCATCTGCTGGCAATGTTGAAAAACCGCCTCGCCCTGTTCGCTGAGGCGCAGTTTGCGGGTGGTGCGATGCAGCAAACGCAGGTTCAACGCCTGTTCCAGTTTGCTGACGCTGCGGCTGATGGCCGACGGCGTGGCGCCCAGTCGGCGGGCGGCGGCGGAAAAACTGCCGCTTTCCACCACCTGAGCAAACACTGCCATTTCGGCCAGCAGCGGTGAGGTTTGATTTGTGATCACAGCGCAAAAGTCCATTCAGTTGACGACGGATTATCAGTTAATTATGACATGAATATAATAGCGGTATCGTGAAGAAGGAGAAACCAATGACCGAACGACGCTATTACTACAGTGATGACCTGCAGTTGACCGCGCAACTGCTGGCCTGTAACGCGCTGGATGACGGCAATTACGCCGTGGTGCTGGATGCGACCCTGTTCCACCCGCAGGGCGGTGGGCAACCGTCGGACAGCGGCTGGCTGAACGGCGTGCCGCTGTTGCGATTGCAGCAACAGGATGAGCAGGTGCTGCATGTGATCGACCGGCCGCTACCGTTGGGGCCGGTCACGCTGACTATCGACCCAGCGCAGCGCGCGTTGCATGCGCGCTGGCATTCCGCCGGTCATCTGATTGGCGGGCTGGGGGAGCGGCAGGGGTGGCAACCGGTCAAGGCTCACCATTGGCCGGGAGAGGGGCGTATCACCTTTGCACCCGGTAGCGGTGCAAAAACCGTGGAACCGGCGTGGCTGCAAGCCGAACTGGCGCAGTTGATTGCGCGGGATCTGCCGCGCGTGCAGCAGGCGGAAAATGGCATGCGTAAGGTGGGGTTTGGCGAATTGCCGGCCTATGGCTGCGGCGGTACCCATGTGGCTTCGTTGGCGGAGCTGGGGCAGGTGCAGATTACGGCGGTAAAAATGAAGAAAGGCCAACTGGTGGTGCAGTATCATCTTGTCTGAACAGCCGCGATGGGGTTATTTAGCCGACCCGGCATGGCGTAGCAGGGTGCAGAAGCCGCATTGACAGCCGGCAACCGGCTGTGTGCTACAGCTGCCCAAGCTGACCGCTTGCATATCCATGGCGTGAAAACCGTAAAACCGGCCTTCAAAGGCGTTTTCAGCCGAGTTGGTTTGCGCCGGCTGCGGCGCGGCAACCTGCGCCTGAAAGGCCATCGCCTTACCGGCCAGCAGGGTTAACAGCAATGCGCTTAGCTGTGGTTTCATCGTCTGTCCCTCGGTTTTTTTGATACATTATAACAAAATAATCCGCCTGCCAAGCCATCCCGCGGTTCCAGCCCCGCTTGCATGTCGGCAGGGGGCCGGGCGAGAGAGAAAACGCTTACAGCATATGTTCGGTACGGGCGATGATATCGTCCTGGGCGTCTGGTGACAGCGCGGTAAAGAACGCCGAGTAGCCTGCCACGCGCACCACCAGGTCACGATACTGGTCCGGGTGCTGCTTTGCGTCCAGCAGAGTATCACGCGAGACGATGTTATATTGAATATGCCAGCCTTTATGTACCTCAAAGAAGGTGCGCAGCAGCGCCATCAACTTCTGGCGATCGCTGTGGTTATCCAGCGTCGCCGGATTCAGCTTCTGATTCAGCAATACCCCGCCAAGAATAGATCCCGTTTGCAGTTTGCCCACCGAGCCAATCACGGCGGTGGGGCCGAGATGGTCGGTGCCTGACGCCGGGCTTGCACCTTCCGCCAGCGGCGTATGCGCCTTGCGTCCATCCGGCGTGGCCATGGTGGCGGCGCCAAACGGCACGTTGGCGGAAATGGAAGAGGTGCCTGCGTAATAATTGCCGCCGATCGGGCCGCGCCCATAACGCGGATTGTGGTACTGCTTTAACTCATCGATATACGTCTGGTAGGCGCGAACCAGCAGGGCGTCAACGCTGTCTTCGTCATTGCCGTATTTTGGCGCGCCGTTAATCAGACGCTGGCGCAGCTGCTCGTGGCTCAGTCCGTCGAAATCTTGCGCCAGTGCGGTTGCCAACTGCTGCTGTCCAATCGCGCCCTGCTCGAAGACCAGTTTTTTCACCGCTGCCAGGCTGTTGCCGAGGTTGGCGATGCCGACCTGCAAGCCCGATACCCAGTCGTACTTGGCGCCGCCCTGTTTGATGCTCTTCGCACGCTCAATGCAGTCGTCCACCAGCGCGGAACAGAGGATGTCATGCACGTTTTCTTCGAGCATGGTGTCGACCACATACTCAATTTCGATTGATTTGCGGGTGTAGTAGCGGATCTGGTTATCCCAGGCCGTGAGAACCTGGTCAAAATTAACGAAGTTGCCTCTGGAAAGCGCCTTCTCCTGCGGCAGGAATACCTCGCCACTGGTGGCGTCGCGCCCCCCCTCCATCGCAGCCAGCATCACCCGGGCGAAGTTGATAAAGCTCATACCGGTACAGCGGTAGCCCCATTTACCACCGACCGCGGTTTCGATGCAGCCAATAGCGGCATAGTCGTAAGCATCCTGCTTCTCGATGCCCAGTTTGATAAATTCCGGGATAACGATTTCGTCGTTATTGAACGCCGGCATGCCAAAACCGCAGCGGATCACCTGCACGCAGGCGTCGAGGAAGTCGTTACTGATGCCGGCGTGATAGCGCACGCTCAGATTGGGTTGAGTGGAGCGCAGCCGACCGCAGGACTCGAGAATAGCGTAAGAAAGCGGGTTGACCGCATCGATAGCCTGGTCGTTGACCAGCTTCTGGCCGCCGATGGTGACGTTCTGATACAACGGGCTGCCGGCCGAGGCCTTTGAGTGGGAGCCAGAGCGAATTTTATTGACCTCTAGCAGCTTCAGCCAGCAGCTGTGCAGCAGCTCGATGGCCTGCTCACGCTCAAGGGCATGCTCAAGTTCCACGTCGCGGCGATAGTACGGGTAGAGATACTGATCCATGCGGCCAAAGGAGACCGAATGCCCGTTGGACTCAATTTGCAGTATCAACTGGATGAAGTAGCACAGCTGCAGCGCCTGCCAGAAGGTGTTCGGCGGCTGGTGCGCGATAATGTCGCAGTTTTCGGCGATCGCCAGCAGTTCGTCGCGGCGCTTGGCACGGCTTTCTTGCGTCGCCATGCTGCGGGCCAGCGTGGCAAAACGCTGGATATGCTGGCTGACCGCTTGCAGAACGATATCAATCCCTTTGAGAAATTGGTCGCCATGCAGATCGTCCAACACCGTCAGATTGATGCGCGTGCGACGTTCGGTCACTTTTTCACGCAGGCCGTCGAGGCCTTGTTCCAGCAGCAGCGCGAAGTTAACCGCCAGATGCGCGTCGCCGGAGGTCATATTGCCTTCGGCTTTAATAATGCCGGTGGCCAGCAGCGCCTTTTGTTCGTCGGTGAACATGCCATAGCATTTGTCCTGTACCGTCTGCCCCCGCCACCATGGGCAAATCTGGTGCAGCACGCGCTTGTTCTCTTCGCTGACGGCAAAGCCGGCACCGGGCCTGTCGGCCAGATCGTCTATTTCCTTTTCAATCCAACTGACGGTGTATTCCGGGAAAATGGGGGCGGCGCGGACTTCACTGGCCTGGTTGCCGACAATCAACTCGTCGTGCTTGATCCAGATAGTGCGCTGCGCCAGGTGATGCGCCAGCGCCAGCGCGCGACGAAGTGGCATCGGCTTGTCCATATTCTGCTGATAAGCGCTGGTGTAATGCTGCGCTCGCTCGGTGCAGACCGGCGGTTTAACGATATGTACCAGCGCGTTTTTATGCGCCTTGATGCGGTCCGTCAGGGTGTCGAGCTGTAAAGTTGTCATTGTATTATCCTCGTAGGGTCGCGATCAGCCCTTTATCACCCGCGATGCGTTGGGCGAGCGCCAGCAGAGCCGGATCGTCAAGCGGTTTATCAGGAGCGAGATAGGGCAGGCCAAGCAGGGTGTACTTGTTCATACCGAGCGTGTGGTAGGGCAAAAAATGAATGTCGCGAACGTGCAGCACATTGGCGGCAAAATCGACGATCGCTTCAATTGATTCCCGGTCGGCGTTAAAACCGGGGATCAGCGGGACGCGCAGGGTGATCTGTTTTCCTGCGTCGGCAACGCGCCGCAGATTATCCAGTACGCGCTTGGCGGAGCCCTCGGTCCAGTGCAGGAATTTCGCCGCATCAACGTGCTTCAGATCGGCAAGGAACAGATCGATCCACGGCAGTGCCGGTTCGATGTATTTCCACGGCACGTGCAGACAGGTTTCTACGGCAGTGTGAATAGCATGTTGGCGGCTGGCTTTTAGCAAGCGCAGTGTCAGATCCGGGGTCATAAACGGTTCGCCACCGGAGAGTGTCATACCGCCGCCACTGCGGTCATAAAAGGGTTTATCGCGCAGGACGGTAGCCATGATTTCATCGGCGCTTTTCATTTCACCGCAGACGGTCAGAGCCTGAGTGGGGCAGCAGTCGGTCAGCGCGTTCAGCTGCGCGGGGGCGAGTTTTTCACGCTGGATCACCAGCCCCTCCAGCGTCCGCACGATAACCTCCGGCGCCGCCTGTTGGCAGAGATCGCAGCCAGCAAGACACAGACGGGCGTCATACAGCAGCTCCGCTTCGTGGGCGCGGCTTTCCGGGTTTTGACACCAGCGGCAGCCCAGCGAGCAGCCTTTCATAAACACCACCGTGCGGATGCCAGGGCCGTCATGGGTGGAATAACGCTGAATATTAAAAATCATAATTCACTCCCACGAGTTTCATATGAAGATTAAATAACTTTCTATTGAAATCTAGTTTGACTTTTATCAACTTGGTGACAGGTTGCTGCGTGCGAGTTTTAAACCATGCTGAATCTCACACTTTGAGGACCCGTCACTCTCGTCTTTTAATCCCTGCCGGCCACCCCTCTGAGGCTTGATTGTCACCGAGGCTGTTTTGGCTGGTCACCTTGTGCATTTTCTAACAAAGCATTGCCGGATTTGTTCGTTCAATTCCCTGTCGATTTGGTTTGTTATCTAACCCATAACTTCCAGAAATATATAAGGGCGTGGCGAGCATGTTTAATTTTTCTTTCAACAGCTTAACCAGTGGAATGGCGGTGGCTTTGGGGGTGACGCTCAGCGCCAGCCCAGCCTGGGCGGCAGTGCAGGGCGGCACCCTGATTTACCTGGAACAGCAGGCGCATACCACGCTTTATCCGCCTTCCGGCGGTTTTTATCCTAACGGCGGTATCCTCAATCAAATCACCGACAAACTGACCTATCAGAACCCGCAAACGCTGGAGATCGAACCCTGGATCGCGCAATCCTGGAGCAGTAACGCCGATAAAACCGAATACACCTTCAAATTGCGTCCCGGCGTCAGTTTTTCCGACGGTACGCCGCTGGACGCTAACGCGGTCGCCAGAAATTTCGACACCTATGGCTTGGGTAACAAACGGCAAAAGCTGCCGGTGTCGGAAGTGATCAACAACTATGACCACAGCGAAGTGATCGACCCACTGACGGTGAAGTTCTATTTCAAACGGCCGTCGCCGGGCTTTCTGCAGGGCACCGCCACCATCGGCTCCGGCCTGGTGGCGCTCAGCACGCTGGCGCGCAGCTATGACCAACTGGGCGACGCCCGCAATATTATCGGTTCCGGCCCCTTTGTGGTCAGCGATGAGAAGCTGGGGCGGGAAGTGAACCTTAGCGTGCGCAAGGATTATCGCTGGGGACCGGTCACACTGGCGCAGCAGGGGCGCGCCAATCTGGATGGCATCAAAGTGATTGTCACCGCTGAGGACAGCGTTCGTATCGGCGCGCTACAGGCCGGACAGGCGGATTTTATTCGCCAGATCCAGGCCTACGACGAAAAGCCCACCCGCGATCGCGGTTTTATCATTTACGCCGCCCCAACGCGCGGCGTCAACGACAGTCTGGCCTTCCGTCCGGATAACCCGTTGGTCAGCGACCTGCGGGTACGCCAGGCGCTGCTGCATGCCACTGACGCCAAACAGATCGTCGAGACGCTATTTTCGCCCAACTACCCGCAGGCCCGCTCGGTGGTAGCCTCGTCCGCTGCCGGTTTTGTCCGATCTGTCCGATCGGCTTAATTTCGATCCGGCGCTGGCCAACCGGCTGCTGGATCAGGCCGGCTGGCAAAAGGGCGCCGATGGCCTGCGCGAAAAAGACGGCAAAAAGCTGCGACTGACGGTGTACGAATCCTTGCCGCAGCCGCAGAACAAAGCGGTGCTGCAGCTGGTTTCGCAGCAGTGGCGCAACGTTGGCGCCAGTCTGAATATTCTGGCCGGCGACGCCGGTAGCAAAGTGGCGGACAACCTTGACCCGCAAAAAACGCCGCTGGCGGTGATTGAGGTGGGCCGCGCCGATCCGGACGTGATCAAGAGCCAGTTTTATCCCAGCAACCGCGACGGCCTGCTGCAACAGGGCGGCAGCGGCAAGCACAGCCGTTTCAGCGACGATCGGCTGAACGCATTGCTACTTGGCATTGCTGCCGAAGTCGATGCGGCAAAACGCCTGCAAATCGCCGGCGATGCCCAGCGTTACCTGCTGGATCAGGCGTACGTCATTCCGATTTTTGAAGAGCCGCAGGTGTTTGCCGGTGCACCGTACCTGAAGGGCGTCAGTTTCGAGGCGGTAGGCCGGCCAAGCTTCTACGGCGCATGGCTGGAAAAGCACTAGGGAGGCGACGATGATCAGATATCTCGGTAGTCGGGTTGGACAGGCGCTGTTGGTGCTGTGGGCGGCATTTACCCTGTCTTTTCTGTTGCTGCAGGTGTTGCCGGGCGACGCTGTGCTGATCAAGTTCCAGAATCCGGATATGGGCCTTAGCCCGGCGCAGATCGCCGACATGCGGGCGGCGTATGGCGCCGACGTACCGCTGTGGCAGCAGTACCTGCATACCCTCGGTAACGTGCTGCATGGCGATCTGGGTTATTCGATGCAGGCCGGGGTGCCGGTCACCGCGCTGCTGGCCGCCAACTTGCCAGCCACGCTGCAACTGGCGGTAATCGGCTTTGCCTTGGCGCTGCTGGTGGCGCTGATGCTGGCCTTTGTTTCCCATCTGCCCGGCGCGTCCCGGCTGGCGGCACTGCTGCGTTCGCTGCCGGCGCTGTTTGTCTCGGTGCCGACCTTCTGGCTCGGTATCGCGCTGATTCAATTGTTTTCTTTCCATTTCAAACTGATACCAGTGATCAATCCCACGCAATGGCAGGGACTGATCCTGCCGGTGGTAACGCTGGCGATACCGATTAGCGCGCCGCTGGCGCAGATCCTGATCCGCAGCATCGACAGTGTACAAACGCAGCCGTTCATCGCCGTGGCCCGCGCCAAAGGGGCCAGTCGGCAGCGGGTATTGCTGCACCATGTGGCGCGCAACGCCATGCTGCCGGCGCTGACCATCGCCGGCATGTTGTTTGGCGAGCTGATCGCCGGCGCGCTCATCACTGAAACGGTATTTGGTCGCAGCGGCCTTGGGCAGTTGACGCAACAGGCGGTGGAGAATCAGGACGTTGCGGTATTGCAGGCGATGGTACTGCTTTCGGCCGCGGCGTTCGTCACCATCAACCTGTTGGTGGATCTGTTGTTCCCGCTGCTGGATCCACGCTTGAAATCTCACGCAGGAGTGACCGCATGAGCAGTATTTCATTTGAAAAAGAGGTGGTGCCGGAACGCGATCTGACGGTGGTTGAAAGCGAAGGCACGTTGCCGATGCGCCGTTCACGTTCGCGACGCCTTCCGCTGACGCTGGTGCTGGCCTGGGCGGTACTGGCGCTGGTGGCGCTGTGGGCGTTGGCGCCGGGCCTGTTTACCGCCTACAGCGGGACCGACGGCATTGCCGGGGCACAGCGGCTGGCACCGAGCGCCGAACACTGGCTGGGAACCGATCCGCTGGGCCGCGATCTGTACGCGCGCATCGTCTACGGCGCCTCGCAAACCCTGACCGGTGCGCTGGTGGCGGTGGCGCTGGGCGGCGTGGCCGGTACCGCGCTCGGCGTATGCTCCGGGACGCTGGGCGGGGTGGTTGATACTGCGCTGATGCGGCTGGTAGACGTACTGCTGTCGATCCCCGGCCTGTTGCTGGCGCTCAGTGTGATTATGCTGCTGGGGTTTGGCACGGTAAACGCGGCGATCGCGGTGGGCATTACCTCGGTGGCGAACTTTGCCCGGCTGGCGCGGGCGGAAGTGATACGGGTGCGTCACAGCGATTATGTCGAAGCGGCGTATGGCAGCGGTGGCGGCTTCTGGGCGGTGCTGTGGCGGCATATCTTGCCGAACTCGCTGGGACCGGTGATTGCGCTGTCGGCGTTGCAGTTCGGCAGCGCCATTCTGGCGATCGCCACGCTGAGCTTTCTGGGGTATGGCACGCCGCCGCCAACGCCGGAATGGGGACTGCTGATCGCCGAAGGACGCAACTATCTCGCCACCGCCTGGTGGCTGACCACGTTCCCGGGACTGGTGGTGATAGCGGTAGTACTGGCCGCCAACCGTATCAGTCACGCATTGGGGAGAAGACGCCTATGAGTCTGCAAGGAGCATTACAGCGTACGGCGGTACCGCCGGTGCTGGAACTGGATAACGTCTCGATTGCCTATCAGCGGCACGGCGACAGCCGGCGGGTGGTGCATAACGTCTCGTTCGCCATTCGGCCGGGGGAGGTGGTGGCGCTGGTGGGGGAGTCAGGCTCCGGCAAAACCACCACCGCGCAGGCGATTATCGGCCTGCTGGCCGACAACGGGCAGCTTGAACAGGGTGCCATCCGCCTGAACGGCGTGGATATCAGCCGCTGGCCCTCGTCGCGCCTTGATGCGCTGCGTGGCGCGCAAATCAGTCTGATCCCACAGGATCCGTCCAGCTCGCTCAATCCGGTGAAAACCATCGGTGCCCAGGTGGCGGAGATCATCAATATTCATCGCCGCCTACCGCGACGACAGCTGCAACAGCGGGTAGTGGAGTTGCTGACCCGCGTCGGTCTGTCGCATCCGGCGCAACGGCTGCATCAGTATCCGCATGAGTTGTCCGGCGGCATGAAGCAGCGGGTGTTGATTGCGATCGCCATCGCGTTGCAACCGGCGCTGATTGTGGCCGACGAGCCGACCAGCGCGCTCGACGTTACGGTGCAAAAACGCATCCTCGATTTGATTGACCAGCTGCGTCAGGAGTTCGGCACGGCGGTACTGCTGGTTACCCACGATCTGGGCGTGGCCGCCGAGCGTGCCGACCGATTGCTGGTGTTCCGTGACGGGCGGGTGCAGGAGCAGGGGGCGACCGCCGAGGTGTTGGCTAATCCGCGCAGCGACTATACCCGTCAGTTGTTTGCCGATTTGCCGTCGCTGGGGGGCGCCGCTGCGCCGAGCGTGATTGGCCAGGCGGCAACGGCAATCGAGGTTAAGGGCCTGGTAAAAGACTTCCGTTTCGCCGGGCGCGGCGGCGAGGTGTTTCGCGCGCTGGATAACGTGTCGTTTCGCGTTGCCCAAGGAGCCACCCACGCGCTGGTGGGCGAATCCGGTTCGGGAAAAACCACCCTGGCGCGCTGTCTGCTGGGCTTCCAACGGCCCGATGCCGGGCAGATCGTTATCGACGGGGTGGACATGACGCAGTTGAAGGGGGAGGCGCTGCGCCAGTTCCGCCAACGCATTCAACTGGTGTATCAGAATCCGTTCGGTTCGCTCGATCCTGCCCAGACGCTGTATCAGGTGGTCGAAGAGCCGTTGCTGAATTTCCAACCGATGGCCAAAGCCGAGCGTTATTGCCGGGTGCGCGATCTGTTTGCCAGGGTAGCGTTGCCGGACGATCTGCTGAGCCGCCGGCCGCATGAACTGTCCGGCGGCCAGCGCCAGCGGGTGGCCATTGCCCGTGCGCTGGTATTGCAGCCGCGCGTGCTGGTGCTGGATGAGGCCACGTCGGCGCTGGACGTGACGGTGCAGGCGCAAATCCTGCGTCTGTTACAGCAGTTGCAGCAGGAGCTTGGCCTGACCTATCTGTTTATTTCCCACGATTTGGCGACGGTACGCCAGATATCACACGGCGTTTCGGTGTTGCACCGTGGCCGACAGGTGGATTGCGGCGCTACCGCCGAGCTGTTCGCCATGCCGGGCAGCGACTATACCCGCCGGTTGATCGACGCCATTCCCGGTCAACGTTTTCAGCTACCGCAGCAGATTAAGGATGTGTCATGAGCAGTAAAAGACTGGGATTCTTCACCCGTTTGCTCGATCAGGGCAGCGCGCAGCAGCGTTACCGTCTGGCAACCGAACAGATCGTGCATGCCGAGCGTGCCGGATTCGACAGCGCCTGGGTGGCGCAACACCATTTTCACCAGGATGAGGGCGGACTGCCGTCGCCGCTGGTGTTTCTGGCGCAGCTGGCGGCAAAAACGCGCCACATCCGGCTTGGTACTGGCGTAATCACTCTGCCAATGGAGTCGGCGATCCGCGTGGCGGAAGACACCGCCGTGCTGGATCTGTTGTCCGACGGCCGGCTGGAGGTTGGCGTTGCGGCGGGGGGCACGCCGACCTCGTTTGCGGCGTTTGGCCTGGAGGCCGAACAGCGCAACGCGGCGTTTGCCGCCAATTTGCACAGCCTGTTGCAGGCGTGGCGCGGCGCCCCATTGGGCAGCGACGACAATCGCCTTTACCCGGCAGCGCCGCAGTTGGCGCAGCGCGTGTGGCAGGCCACCTTTTCGGTGGCCGGCGGCGAGCGTGCTGGCAAGGCCGGCCATGGGTTGATGCTGTCGCGCACCCAGCCACGGCCGGCCGATGCGCTGGATCTGCCGCTGGATGCGCTGCAAAACCCGATTATCGACGCCTATCTGGCGGCGCTGCCCGCGGGGGTGACGCCGCGCATCATGGGGTCGCGCAGCGTATTTGTCTGTGACGACAGCGCCCGGGCGCGCGATTTTGCCGCCCAGGGGCTGAGCCGCGGGCTGGAACGCCTGCGCGCCGCCGGCCATCAACCTGCCGATGAAACGCTGGACGGGTTGATCCGCGCGTTTGACGTGCATCTGGGCACGCCGCAGCAGGTGATTGACTCGTTGCAACAGGACAGCGCGCTGGCCCGCGTCACCGATTTGGCGTTTCAGGTGCACTCCATCGATCCGCCACACCCGTATATTTTGCGTTCGATCGAGTTGATCGCGCGCCATGTCGCACCGGCACTCGGCTGGCAACCGCGTCATCCGGCCGCGGCCGCTCACCATCACGCAGAGGAAAATGTATGACCGACCCCCATGATCTGCTGGCTACGCTGGCTGATATCGACAGCGACTCGGCACTGGCGCAGGCACGTGCGACGCGTCAGGCCGCCGGCGAGGCGATTCAATCCAGTTATCACGCGCTGTTCCATGCCGCAGCGGATGACGAATTCCCACGCGCCGAGCGATTATTGCTGGCACAGCGCGTCAGCGAATGGCACGGCGTCCACGCGCTGGCGGCGCACTATGGCGATGCATTGCGGCAGACGGCGCAACGCCCGCAGGAAAATGCCGAACGGCTGCGTGCCGCGCTGGATCACGCCGAGCGGCTGGCATTCACGCCGGCGCAGGCCGAACCTCAGCACCTGCAGGGGTTGCAACAGGCTGGCTGGTCGCTGGCGGCGATCGTCACGCTGTCGCAGTTGATCGCCTTCGTCAGTTTCCAAAGTCGTTTGCTGTACGGCTACCGGTTGTTGGCGGGAAAGGCGGTGAACGCCGTCGGCGGGGCGCCGGTGCGTGCCGCAGCATGGCGCACCGAGCGCCGTATCCATGGCGGCCGTCAGGCGCCGCTGGCCTTTACCCGCCAGGAGTTGGAGTGGGAACCCTGGATTGCCGCCAAACCGCTGGCCGAATTTGATGCCGCAGGGCTGGCGCTGCTGGCGCGTTTTGGCCATACGGATTCGGACTATTTCCGCCTGCTGGCGCGCAACCACCCGCTGCTGGAACAACGCACCCTGGCCGATCGGGCGATTTTCTATACCTCCGGCGGGCTGGCGCGGGCGGAGCGCGAACTGGCAGCCACCGTCGCCAGCAAAGTGAACGCCTGCATCTATTGCGCGTCGGTACACGCGCGCAAGGCCGCGCAGTTGTCCAAACAGGGGGATGCGGTGCAGCAACTGTTAGAGGTACCGCCGGGTGGGGCGCTGAGTGAAGGGCAGCAGGACGCCTGGCGCGCGCAGATCGATTTTGCTGCCGCACTGTCCGCCACGCCGCCGCGGGCCAATCCCGATCAATTGGCGCTATTGCGCAGTCAGGGTCTAACCCCACTTGAACTACTGGATTTGGTGCAGTCGACGGCGTTTTTCGCCTGGGCCAACCGGCTGATGCTGACGCTGGGAGAACCGTATGAGCCATAGAGGGTAGCGCCTGCCGGTGCGGCGTTTTTTGGCATTAGCCACCCGTTGCACTCATTGCGGAAATTGTTCTTAATTATTTGAAATATATCTATTTATAGTTATGTGACGTCGTCACTTATGTGCTGGCAAGCGCCATGTCGCGGTTAACCGCGCGACTGGCGCTTGAGCGGTACGCCTCTCCCGCCATAGCAGTTCCCCGGAAATTTACCTGCCAACCAGACTCGGTGGTTGTTGAAATTGTGACCGGAATCACGAGGTTGCCAGTATTTTGATTTTAATGCATGAGAGCCCTCTCATTTCGTCATTTCTCCATTGGAAACCGGTTTCCATTTTGTTTCCAATGGGGGCCTCAAAGACCACCAATCATCACTGGGGTAATCATAATGAAGAAAATAATGCTTTGTTGTTCTGCGGGGATGTCGACCAGTCTGTTAGTCAATAAAATGAATGCCGAAGCCGCCAGTCGTCAGCTGCCGGTGGAGATTGCAGCGTTCAGCGCCAGCGAGTTCGATCAGCAGTTCCCGAACTACCAGGTGGTGCTGCTGGGGCCGCAGGTCAAATATATGCTGCCGGCGCTGTCTGCCCGCGCGGCGGAAAAGGGCGTGCCGGTGGCCGCCATCCGACATGATGGATTACGGCATGCAGCGTGGCGACAAAGTGCTGGACTTCGCGCTGGCGCTGATTGAACAACAGGGAGCGCGCGCATGAGTTCCCTCTATCAGGCGATGGTCAACGTTATTGAACAAAAGGTCACGCCGTTGGCCGGTAGCGTCGGCCAGCAGCGGCACGTGATCGCCATTCGCGACGGCTTCGTGTCGGCGCTGCCGTTTATGATTATCGGTTCGTTCATGCTGGTGTTCATCTTCCCGCCGTTTGCCGCCGACAGCAGTTGGGGCTTTGCGCGCGGCTGGCTGAATTTTTCGCTCAAATACCGTGAGCAACTGATGCTGCCGTTTCATCTCAGCATGGGGGTAATGACCTTCTTTATTTCGGTCGGGATCGGCGCCAGCCTTGGGCGGCACTACAAGCTGGATCCGATCATGACCGGTCTGCTGGCGTTTATGGCCTTCCTGCTGGTGGCGGCGCCGTACCGCGACGGAGTGATCGACACCCAGTATTTCTCCGGACAGGGTATTTTCACCGCCATCATTACCGCGCTGTACGCCGGTGAGCTGTATGCCTGGCTCAAACGCCACAATATCACCATCCGCTTGCCGAAAGAGGTGCCGACCGGCGTGGCGCGATCGTTCGAAATCCTGATCCCGGTGGTGGTGATCGTGGCAACGCTGCACCCGCTTAACCTGCTGGTGCAGAGTTACACCGGCATGATCATTCCGCAGGCCATCATGCACCTGCTGGAGCCGCTGGTTTCGGCGTCGGATTCGCTGCCGGCGATCCTGATTTCGGTGTTTATCTGTCAGATCCTGTGGTTTGCCGGTATTCACGGCGCGCTGATCGTCACCGGCATCATGAACCCGTTCTGGATGACCAACCTGGCGCTGAACCAGACCGCGCTCGCCGCCGGTGCGCCATTACCGCATATCTATCTGCAAGGGTTCTGGGACCACTATCTGCTGATCGGCGGCGTCGGTTCCACGTTGCCGCTGGCGTTCCTGCTGCTGCGCAGTCGGGCCGTGCATCTGCGTACCATCGGCAAGATGGGCGTGGTGCCGAGCATGTTCAATATCAATGAGCCGATTCTGTTCGGTGCGCCGATCATCATGAACCCGGTGTTCTTCCTGCCGTTCATTCTGGTGCCGATGATCAATGCCACCTTCGCCTATATCGCCACCAAGCTGGGTTGGGTCGCGCAGGTGGTGTCGCTGACGCCATGGACCACGCCGGCACCGATCGGGGCTTCCTGGGCCGCCAACTGGGCGATCAGTCCGCTGTTGATGTGCCTGTTCTGCATGGTGTTGTCGGCACTGATGTATTACCCGTTCCTGAAGGCCTACGAACGCACCCTGCTCAAGCAAGAGCAGGAAAATAATCAACCACAAGGCGGTGCCGCAACCGCCGTGAATTCCTGAACAAGGAGCCATAATGAAATATTCGTTCCCGCAAGATTTTTGGTGGGGCAGCGCCAGCTCGGCACCGCAGACCGAAGGGGAAAGCCTGAATTTTGGCAAGAGCGCTACCGTCTGGGATGAATGGTTTTCGCAGCAGCCGGGGCGTTTTCACCAGCAGGTCGGGCCGCAGGACACCTCCGGTTTTTATCGCCACTGGCGCGAAGACATTGCGCTACTCAAGCAGTTGAATCACAACAGCTTCCGCACCTCGATCTCCTGGGCGCGGCTGATGCCGATGGGGCGTGGCAGCGTCAATCAGCAGGCGGTGGCGTTTTATAATCAGGTGATCGATGAAATGCTGGCGCAGGGCATTACACCATTTATCAACCTGTTTCATTTTGACATGCCGATGGCGATGCAACAGCTCGGCGGCTGGGAAAGCCGCGAGGTGATCGATGCCTATGCCGAGTTTGCCGATAACTGCTTCCGTCTGTTTGGCGATCGGGTGAAGCACTGGTTTACCTTCAACGAGCCGATCGTGCCGGTGGAGGGCGGCTATCTGTATGATTTCCATTATCCGAACGTGGTGGACTTCAAACGCGCCGCCACCGTGGCGTACCACACCATGCTGGCCCATGCCCAGGCGGTGAAAAAGTACCGCGCGCGGCAACAGGGTGGGGAGATTGGCATCATTCTTAACCTGACGCCGTCCTATCCGCGTTCCGACAACCCGGCAGACGTCAAGGCGGCCCATATTGCCGATCTGATGTTCAACCGCAGTTTCCTCGATCCAGCGCTGCGCGGTGAATATCCGCAGGAGCTGGTGGCGTTGCTGCAACAGCACGGTCAACTGCCGCATTGCCAGCCGGGAGACGCGCAACTGCTACAACAGGGCGTGGTCGATCTGCTGGGGATCAATTATTACCAGCCGCGCCGCATTCAGTGTCGCGACAGCCTGGTTAACCCCGACAGCCCCTTTATGCCGGAATGGTTCTTCAGCAGCTATGAGATGCCGGGGCGTAAAATGAACCCGTATCGCGGCTGGGAAATCTACGAAAAGGGCGTTTACGATATTCTGACCAATCTGCGCACCAACTACGGCAACCCGCGCTGCTTTATTTCCGAAAACGGCATGGGGGTGGAAAACGAGCAGCGCTTTGACCAGAATGGCCAGATCCAGGACGACTATCGCATTGCGTTTGTTCGCGACCATTTGCGCTGGGTACATCGCGGTATTCAGGAGGGTAGCAACTGCCTGGGTTACCATATGTGGACCTTTATCGATAACTGGTCATGGTGCAACGCCTATAAAAATCGCTATGGTTTTGTGCAGCTGGATTTGGCTACGCAGAAACGCAGCATCAAAAAAAGTGGCGAGTGGTTTGCTGCCGTCGCCGAAGCCAAGGGGTTTGAGGGAGCAGAATGATGGACGATTTGGAAAGCACGGTGATGGAAATCATCGTCAATGCCGGGCAGACGCGCAGCCTGTGTTTTGAAGCGTTGCAGGCGGCGCGCGACGGTGATTTCACTCAGGCTCAGGCGCGTTTGCGCGAGGCGGACGAGTATTCGCGCGCGGCGCATCGGGTGCAGACCCAGTTGATTGAACATGACGCCGGTGAGGGCAAGACGCCGATGACGTTGATCATGGTGCATGCACAGGATCATCTGATGAATGCTATTCTCGCTCGCGAGCTGATCGCTGAAATGGTCGAACTTTATCAACGACAGCAGGCGGCGAGTTAAGGATAATCAGTAACGAGATAGATGACAAAGTTCTCGGTGAGAGACTCGGGCCTGGCGCACCTCGAGGCGCTTCGGCGGCTCACGCCGCTACGCCCCAACGCTCTCCCTAATATCTGACTTTGTCAGTAGTCTGACGGGCCTTTGGCCCGTTTTTCAACATCAGCAGGAAGACCCGCAGTTATGGCCAATATCAACGATGTTTCCCGTCTGGCGCAGGTGTCGAAAGCCACGGTATCCCGGGTGCTGAGCGGCAGTCGCGGGGTAAAGGAAGAAAGCCGCCTGGCGGTGTTGCGGGCGGTGGAAACGCTCAATTATCGGCCGAATGCCGTGGCGCAGTCGCTGACCAGTCAATCGACCGGCTGCATCGGCGTGGTGTGCGCTACCGAACATATCCAGCAGTCCACCGGCTATTTGCAGGCGCTGGAAAAACAGCTGAGTCAACAGCGCAAGCATTTGCTGTTGCGCTTCGCCAACGATGCACCGACGCTGGCGGCCGCGGTGGCGGAGCTGAGCAATGGCTGGTGTGACGCGCTGATTGTGGTCGGTGCGCGCTTTAGCCTGCCGCCGCTGCCAGACAGCGTAATGTGTCTCGATTGCCTGTCGGCCACCACCAGTAAAAGCATCGGCTTCGATCATCAGTTTGCAACCGAAACCGCGGTGCATTATCTCGCCAGCCAGCAGCGGCGGCAGATTGCGCTGGTCAACTTTGCCGGTGGCGACGCCGCGCAGCAGGTCTTGCAGGGGTATTGCAGCGCGCTGGAGACGCACCTGATCCCCTATAACCGGCAACTGGTGGTGGAGGGCGAGGCGTCGGTGCGTATCGCGTTGCAAAGCCTGTTCAATCGCCATATGCCGTTTAATGCGCTGCTGGTCACCGATGACTGTCAGGCGCAGGAAGCGATCGACGTTCTGCGGCAGTATCAACGGCAGGTGCCGGGACAGGTGACGGTGTTCAGCCTGGACGGGTCATTGCAGTGGCCCGGCGCACCGGCGGTGCCGTCGATTGAATATTCGCTGGAGGCGTTGGCGCAGCGTGCGCTGGCGTTGCTGACCAGCGACGAAGACCACAGCCTGATTCGCGGCAGCCTGATGGCGCGCTGACTTGCCTCCCCCCAGCGCTCGCACGCGCATTGTCTATAATCAACCGCATTACACTTTTTACGCGAATGGTGAAAAAGTGCTGCGGTTGCCCGCTTTTATCGCCATTTTTCCACACTATCATCACCAGAACGCGACAGTGAGGTGCAACTTATGGCTAAGTTTGGTGCCAGGCTTCATGATTTTGGCAAAGGATTGATGATGCCCATTTCGGTGATTGCCGCCGCGGGCATTTTTCTTGGCGTGGCCGCGGCGATGCAAAACCCGGCGGTGGTCGGCGAGTCGTTTAGCCAGATGGCGCTGCCGCAGCTGGTGATTGGGTTTATCCGCAACATTGCTGGCGCGTTGTTTGCCAACCTGCCGCTGTTCTTTGCCGTTGCCGCCGCCATTGCCCTGGCCAAAGACGAAAAGCCCACCGCTGCGTTCGCCGCGGTGATTGGCTTCCTGACCATGCATATGGGCATCAGCTACAGTCTGTTGAGCCAGGGGATTACCGCGCAAACCACCACGCCGGCCTACCTGACCGCGCACGGCATGGGGCGCACCGAGGCGTTGATGTACTCCGCCGAATTTAGTGCAACGCTGGGCATATTTTCTTACCAGATGAGCGTGCTGGGCGGGGTGATTGCCGGTCTGATCACCGCGTTTTTGCATAACCGCTATTACACCATCGTGCTGCCGACGGCGATTAACTTCTTCGGTGGGCGGCGCTTTGTGCCGATCGTTACCGTACTGGTGATGCCGCTGGTGGGGATTGCGCTGTCGCTGATTTGGCCAACCATCGGTGCCGGCATTGCCTGGATTGGTCGGTTGATTGGCCATTCCGGCATTTATGGCACCTTTGTCTATGCCTTCACCGAACGAATTCTGATCCCCACCGGTCTGCATCACATCCTCAATGAAACCGTGCGTTTCACGCCGATTGGCGGGGTTTCGCCGCCGTTTCATGGTGAAAGCATCGTCGGCGCGCTGAACATTTTCAATACCGCACTGGCCAATCCCGGCGCCTTTACCGATCAGGTGGTGCGTGGCGCCACCCGTTTTCTGGCGCAGGGCAAAATCCCGGTGATGATGTTCGGTATGCCGGCAGCGGCGTTGGCGATTTATCACTGTGCGCGGCCAGAACATAAAAAACGCGTTAAGGCGCTGATGATGGCCGGCGCGTTGGCGTCCTTTACCACCGGCATTACCGAACCGCTGGAATTCACCTTTATCTTCGTGTCACCGCTGTTGTTCGTCTTCCATGCGATAATGAGCGGCCTTTCCTTTGCGCTGATGCAGCTGTTTGGCGTGATGATTGGCAACGTACAGGGCGGTGCGATCGATTTTCTGGTCTTCGGCGTGTTGGGGGGCAGCCAGACCGCATGGTGGTATCCGCTGTTGCTGGGCGCGATCTATTTCCCGCTGTATTACTTCACCTTCCGCTTGGTCATTACGCGTATGCAGGTCAAAACCCCTGGTCGCGAGGACGACGACAGCGCATCGCCGCCCGAGGTGGTGGTGGCACCCAACGAGCAGGTGGCGCGCATTATCGTCGGCCTGGGCGGTAAAGAGAACATTCAACTGGTGGATTGCTGCTTTACCCGCCTGCGGGTCAAGGTGGTGAACATGGATGACATCGACGACGAGGCGCTGATGGCCAGCGGTGCCAGCGGTATCAAACGCGCCAGCGACGAGGATATTCAGGTTATTTACGGTTTGCAGGTCGAGAAGATCGCCAATCAGGTCAAGCAGGCGCTGGCGTAAAGGCGGCAGCGCGATTGCCCGTGTCGGCCTGGCTCCGTAATATCTTAAAAAATTGCGGACGATCGAGGATGGCTTATGCTTAATTTTCCTTTGGTATTTATTTATATCCTAAATAATTAAAGCAGCTTGGTCGGCAATTACTGCCAGGGTGTGGCTTGATAATGACGGATATAGTGCAGTTGATTACCGATTATCAAAATATGGCTGATAAATATGATGAGAAATCGCTGTGTTATATTGACGACCATGTTGTTCTCGGCCGGCGACGCGCTGGCCGATCCATTGCCAATCAGCCCGCAAGAATTGCACGCCATCGTACACGAGGATGGCGGGGGATTAAGGGATCTCTATCAGGTATTGTCCATTATCGGCACCACGCCGGGCATCAGCGCGGCGAATTTTCGTCTGACCCACGATGACACCGATCCGTTGGAGATCGACTCCTACAAACTCTCGCCGTCGCATGCGTTTGACGTCGGCATCGACGGCTTCAGACCGTATATTGAAGGCACTTTCGGTTATGTCAAAAGCGATCAGTCTCTGGATTTAGGCGATTTTGATTCCACCGCCAATCACCTGAAACTGAAGACCAAAACCCTGTCGGTGCTCGGTGGCGCCGGGGCTGAATTTGACATTGCCAGCGGCACCATTCTGCGGCCGATGGCGTTATTCGGCTATTCGCGTTCCTCCAATGACACCACGTCTTCCGGCAATTTTGGCGACCAGTTCCACAGCGCCGGGCGCGGCCTGCTGTTTGATTTTAAAATCAACAGCCTGCTGTACGGTGGCGCGCTCGAAATCGAACAGAATCACCGCTGGCAAAACGATGTGAATCTGACCGCCAACCTGCGTTACAACTACCTGGTGGATGACAGTTACAGTGCCAGCGATCCGGCGCTGGAAGGGCGTGACGATTACAGCGTGATGACCGCCGGGGCTGAACTGAATGGCCCGACCGATCTGACGCTGTTCGGTCAGCCGTTGCGCTGGATTGGCTTTGCCAGCGGTACCTATATGCCACAGATCAAGGGTGACATCGGTTTCAACTCTTTCGTGGAACTTGGCGCCGGCATCGAGCTGGTCGACAGCGACGTGATCCCTGGCATTGGCGGCGTCAGCCTGCGGGGCTCTGGCATCCTTGGCGACGGCGTAACAGGCTGGAGCATCGGGCTGGCAGCGGAGTTCTAACGCCGTGTCAGTCTGTTGGCGCAGGCCGGGGCGGCCCGCGTTGGCAGTCGGCCTACAGTTGCTGTACCAGCGCCTGCAGTTGCCGGATCAGCGGATTTTCCGCGTTTGACGCGTAAGGGGCCGCGGTGGACTGCCTGACCACCAGGGTCGTCGGCAACAGATCGTTAAACGCCTGGTGCGGTCGATCCTTCATCCCCACCAGATGATCGACCGCACGCTTGCCGATCAGATCAAAATCCTGCCTCACCGTGGTCAGCGCCGGATGGAAATACTGACTGTCGGGGGTATCGTCATAGCCAATCACCGAAACATCCTGCGGTATGCGCTTATTGATTTGCCGTAAGGCGCTCATCACCCCCAGCGCCATCTGATCGCTGGCCACCAGCATCGCGGTGATATCCGGGTGCCGGCTGAACAGTTCCACGGTTTTTATCCAGCCGCTGTTGGCGCTCCAGTCGCCGTATTCGGTATCGACTTCGGTGATGCCCGCCTGATACAGCGTGTCGCGCCAACAGGCGAGACGCAGGCGGGCCGAAATGGAGCTTTCCGGACCGGCCAGCAAACCGAATTTTCTGTGTCCCAGGTCGAGCAGCAGATTGACGCTGCTGGCGGTGCCGTCGCTGTGCAGAAAACCGAGGTGGCACACCTGTGCGGCGGGGGGAACGTCGAGAAACAGCAGCCGGATGTCGGGATTATCTCTGGTCAGGGTTTCGGCATCGGCTTTTTCCAGCGGCAGGCTCATGACCACGCTGTTGATCTTTTGCGCGCGGAATTCGTTCAACGCCGATTGCAGGCTCGGCAACTGACCGGTTTTCAACATCGAGATCGCCACCTGGTAGCCGGCCAGTTCCGCATGATGCTTGAATGATGAGGCGATTTGCGACGGGGCATGCAGCGCCAGCGAGGTGGTGATCAAGCCAAAGGTCGGCAACGCCTTGCCAGCCAGGATCTGCGCCGAGCGGTTGGGCACATAATTGAGCGTATTCATCGCGGCCAGTACTTTTTTGCGCGTGCGTTCAGCGACGATAGCCGGGTTGTTCAATACTCGTGACACGGTTTGCTGCGATACGCCCGCTTCTATTGCCACATCTTCCAGGGTTGCCTGACGTCTGGTCATCGATTCGCTCTCTTCTTAACGGCACGCTTGGCGTCTGTGATAAGCCGTACTGTCGGAAAATGTCTAAAAAAAACATTTTATGTCGTGCGTAATACATTATGTGAAACAACCGATAAATAGCGTGATTTAACTCAAAGATAATCACTTATTTGATTGCTGGTAAGGATAATAATCGTATTTACTCGTTTAAAAATGTATAGCGCTATACATTCCACAGACAGCAGGAAAGGACGGTTATGAAGCATCATATTTATGCGGTAAACGCGGTGTCACCGGACAGTGTCCTCCAGCAGGTCATTGCCCGACAGGACTGGCAAAATCCGGCGATCTGCCATCTCAACCGCTTGCCGGCCCATCCGCAGTTTCGCAGTTGGCGTGCACTTGAACCGGCCAGGGATAACCGGCGCTCCGAACAGCGGGCGTCGCTGGATGGCGAATGGCGTTTTGCCTACCTGGCGCGGCCAGAAGCGGCCGATCCTCGCTGGCTGGTTGAGGATAGCCCGGAAAGTCGGCCCGTCAGCGTACCTTCCAACTGGCAAATGGACGGCTATGATGCGCCGATCTACACCAACGTCCGTTATCCGATAGCCACCAGACCGCCGTTGGTGCCGGAGGATAATCCCACCGGCTGCTATTCGCGCGAGATCGACATTCCCGCTGACTGGTTGAGCAGCGGCAGCACCCGCATCATCTTCAACGGCGTTAATTCGGCGTTTCACCTTTTTTGCAATGGCCGCTGGATTGGCTATTCGCAGGACAGTCGTCTGCCGGCCGAGTTTGATTTAACCGACGCGCTGCATGCCGGTGGCGGCAATCGCCTCTGCGTGATGGTGATGCGATGGAGCGCGGGAACCTGGCTGGAAGATCAGGATATGTGGCGCATGAGCGGCATCTACCGTTCGGTCTCGCTGCTGCATAAACCGGACGCTCATCTGGCGGATTTTCAGCTGACTGCCGGGCTGGATAGCGAATATCGCCACGGCACGCTGCAGGCTTCTGTCCAGGTGGCGGTGGGTAAGGCGACGTTGAGCGGGTTACAGGTTGACCTGTCGCTATGGCGCGGTGATGAAAAGATTGCCGGTCAACGCCAGCCGCTCGGCAGCGCGGCGGTTGATGAGCGCGGTGGTTATGCCGAACGGGTGACGTTTGGGCTGCCGGTGGCGGCACCGGATTTATGGAGCGCGGAATTGCCGCATTGCTATCGCGCCGTTATTGCCCTGTATGACGCCGATGGACAACTGATTGAAGCCGAGGCGGCGGACACCGGTTTTCGCCGCGTCGAGATCGTCGACGGACTGCTGAAACTCAACGGCCAGCCGCTGCTGATCCGTGGCGTCAACCGACACGAGCATCATCCGCAACGCGGTCAGGCCATCAGCGAAGAGGATATGCTGCAGGATATTCTGCTGATAAAGCAGAACAACTTTAATGCGGTGCGTTGTTCACATTATCCCAATAATCCCCGTTGGTATGAGCTTTGCGATCGTTATGGGCTGTATGTGGTGGACGAGGCCAATATCGAGACGCACGGCATGGTGCCGATGGGACGGCTCAGCGACGATCCGGCCTGGTTCCCGGCCTACAGCGCCCGAGTCACCAGAATGGTGCAGTGTAACCGCAATCATCCCTCAATCATCATCTGGTCGCTGGGCAATGAATCGGGGCATGGCAGTCTGCATGACGCGCTGTATCGCTGGCTCAAAAGTAGCGATCCTAGCCGTCCGGTGCAGTATGAAGGCGGCGGCGCCAACAGCGCGGCGACGGATATCATTTGCCCGATGTATGCTCGGGTGGACGAGGATCAGCAGATCCCGGCGGTACCCAAATGGTCGATAAAGAAATGGATCGGCATGCCGGGCGAACAGCGTCCGCTGATCCTGTGCGAATACGCCCACGCGATGGGTAACAGCCTCGGCAATTTTGACGAGTACTGGCGCGCATTTCGTCAGTATCCCCGCTTGCAGGGCGGGTTTGTCTGGGACTGGGCCGACCAATCGCTGCTCAAGAACGACCTGAATGGCGTACCGGCGCCGGCCTATGGCGGTGACTTCAACGATACGCCGAACGATCGCCAGTTCTGCATGAACGGCCTGGTGTTTGCCGACCGCACGCCGCACCCGTCGCTGCACGAAGCCAAACAGGCGCAGCAGTTCTTTCAGTTTTCGTTGCTGAGCACGGCGCCGCTCGAACTGGCCGTCAGCAGCGAATACCTTTTCCGCCCTAGTGACAACGAGCGGTTGCATTGGCGCATTGAACAGGACGGGCGCGAATGGCGGTCCGGTGAGCTGCCGCTGGCCATTGCGCCACAGGGGAGTAGCGTGATTGTCCTGGCTGAAGCGGGCGATTTGCCAGCGAACGCCCGCGATCTCTACCTGATCGTCGAGGTTATCCAACCGCAGGCCACCGCCTGGTCGCCGGCAGGGCACCGTGTCGCATGGCAGCAGTTCCGCTTGCCGACGGCGCTGGTATTGCCAGACGTTGTCAAAGCGGCCGGTTGCCCGCAACTGCAACAGCATGAGGACGGGTATCGGGTTTCGCACGGCGAGCAGCAGTGGCGGGTCGACCGCGCCAGCGGTCTGTTAAGCCAATGGACGGTGGCGGGCGTGGATAAACTGATTTCGCCGTTTACCGACCAGTTCGTGCGCGCACCGCTGGATAATGACATTGGCGTCAGCGAGGTGGAGCGCTGCGATCCCAACGCCTGGGTTGAACGTTGGAAAAAGGCCGGACTTTATGATTTGCAGCGGGTTTGCGCTCACTGCACGGCGCAGGCTTACGCGGATCGGGTGGAGATCTGCAGTACCTTCCATTACCGCTATGGTGAGGAAATCCTGATCGTCAGCCGCTGGCAGATGGTGATTGACGGCCAGGGCGCGTTAACCATCAGCGTCGAAGGGCAGCGCGCCGAACATCTGCCCGCGCTGGCGCGTATCGGTATGGTTTTCCAGGCCACACCGGATGCCGCCGAGGTCGAGTGGCTAGGACTGGGGCCGCATGAGAACTATCCCGATCGCCGGCAGAGCGCCTGTTTTTCACGCTGGCGTCTGCCGCTGAGTGAAATGGTCACCCCGTATGTCTTCCCGACGGAAAATGGCCTGCGCTGCGACACCCGCGAGCTCAACTGGGCCGGTTGGCACATCGACGGATTATTCCATTTTTCCATCATGCCTTACGGCAGCAAACAGTTAATGGAGGTCGACCATTGGCATCTGCTGCGTGCCGAAGCGGGTATCTGGATCACGCTGGATGCCCAGCACATGGGCGTCGGCGGCGACGATTCCTGGACGCCGAGCGTGCATGACGCGTGGTTGTTGCAGGACTCGCAATGGCGTTATCAGGTCACTATCAAACATCGGTAAGCGTGGAGGGGGGCGAGCCCCCCCATTACAAAATAATAATCCAGGTGACACTATGAAACTGACTCAACTCTCGGCGCAAGAACGGCATAATTTTATTTATTTTATGCTGTTTTTCTTTTTTTACTATTTCATCATGTCGGCGTACTTTCCTTTTTTCCCGATATGGCTGGCGGATGTCAATCATCTGACCAAGACTGAAACTGGGTTGGTTTTTTCATTTATTGCCCTGTTTGCCATTATATTTCAGGTGGCTTTCGGGTTGATCTCCGACAAATTGGGCCTGCGTAAACATCTGCTATGGGCCATCGTTATTCTTTTGATTCTGTTTGCCCCTTTCTTTATTTACGTGCTTGCCCCGTTGTTGCAATACAATATTTATGCCGGCGCGTTGGCCGGAGGATTATACCTGGGGTTTGTGTTCTCCGGGGGTGCCGGCGCGGTAGAGGCCTATATCGAACGCGTCAGCCGCACCAATCGCTTTGAATACGGCAAGGTGCGGGTTTCGGGCTGCGTGGGCTGGGCGATTTGCGCGTCGATTACCGGGTTATTGTTCAGCATCAATCCCAATATCACCTTCTGGATCGCCTCGGGCTTTGGCATAGTATTGGCCATTCTGCTGATTGTTTCCCGCCCGCAGCCACACCAGACCGCGCAGGTGCTGGATAAGCTGGGCGCCAATCAGCGCGAGTTTTCGCTGACGATGGCGCTGGAACTGTTAAAAATGCCGCGTTTCTGGGCCTTTTTATTATACGTGGTTGGCGTTGCCAGTATTTATGACGTGTTTGACCAGCAATTCGCCAACTTCTTCAAAGGCTTCTTTTCATCGCCCCAGCGCGGCACCGAGATTTTTGGTTTTGTGACCACCGGCGGGGAGTTGTTGAATGCCTGCATTATGTTCTGTGCCCCGTTTATCATTAACCGTATCGGTGCCAAAAACGCATTACTGGTGGCCGGTGCCATCATGTCGCTGAGGATCATCGGCTCGTCATTTGCCAGCAGCGGCATCGAGGTCATTGTGCTGAAAACGCTGCATATGTTCGAGCTGCCATTCCTGCTGGTCGGCACCTTCAAATACATTTCTTCGGTGTTCGATCCACGGGTGTCGGCGACGCTGTTCCTGATAGGATTTAACCTGTCGAAACAGCTTTCAGGCGTGGTGCTGTCTGCCTGGGTGGGAAGAATGTATGACTCGGTAGGGTTCCATCAGGCCTATCTGATCCTGGGCCTGATCACCAGCGTGTTTACCATTATCTCCTATTTCACCCTGACGGGGCGCAGCCTGTCGTCAGCGGTAGAAGCGAATCCCGCCCCGCGCTAACCTTCGCGCTGGCCCACGGCGAAGCGACAGGCCCGCTCGGGTTTCCCTGAGCGGGCTTTTCTTATCATAACGCCGGTGAACGGGGTTAACATTGCCAGTCAATGACCGTCAATGCCTCGCTATGGTGGCAGGCTTTTACGGTGCCGATTGAGCCGCTGCGGTGAGCCGTGCCATCAGAATAAGGTTTCCAGCTGTTGTTCGACCTGGTAGCCATCATCAACCAACAGCAGCGTTTTCCACTTATCGAATGTCAGACACGGGTGGGAGGTGCCAAATACCAGAATATCGCCGGGCTGTAAGTCGTAGCCGGGAGTCAGGCTGAGCATGCAGTGTTGATCCATGATGCCGATGCTGCTTATCGCCCCCGCTGGCAGCGGGAGTGCCGTTCCATGGCGATAATGGGCGACAGGCTGCGGCAAGCCGGCATCAAACGCGCAGTCACGTTTGCCGAAGTTCACCACCGCACGATGGTTTTCCGGCACCGATTGCACCATCGCCACCAGTTCCAGGGCGGAGACCAGGTCGCCTGCCAACTCGCAGGCGATGGGGTCACGCTCGATTAGCCGTTGCTGAGCCTGGTGATAAATCCCCTGGTCGTGGGTGATATAACAGCCGGGGCGGATCGCAATGCGGCACTGCGCCGGTTTTTCGGCCGCAAGCCAGCTATTGCACACCACGTCATACCACACGGAACCGGCTCCGGTGAGGATAAACTCGCCGTCCACGTAAGCCGCCATCTGGCAGGCAAGGGTGGCGGCGTCACGCAGCAGCGCCTCCACCTGAGGTTGCGGGTTATCGCCATGCAAGACGCCTTCATATAATTCCAGCCCGCGTAGACGTAACCCCGGTAAGTTGGCGATTTCCGCAGCCAGTGCCAGCGCGCTGTCAGTGCTGCGACAGCCACAGCGCCCGCCGACCACCCCCAGTTCCACCAGTACATCCAATACCTGATTTTGCTGACGGAAGAAGGCGGAAAGCGTCCGTGCATTCGCCAGACTGTCGATACAGCAAATGAAATCAACCTCGGCATAATGCGACTTCAGGCGCGAGATCAGCTGCATGTTGGCTTTACCCACCAATTGGTTAGCCATCAGCACGCGCTGGATACCGCTCGCCATGGCTGCATTTGCCTGCCAGGCGCTGCCAACGCCGATAGCCCAGGCGCCTGCCCGTTGCTGCCACTGAAAAATCGCGGGCGTCATGGTGGTTTTACCGTGCGGTATCAACGAAACTCCGCGCGCATTGGCATAACGCTGCATCCAGTCGATGTTGTTCATCAAGGCGGCTTTTTTAATCACCGCCGCAGGCAGACACACGTCTTCGTTGAGCACGTTGGCGCATGGGTTCATCAGCGCAGATTTGTGGGGTACCAGCATCTCGGATTGGTATTTCATAACATGACTCCTTTGATTTTTTATGGCGATAGGATTGGGTAACTAAAGTTAATCTATTGAATTTATTTGATTATTTTGTTTTTATTTATTTTTATTGAATTAAAGTACCACAATTTCATGGTGATTTTGTGTGGTTTTTCACTGTTTTCAGCGTGTGTAAATGGTTTACTGCTGCACAGAATGCATAGGGAGCTGAAGACAATGAAAGTTGACTGGTTATTCAGGAATGTCACGGTGGTTGATGGCAGCGGGGGTGAGCAATACCGCGCTGATGTGGCAGTGGCGGGCGATCGCATTGTGGATATTGCACCGTCGCTCGCGGTCACAGCGCTGCAGACCATTGAGGGTGAGGACGGGTGCTTGCTCCGGGTTTTTATTGATGTTCATACCCACGATGATACCAACGTCATCCGCATGCCGGCCTATCTGCCAAAGATAAGCCAGGGGGTGACGACGGTGATCGTTGGCAACTGCGGGATCGGTGCCGCGCTGGCGACCATCAAGGGCGAGGTGCCAGATCCGATGAACCTGCTGGGTGAGAAGGTGCATTTTATCTACCCTAGCGTGGAGGCCTATGCGCACGGGGTCGAGGCCGCCAGGCCGGCGGTGAATGTGGCAACGCTGATTGGCCACACCACCTTGCGCAACAATCATATGGACGATCTTTTTCGCTCGGCGACGGCCGCAGAAATTGCCGCGATGCGCCTCCAGTTACGTGAAGGGTTGCAACAGGGGGCATTGGGGTTAAGTACCGGGCTTGCCTATGCCAGCGCCTTTAACGCCAGCACCGAGGAAGTGATGGCGCTGGCGGAGGAGCTGGCCGGCGAGCAGGGGATTTACACCACGCACCTGCGTTCCGAGTTCGAGCCGATCCTCGAGGCGCTGGATGAGGCTTTCCGTATCGGTCGTCACGCCAAGGTGCCGGTGGTTGTGTCGCACCACAAATGCGCCGGGGCCAACAACTGGGGGCGCACCGTCGAGACGCTGGCCTTGTTTGACCGCATGCGTCAACGACAGGAGATTGGCTGCGACTGTTATCCGTATTCCGCCAGCTCTTCTACCCTCGATCTCAAGCAGGTGACCGACGAGTTCGACATCGTGATTACCTGGTCACACCCCCACGCGGAACAGGCAGGGAAAACGCTGCAACAGATTGCCACTGACTGGCAGCTGAGCCTGCATGACGCGGCGAAGCGCCTGATGCCGGCCGGTGCGATTTATTACAACATGGATGAGCGGGATGTACGCCGGGTGCTGAGCTACCCGGTGACGATGGTGGGTTCAGACGGACTGCCTAATGATCCGATGCCGCATCCGCGCCTGTGGGGCGCGTTCCCCCGCGTGCTGGGGCATTACTGCCGCGATGAAAAACTGTTCCCGCTCACCGTGGCGATCCACAAAATGACCGGCCTGTCCGCCGCGCGTTTCCGTCTGCCGCAGCGGGGGCTGGTAAAAGTGGGCTACTATGCCGATTTGGTGTTATTCGATCCGCAAACGGTACGCGATATCGCCAGTTTTTCTGACCCCAGACAGCCGGCCGCCGGCATTGAACGGGTGATGGTGAACGGCGTGATGAGCTATGGGCCACAACAGCAGGTTATCGGGCGAGCAGGGCGTTTCCTGCGTCGTCAACGTCAGCAAGAAGGGGCATGATAATGAGTATTACACGTTACGGGATCGACGGCGCAACGGGAACCGGCGGGCAGCATCTGCCGTTTGCCCGTGCGGTGGCAGCGGGGGGCTGGCTGTACGTGTCCGGCCAGACACCGATGAAAAATGGCGAAGTGGTCGAAGGCGGTATTGTCGATCAATCCCGTCTGGCGATTCAGAACTGCCTGGATATCATGGATGAGGCGGGTTATACCCTGGCAGATGTGGTACATGTCAAGGTGATCCTGACGGATGCACGCTATTTCCAGTCGTTCAATAAAGTATTCAGCGAAATCTTTGGCGCCAATCCTCCGGCACGTATTTGCTGTGTGGCGGATTTGGTGGTTGATTGTAAAGTTGAAGTTGATATTACCTGTTATAACGCGTCACGCGCGTAATTAAATAAAAATACAATCTCATTTGCTCATTGAGTGCTGAAATTATTCAGCGCTCAGGCTTCTCTCTACCTTACACTCATTAACTGGCAGGATGTGAATAATGAATAGTCATGTCTTTTTAGTCGGATTTATTGTTTATGCCATCGCCATGATCTGGCTTGGCTGGTACGTATCCCGGAACCAGAAAAGTGGAGAAGACTTTCTGCTCGGCGGGCGATCGCTACCGCTGTTTTTAACCCTCGGATCGACGGTCGCCACCATGGTTGGCACCGGCTCCAGCATGGGGGCCGTCGGCTTCGGCTACAGCAACGGCTGGGCGGGCATGCTCTACGGCGTCGGCGGCGCTATCGGGATTTTGCTGGTCGCCTGGCTATTTGCTCCGTTGCGTAAATTACGTTTTATGACCATGAGTGAAGAATTGTCTTATTATACCGGCGGCAGTCATCTGATTAAAAATATCGTCGGGCTGATGATATTTATTGCCTCAATTGGTTGGCTGGGGGCGCATATTCTCGGCGGCAGTCTCTATTTGTCGTGGGCTACCGGTATTGACCTGACCGTGGCCAAATTTATTATCGCGCTGGCTTTTGCAATTTATGTGATTATCGGCGGCTATTCGGCGGTGGTCTGGACCGATACGATTCAGGCGCTGATCCTGTTCTTTGGTTTTATTCTGATGGCGATTCTGGCGGTGATTCACGTCGGCGGCTGGCAGGCGATTGAGCAGGCGATGGATCCGCAAGCTCTGAGTCTGTTTGCGATTGACAAACTGGGCCTGGTGCCGGCGTTGTCGCTGGCGACGGTGATCGGTGTCGGCGTGCTGGCTACCCCATCGTATCGCCAGCGCATCTACTCGGGTAAAAACGTGTCCTCGGTGCGCCGCTCGTTTGTCTATACCGGCGTGTTGTATCTGTTTTTCTCCATTCTGCCGGCGATTATCGGCATGGCGGCCTTCACCATGAACCCGCACCTGACCAACAGTAACTATGCTTTCCTGTTCGCCACCGGTTTCCTGCCCGCCATTCTCGGCATGGTGGTGCTGATTGCCGGTTTGTCGGCCACCATGTCTTCCGCCAGTTCCGATGCCATCGCCGCCGTCGCCATTATGATGCGCGATGTTTACACCATGGTGACCGGCAGAATGCCGCCGGAAAACAAGGCCATTCTGCTGTCGCGCATCATGCTGGCCGGGGTGATCGGCCTGGCGTTGATCTGCGCGCTGACCTCCAACGACATCATCAGCTATATCACCAAAATGATTTCGATGCTGATGTCCGGGCTGTTTGTCTGCTCGCTGCTCGGTCACTTCTGGCTGCGCTTTAACTGGCAGGGCGCGCTTACCGCGCTGATCGCCGGCATGCTGACCTCGATCGTCATTCTGGCGAAGGCCGACTGGCTGGCCTTCTGGGGGAATCCGTGCATTCCGTCGGTGGTGGTGAGCTTTGTCAGCTCGCTGTTTGTTACGCTGATGACGCCTGCCAGCACCTTGAGTCGGGAAGACGCTCTGGCGATGATCACCCGGGAACGTGAAGACCAGAGCGTGGTGGTCGTTACCGACAAGGCATCAGGCAATGCGGGGTAAGGGCATGATCGACGATTATATTGCCATTGACTGGGGGTCGACCCAACTGCGCGCCTGGCACGTGCAGCACGGCGACTGTATCCATTCACTCAACCTCCCGGTGGGGGTAAGCCGTCTGAAAGGGCAGGCACCGCGCGACATCTTCCAGCGCTACATCGCCCCCTGGCGCGGCAATCGGAACATACCGGTCATGATGGCGGGGATGATCGGCAGTGAGGCGGGCTGGCAGACAGTGCCCTATCTCGATTGTCCCGTACGACTTGAGGATATCGGCTCACAATGCCAGCGTGTTGATGAGAATGTCTGGATTGTGCCGGGGCTGAAAACCGTGCGCGATGGCGCCTGCAACGTGATGCGCGGTGAGGAAACGCAGCTGCTTGGCGCAGCACAGCTGTCGCCTGCCAGCTGTTACGTACTGCCGGGTACGCACTGCAAATGGGTGTGGTCACCGCAGGCCAGCATTGAGGATTTCACCACGGTGATGACGGGGGAACTGCACCATTTATTGTTGAGCCATTCATTGATCGGCCACGCGCTGCCGGAACAGCAGGAGGATGCCGCGGCGTTCCGCCAGGGGCTGGCAACCGGTGTGGATTCTCCCGCCTTGCTGCCAAAGCTGTTTGAAACCCGCGCCCGCTGGCTGTTGGGGGCGCTGAAAAAGGAATCGGTCAGCGACTATCTGTCGGGCTTGCTGATCGGTGCCGAGCTGGCAACGCAGACGGGGCAGCGGCAACCGTCTTCGGTCACGCTGGTTGGTGCAGAACCATTACTGATGCGCTACCAGGCAGCCTTCGATCTGCTGGGAATAACGGTAAGCCAATGTTCGGGCGACAGCGCATTTTTGCAGGGAATAAAGAGGATAATCAATGATGGATATTAAGCTGATTGCCATCTTGCGCGGCGTCAGGCCAGAAGAGGCTGCCGACCATGTTGCGGCCTTGATTGACGCGGGTTTACGCTACATCGAAATTCCGCTCAACTCCCCCGGTTGGCAACAAAGCATACCGCAGATGATACGCCAGTATGGTCAGCAGGCGACGATCGGCGCCGGAACGGTGCTGAATATCGAGCAGGTGGACTGGCTGGCCAAGGTTGGAGCAAGACTGATTGTCACGCCCAATACGCAACCCGCTGTCATTCGCCGGGCGCTGGAGCATGACATGCTGGTGTGTGCCGGCTGTGCCACCGCCAGCGAAGCGTTTACTGCGCTTGAGGCCGGCGCGCAGTGCCTGAAAATCTTTCCCTCAGCCGCTTTTGGGCCGGCGTACATTAGCGCACTGAAAGCGGTACTGCCGCCTGAGGTATCGGTGTTGGCTGTCGGCGGTGTAACGCCGGACAATATTGTCGATTACCTGCAGGCGGGCTGCTGTGGCGCCGGGTTGGGTAGCGATCTGTATCGTGCCGGGCAAAGCGTACAGCAAACCGCAGCACAGGCCCGACGATTTATTGCCGCCTGCGGTTAATCTCCTAGCGGCTGGCGGTCATCGTGGTTTTCACGGTGACTGTCCAGCGCCAGCTTGATGCGGCGCAAGCGGTCTTTTGCCTGCGCCTTGTTTGCCATCGCCAGTTCGGTTGCCAGCACATCCACCATCGCCAGCATCGCATAGCGTGACGTGCTGGGTTTAAAGATATAGTCGTTTTCACGCACCACCAGCGGCAACACCAGATCGGCCTGCTCGGCCAGCGGCGTATCCGGCGGGGTGATGGCGATCACCTTGGCCCCATATTGCCGGGCAATGGCCGCGCTGTTAGTCAGTTCACTGGCATGGCCGCCGAGCGAAAGGGCAATCACCACGTCCTTCGGCGCCACCGCCGCACACATCATCCGCACCAGCAGGCCATCATTCTGATGGACGACCGGCAGTCCGAGGCGAAAGAGACGGTGCTGTAACTCTTGAGCACAAATGGTGGAGCCGCCGCCCATGCCAATTGCCAGGATTTGCCGAGCCTGGCTCAGCCAGTTCACCGCCAGCTGCAACGCTTCGGTATCCAGGGCGCGTCGGTTGGTTTCCAGCACGCTGATGATAGATTCGTAAATGCCCTGTACGCCCTCAAGATCCGGTACATCCAGAATAAAGCGCTGTCCCACCGCCAGCGACTGGGCCAGGCGCATCTTGAGTTCGCGAAAATCCTTGCAGCCCAGGGTTCTGGCGAAACGGGTGATTGAGGCCTGACTGGTGTCGGTGTGGTGCGCCAGGCTGGCGATAGGCAGCTCGGCGGCAGTGGCAACATCGTCCAGAATAAAGCGCGCAATGCGTTTTTCTGTTGCTGTCAGTGCCATGAAACGCTCGGTGATGCAGGAGATTATGTCGATGCTGTAGGTCATTAGACGGTATCAACGTAGTGGGAAGCTACGATCCTTTTTATCATGTGGGGTATTTAATGCAACTAAGCATCGGGTCAACAGCCAGGCTGGGTTCTGCGCATCCAGCCGATGGACGAATAGCCTGACAAAATTACTAGACGACCGGTCAGTTTTTTGACTATGCTATGCGCACTATGAAAAAACCAGCTTGCGAAATACGCCAACACATTCTGGACGTGGCCAGAACCCTGATGACGACCAAAGGCTACACTGCCGTAGGGTTGGCCGAACTGGTGGCCTCGGCCGGCGTGCCGAAAGGATCATTTTACTACTATTTCAAATCCAAGGAAGATTTCGGGCAGGCATTACTCGAAGAATATTTCAGGGAATATTTAGCCACCATCGATCGTCTGTTGTCGGCAACCGGCACCGGGCGTGACCGGCTATTGGGCTATTTTCGATATTGGTCTGATACTCAGGGGACAGATTTGCCGGAAGGTAAATGCCTGGTGGTGAAACTCGGCCCTGAAGTTTGCGATCTGTCCGAGGGGATGCGGCAAGTGCTGCAAACTGGCACCGTCGCCATTATCGATCGCATCGCCGCCGCTATCGAAGCCGGGCAGGGCGATAAATCGATCGTCACGGACATGGCGCCGCGCACCTTGGCGGAATCGCTTTACCAACTGTGGCTGGGGGCTTCATTACTGGGCAAGTTGCACAAAACCGACGATGCTTTTGCCAGCGCCATGTCAATGACGGTACGGCTGATCTAGCGTCGCTGATGGCATCAATAGGCAGCTGCTACGGTAGCTGCATTTTTTTACTTACTTACTAGACGACTGGTCAACTATCAAAGAGATTTACCATGACTGATAACAGCACTCGCACCGATCTGTTCTTTCCAACCACATTTGGCGCACTTGAACTTGCCAATCGTATCGTGATGGCACCGGTGACCCGCAGCCGTTACGGCGAAGACGGTATTCCGCATCAACTGCATGCCACCTATTACGCGCAGCGTGCCGGTGCCGGCCTGATTGTGGCGGAAGCCACCAATATTTCGCCGCAGGGGCGAGGCTATGCCGCTACCCCGGGGATCTGGAATGACGAGCAGGTTGCCGGATGGAAAAAAGTCACCGACGCGGTACACGCCGCCGGTGGCAAAATCGTCAGCCAGCTGTGGCACGTGGGGCGCTTTTCCAGCACCGCGTTGCAGCCCGGCGGAGCATCGCCGGTAGCACCTTCTGTCATCATTGCCGAAGGCAATACCTATACCGTTGAGGGGTTTGTGCCGGTCTCGATGCCCCGCGCACTCGAAACGGATGAAATACCCGGGATTATTGAACAGTACCGGCGCGCAGCAGAAAACGCCAAACGTGCCGGTTTTGACGGTGTGGAAGTTCACTCGGCAAACAGTTACTTACTCGATCAGTTCCTGCGTGATTCGACCAATCAGCGCAGCGATGGTTATGGCGGTTCGATTGAAAACCGTAGCCGTCTGACGCTGGAAGTCACGAAAGCGGTGATCGGGGTTTGGGGGAGCGATCGCGTGGGTATCCGACTTTCGCCGGTGACGCCGGATGCCGGAAATACGCCGCCAGACAGCAACGTGATGGCGACCTACGGGTATCTGATCGGGCAGTTGAACTCCCTCAATCTGGCCTATCTGCACTTTGTCGAGGGCGCGACGGCGACATCACGCTCGGTGCCGCCAGGCGTCGACCTGGACGCCTTGAGCGGCCAGTTCAACGGGCCATTTATTGGTAACAATAACTATGACCTGGAAATGGCAATTGCCCGGCGGGCCGAAGGGATCATCGATGCGGTGGCTTTTGGCCGGCTGTTTATCTCCAACCCTGATCTGGTTGAACGCCTGCGCAAGGGGGCAGAGCTGACCATCGCTGCGCGCGAAGCCTATTACGGCGGCGGTGCCAAGGGGTATACCGACTGGCCAAACGGCAATGATTGAATCTGGCGTCGATTTGCCTAGAACCATCACGCAGTTAAATAAGGAACGGCAAGATGAGCAATATCACCTATGTACAGGAATACAACGCCATCGTTGATGTGCTAAACCAATACAATGCCGGTGGCCAGTACGCTGATGAAACCGGCATTCAGCGAGCGTGCCACTATCTTTGGCGTGGATGACGACTGCAAATTGACCGGCGGCCCGATTCAAGGCCTGTTCGACATCATTGATAGCGCCTTTCGCCCCTTGCCGGAAGCCAAAGCGGCCATCGTGCACATTGATATCGTCGGAACCGCCGCCAGCGCGCGGATCGATACGGATGATATTTCCGGTTTCCGCTTTACCGATTTCTTTAACCTGCTGAAGATTGAAGGCCAGTGGCGGGTGGTCAGCAAAATTTATCATACCCATACCGCCGCCTGACCGTTCGGCCTGTTCAACGCCGCGTGCCCCGGCACCGCATCATCGCCATACCAGCCCTGATGCCCGCACTTTGCCGGTTTGAGGGCAGTAACGTCTGCCGTTGAGGGGCGCGCCGCGACACCATGCTGCTATGCAGTCGATATAAGGAGTGAAAATGAGTCATGTGTTTATTATTGGGGCCGCCGGCAAGATCGGCCGCCGTTTGATCCCGCGTCTGGCCAGCCGTGGCCTGCAGCCGTACGCGCTACATCGCCATGCAGAACAGGCCGGTGAACTCAGCGCCTTGGGCGCCATTCCCGTTGCCGGTAATCTGTTGGCGCTGGATGCGCCCGCGCTAGCCAGGTTAATGACCGGCAGCGAGGTGGTCATTTTTACTGCCGACGCTGGCGGCAAGGGCGGCCCGGCAATGACCCAGGCGATTGACGGTGACGGACTGACCACCGCGATTGCGGCCGCCAAACTGGCCGGGATCCGCCGCTTCCTGCTGGTTTCCGCTTTCCCCGACGCGCTGCGCGGTGGCAAGGCTTCCGAGCAGTTCGAACATTATATGGCAGTAAAAAAACGCGCAGACGTGCAGCTGGTTGAAAGCGAGCTGGATTGGATCATTCTGCGTCCGGGAACGTTGCGCGATGACGTGGGCACCGGCAAGGTTCGAGCCGACGTCGCCATCCCTTATGGTGATGTGTCGCGGGACGACGTAGCGGCGACGCTGGTCGCATTGATTGAACAGCCCGAAGTCAACCGGGTGATCATCGAGTTGACGCAGGGCGATCTCCCGGTAGAACAGGCGGTGCGTCGCCTGGCACATTGATCTGCGTATCATTGCAACGGCTCTTGCCTCGGCGTGCTGTCAACGGGCCGTGGCAGATGTGGCGGTGGCAAGAAAAGTGGGCTGACCGGTTAGCCGGACGGCGCATGTCAGCAAGTTAAAGAGAGAAATTGAGATGCCTATGGAAAGCCATATCGCCCCGGTGGCGCTGGAAAAAGCCTACCGCTTGATTAACCATGGCCCTACGGTTCTGGTCTCGGCGCGTGATGGCGACTGTGACGATATCATGACCGTTGCCTGGGCCTGTGCGATGGATTTTTCGCCGCCCAAGCTCAACGTGGTGTTGGACAAGGTAGCCAAAACGCGCCAGCTAATCGAACGCAGCGGCACTTTTGTGGTCCAGGTGCCCACCGCGGCACAGCTGCCATTAACCCACTATCTGGGCACGCACAGCCTGTTGACGGATAGTCAAAAACTGACCAACAGCGGGGTGCAACTGTTAGACATTGATGGCCATGATATGCCGTTTGTTGCGGGGTGCAGTGCCTGGCTGGCGTGTCGGCTGATAGCCGAACCTCACAATCAGGCGGCGCACGATCTGTTTATTGGCGAGATCGTCGGCGCCTGGTCGGATACCCGTATATTCAGCGACGGGCACTGGCATTTCGAAACCGCCGATCCCGCGCTGCGCAGCCTGCATTACATCGCCGGCGGCCACTATTACACCATCGGCGATGCGCTGACCGTGGCTCAACCTGGCGCTGAGTAACGCCAATCCGCCGGTCAATACCACGGGCACAATGGCCGCTTAGCGACGAGACAGCGAGGGGGGCCCCTCGCTGTTGATACACGGCGCGTGTTATTTACCTGGCTGATTAATACCAGCGTCGGCAAGCAAAAAGCCCGCTTAAGTTTCCTTAAGCGGGCTTCTCTAAATATGGCTCCTCTGACTGGACTCGAACCAGTGACATACGGATTAACAGTCCGCCGTTCTACCGACTGAACTACAGAGGAATCGTTTGAACGAGGCGAATCATAACGGGGTGCCAGGGGCTTGTAAAGCATCAAAAAACGCGTTTTGGTGCGTTTGCTGTAAGAGTATGCAAACTGCTGCATTATTGAATGAATTGGTGGCATGGTGGCGGGCAATGCGCACGGCAACCGCCCCATTGTGGTGCAAAATCGCGCCGCCTTGCGGGGGCAGTGGTTAACCGAACGGAGCGAACCTGCGTTTTTTAGCCTGTTAATCCACACCTTAGCATGGCAAATGCGCTCTCGTGACATTATGGCCTGGATCTTGCTGCCTGATGTTGGTTTTTATTTCGCTGTTAACCGGCATCACGGGGGCACCATGAATCTCAGACGACTCAAGTATTTCGTAAAAATTGTCGATATCGGCAGTCTGACCCAGGCAGCAGAAGTGTTGCATATCGCTCAACCAGCGCTCAGCCAGCAGTTGGCGACGCTGGAGGGCGAACTCAATCAACAGCTGCTGATTCGCTCCAAGCGCGGCGTGATGCCGACCGAAGCCGGCAATATTCTCTATGCCCATGCGCAGACCATTTTACGCCAGTGCGAACAGGCACAAAGCGCGGTGTGCAGCGCAGGGCAGGCGATGAGCGGACAGGTTGCAGTCGGACTGGCGTCCGGCAGCGCGGCGGCGCAGCTGGCCTTGCCGCTATTGCAGGCGGTGCGCGAGCGGCATCCCGGCATTCTGCTGAGTTTGCATGAACACGCAGGGCCGAACTGCCTGGCCAAATCGAGAATTACCGTCTGGACATGGCGGTGCTGTACGGTGCCAAAACGCCGCCGGGACTGACCGCCACCCTGCTGGCGAAAGAAGAGTTATATCTGGTGGCAACGCGGGCGGTACCAAGCCCCGGCAACAGCGTCGACCTGATGGACGTATCACGATTGAACCTGTTTTTGCCGCGCGAGGGTGACGTGGTGCGTAATCAGGTAGATGAAGCGATGGCGGTGCGCCGACTGGCGGCGAACGTGATTGGCGAGATTGAGTCGCCATCCACCCTCAGTGCGGCGATTGCCGGCGGTCTGGGTGCCACCATTTTGCCTGAATCGGCCGCGCGAGCGATGATCGGCCCAGCCAAGGCCTGGATGGCGCGCATCATCAGCCCTGCACTGGCGGTGCCGATGACGCTGTGCGTCTCCAGCCAGCAACCGCTGTCTGCCCCGGCGCTGGCGGTTAAGGAGCTGCTGTTGTCGATCGTTGCCGAGCGCAGTCAGGAAAAACGCGCGCTGGTATTGGTGCAATAAGGTTACGGGGGGCAGCAGCGCCCCCGGTCCCGCCAACCCCGCAGGAAAACGGCGTTATACCGCCTGCCATTCCTCCACCAGCGTCTGCACCAGTCTATCGGCGGGCATTTCCCGAATCAGCGACACTCCCTGTCCGGCCCACTGGGCGCCAAAACCGTGTTCGCCTTTCGCCGCTGCCGCAACGGCGAGCGCTTTACCGAGCGCATAGGTCAGCGGATAGGGGGGAATGGCGTCTTCGGCGATACGGCGGGTAAACTGACAAAAAGCATTGTCGATACACCTGGCCGGTCGGCCGGAAATCGCCGACGTCATCACCGTGGTGGCCGCCTGCGGGCTCTTCAATGCGTGGCGATAGGCCTGATTGGCGGCAGATTCCGGACACAGAATAAACGCCGTCCCCATTTGCACGCCGGTCGCGCCCAGACGGCGCATCGCGGCAATGCCCGCGCCATCCATCACGCCGCCGGCGGCAATAACCGGCACCGGCGTGACCGCCTTGATGGCCTGCAATAGCGTAAAGGTACTTAGCTGACCGTCATCCTGCCGTGGGTCAAGCTGGCCGCGATGGCCGCCGGCCTCGATGCCCTGCGCCACAATAAAATCAATGTCGCTCGCGGCTATCTGACGTGCTTCGTCCGGGCTGGTTGCGGTGGCAAAGGTGACGATGCCGCGCGCTTTTAGCTGGTCGATAACGGCGGCCGACGGAATGCCGAAATGAAAACTCACCACGCTGGGCCGGCGTGCCAACAAGACCTCCAGCATCGGCGGGTTGTCATGAAACGTTTGGTAGATTTCGCTCAGTTGTGCGGGAGGCGTTGCCGCGTACTGGTCGAACAGCGTCTCGAATCGCCGTATCCAGGCCAGTTCAAGCCGTTGATCGCGTTGCACCGGCGGGTGGCAGAACACATTGACATTGATCGGGCGAGAGGTCAGCGACTGGGTCTTGGCTATCATTGCCTCCGCCTGTTCTGGCGTTGAAGCCCCGACGCTGATCGAACCAAGCGCCCCGGCGTTGCTGACGGCAGCAGCGAGTTCAGGGGTAGACACGCCGGCCATCGGCGCCTGTACCAGCGGGTACTGTAGGTTAACAGCGGTACACAAAGCGGTTTTCATGGTGTTTATACCTGCTTGAGCGTCATGTAAGGTCAACTATAAAATCTCGTGCAGAGACGTAAAAATCAATGTCGTTTTCAAAATGAGAATGAAAGATGAACCATACTTCACTGGAAATCTTCACGGTGGTCGCCGAGGAGCTCAGCATCATCAAAGCGGCTACGCGCCTGGGACGGGTGCAATCCAACATTACGACGCGCATCCAACAGCTTGAACAGGAACTGGGTGTTCAGCTTTTTTCTCGCGAAAACAGACGTTTGGCTCTGACGTCGCAGGGGCGCAAGTTCCTCGGCTATGCGCAGCGCATTCTCAGCCTGGCGCAGGAGGCGCGCCAGTCTTTGCACCCTCAACAGCCAAGCGGCACGCTGGCGCTGGGCGCGATGGAATGTGCCGCCGCCAGCCGGCTGTCCATGCCGTTGAGTCATTTTCGCCAGGCTTGCCCGCAGGTGCGGTTGACCTTGGCCACCTTGCCGACGCGACAACTGACGGAAAAAGTGTATAACGCGCAACTGGATTGTGCGCTGGTCGCGCTGCCTGAAGGCCGTGACGGTAACGTTATATGTCCCGACGGTTTATCCTCTCAACCCTTATTTGTCGAGCAAATGACCCTGGTGCTGCCGGTGGGGTTTGACCAGGCAAAAAGCGGCAATGACGCCGGTGCGCTCAAACTTGCCGCATTCAGGCAGGGGTGTCGCTACCGCGAGCTTGCCATTGGCCTGATGGCGCGTCGACTGCCTGCGAACCAGCAACCGGCGGTGCAGGAGGTCGGCTCTTACCATGCGATGCTCGCCTGCGTCGCCGCCGGCAACTACCTGTGCCTGTTACCCGCAAGCGTGCTCGAGTTGCTGCAACTGCCCGCTGGGGTCACTCTGGTTGCCGCCGGATCGGCAACCACGCATTTTATCTGGCGCGCCGATGCGCGTTCGCCGGCGCTGGACAGCCTGCGTCGGGCGCTGGCCGCGACGTCGAACGTTGAGCGATGATCGCCAGGCAGCGCCGCGGGTCTGCGGCATACGGCTTCATTCTGATGAAAACAACGTATTGCCTTGATAAATAGCGGACGCCAAGCGAGGTTATGGTACATATAACTGAACACCCTTACAGGAGCAGCTAGATGAATTCGCATCCGATTCGGCAGATCATTGCGTTCTGCGACAGCGCTATTTCAGCCAGGAATTTTGACGCGCTGATGGAGCACTATGCACCCGATGCCGCTCTGGTGGTGAAGCCAGGCACCATCGCCATGGGAAAAGACAATATCCGCAACGCCTTTATCGCCATTTCCGATTACTTTCAGCATCGGCTGGTGGTGGAGCAGGGGGAAATGCAGATCGTTGAAGGCGGCGGAAATGCGCTGGTTATCATGGAAACCCTGCTGCGCTTTCCCGATCAACAGGGCGTGATGGTTGAGATAACCCGGCGGGCAACCTATGTTTTTCGGCAGGAAGACGACGGCCGCTGGCTTTGCACCGTTGATAATTCTTACGGCACGGCGCTTTTGGATCGGGACAGCGCCTAAAAGATGGCGGTTGAGCAAGATGCGGCTATCATCTTTCCCTTAACCCCTTGCTGCCACTGAAAAAGGATCGTCTGTTGCTATGCCCGTGAATTTTGATCTTAACGATCTCTATGCCTTCCGTGCGCTGGTTGAATACGGCAATTTTCGGCTTGCCGCGGAGTCCATCTGCCTGTCACAGTCAGCATTGAGCCGCAGAATAGAAAAGCTTGAATCCGCGCTGGGTATCAAGCTGTTCGACAGAACCACCCGGCGCGTCACGCTGACGCTGTATGGCCAGACCTTTGCCGAACGTTCGGACCAGCTATTGGCCAACGTTGAGTCGGTGTTGGCGGATATCAATAAGGTGAGTCAGGACCGCATGGGGCTGGTCACCGTCGCCACGGTGCCCTCGGCAGCCTACTATTTCATGCCTGACGTGATCCGCCGTTTCCAGGGCCCGCTATCCACGGGTGCGGGTCAAGCTTATTGATAGCAGTGCGGGGAATGTCATTGAAGCGGTTGCCAGTGGTCAGGCTGACTTCGGCATCTGTTTTGCGAGAAACCTGCAACCCAATATCGAATTTGTACCGTTGGTGGGGGATGTCTACGTGGCTGCCTGCCGGCGCGATCATCCTCTCGCCCGTAAAAAAAGCCTCAGTTGGCGCGAGTTTTATCAGCAGGATTACGTGGGGCTGGATCAGACCTCCGGTAACCGCCATCTGCTCGATCAGATGCTGGGACACATTATTCCCGAGCGTCCCAGCCTCTGCGAAACCCGCCATGTGACGACCCTGCTGGGCATGGTTGAAGCGGGCGTCGGCATTGCCGCCGTGCCCGCTATGTCGATGCCGAGCTCAGCACATTCGGTATTGACTCACCTGCCACTGACCGATCCGGTGGTGAAGCGCACGGTGGGCCCTGATCAGGCGCAGCGGACGCATGCAGTCTTACCTGGCTGGTGAGTTGGAAACCTTGATCACTGAACAGTATCACGCGGTTTAACCGGTCGTTCGGCCTGCACCGATCTCATGCCGGTGGCGCGAATGGTGTTTTGCACTTCGGCGGAAGAGAGGAAATCCAGCAGCGCTTTGCCTGCCTGACGGTGCTGTGCGTTGGCGGTGACCGCGCCGGCAAAGCGGGTAATGTGCTGCAGTTCTTCCGGCAGTTCGCCAATAAAGGTGACGCCCGGCACCGGAAGCAGTTCGCTCACCTGCTGGAAACCTAGCGCATATTTCCCTTTTGCCATTCGGATGCCACCGGAATGCGTTCAACCTTATGCGCCTTCTCTTTCATCTGCGCTTCGATAGACAGTTTTTTGAACAGCTGGCCGCTGATATAGCGGCCGCTGGCGCTGTCCGAATAAGCCACGGATGTGGCATGCAACAGGGTGCTGCGCAGATCTGCCGCCCGTTTGATATCGGGCTTGGGCTCACCTTGCCTGACCACTATACCAATCGGCGAGTCGGCTATTTCGACACGCGAACCCGGCTGCAGCCAGTTACCCTGATCCAGGTTGTTCAGCGCATCACCGACCATAATCACCACGTCGGCCTGTTCTCCGCGCGCCAGGCGTGCCGGGATCGCCTGAGGGGTGTTACCCATGGAGGGACCAGACACCAAAACGACAGTGTCGCCGCTATTGGCGGTAAATTGCGGTGCCAGTTTTTCCAGTGCGGCTTTAAAGCCACCTGAAATCATGACGGTCACTTCTTTGGCCAGCACCGGGGTGCTGACAGCCGAAAATAGCAGTATGGCGAGCAGTGAACGATAAATGTTTTGCATGGTGTAATCCCTGATTCAAGCGGCGGTTTGCAGCGATAAGCTGTTGCGACGGTATAAATAAAGCGTTGCCAATAATGCACATACCGCGGCAAAGCTCATCCAGTAGCCGGGCGAGGCTTTGTCGCCGGTGTACTCGATCAGGGCGGTAGAAATAACCGGCGTAAAGCCGCCAAAAACAGCGGTTGCCAGACTGTAGGCCAACGAGAAGCCGGCGACCCGCACCTCCATCGGCATGATCTCGGTTAACGCCGGGATCATGGCGCCATTGTAGAGGCCGTAAAGGAAGGACAGCCACAGTAGCACCGTCAGCATCATGGAAAAGCTGGGGGCTTCAGCAAGCAGGCTCAGCGCCGGATAGGCGGTGACCAGTGCCAGCAGCGCCATGGTAACCAACACCGGTTTGCGGCCAAAACGGTCTGACAGGGCGCCGCCTACCGGCAGCCAGAGGAAATTGGATATCGCCACCAGCAAGGTGACCAGCAGACTGTCCGAGGCGCTGAGCATCAGCACTTTCTTGCCGAAGGTCGGGGCATAGACGGTGATCAGATAAAACGCGGTGGTGGTCATGGCGACCATCAACATGCCGGCGATAACCACCTGCCAGTTCGCTAACAGGGTTTTAAACACCTCGCGCATTGCCAGATGGTTGCGGCGGGCGGTGAACGCCTCGGTTTCTTGCAGTTTGCGGCGCAGGAAAAGATGAAGGGCACAATCAGACAGCCGAACAGGAAAGGCAGCCGCCAGCCCCAGTCGCGAATGGCGCTTTCTTCCAACGCGGCGTTCAGGGCGAAGCCCATGGCTGCCGCCACCATAATGGCCACTTGCTGGCTACCAGACTGCCAGCTGGTATAAAAACCCTTACGGCCCGGGGTAGCAATTTCGGCCAGATAAACGGACACGCCGCCCAGCTCTGCGCCCGCCGAGAAACCTTGTAATAAACGCCCCGCCAGCACCAGCAACGGCGCCCAGAGGCCAATGGTTTGATAGGAGGGAATAAGGACAATCAGGAAGGTCCGGCGGCCATGATCGACAGGGTGACAATCAGCCCTTTACGTCTGCCGACTTTATCAATGTATGCACCCAGTACGATAGCGCCGAACGGTCGCATCAGAAAGCCCGCGCCAAACACCGCGAAGGTCATCATCAGCGAGGCAAACTCACTGCTGGCAGGGAAGAAGGTATGGGCGATGTAGGTGGCATAAAATCCGAACAGGAAAAAATCAAATTGCTCGAGGAAATTGCCCGAGGTTACACGCAGTATCGCGCTGGTTTTTGCCCGAGTTGTCATGGGTAGCTTAGAGGAATGCATCGTTATCTCCAGTTGGTCATTGGCGTTTTTACCGCGCCCGTTGCTGCAGACTGGATCAGGAAAATAAACCAGATAAGCGCAATAAACTCATGGATTGATGCGTATCACGCATGAATAAAATTTAACAATTAGATGCGATAGGTTGTAACGGGCTATTAACCAACTTGTTCGCTACAACCTGTGGCATCGGCAGCAAAAAAAGTAATGCGCGTTTTGTGACAGGGTTCATATCGGGCGCAGGGGGGAGATGTGCTTCGTCAAGGGGAGGGAGACCATCGCGCTTCCGGTCAGCGGCGCTGCGGCCGTCAACCCGACGGGACTGTATATAAAAATGGGCCTTGACGGGGCGGGCTGGCGCAGCTTGTGAAAGAGGGGGAGCAGAACATCTGCAGCAAGGCCGGACAGAGGGCGTTTCCCACGCCCCAGAGGTAGAGATAATGCTCAGCTCCGCGATAACAGCGGTTCAAGGAGGCGAACCAACGTCATTGCTTTACCTTTTCTGACAAGACACCAAGGGCCGGTCGCGAAATCCAGACAGAATACGTTCTCCCACGCGGAAGAAATACACCCTTGCGGTGAAACCCTGTTCCGAGAGGGGATCAATATAACGCCCAACGTGCGGATCCGAGGTATCAGGTCCTGCTATCCTGAACGCCGCCACGCTGGTTATCTCCGCTGAATCCATATGATAGTTAACCGACGTCTTGAGCGTTCTCTCAATATAATAGTTTTCCTCCGGGCCGTTATCCGGTATCAGGCGTAATTTGCTGGTGTAATAATGTTGTTTGCCACCACGCAGCGTATCCCATATGGCGTCGCTGATGACGGTCTTATGGGGCTCATCATAAATTAATAACGACCGCGTGGTACATTCACCGACATAAAATTGGGCCACCAGCGGAAATGCCAACCATCCTGCAAACAGAGAAATTGGGCAGGCAAGAAGCAGCCATTTCATTTTTTATTACCTCCAATCACATTGATGGTCAGGCAATCACCCGATGGCAAAGTAATGTCTTTTTTACAGGAAAGGAATGAAAGCGTGTCTCGCCAGTCTGCACTCACATAGATCAGCGGCCCGTCGGCGGGTTTGCGATTGTTCTTGTCTAACCAGTAGATAATCCTGCGCACCGAATCCTCTTTATTTTTATCTTTGCGTATATTGTCAGAGAAGAAAAAATGCTCGGCCACCTTCATCTTTATAGTGGGTAAAGGAAATCTCGTGGGTAAAAAAGAGATATCGCAAAAAAACTCCGCCACAAAACAATAGCATTACTGCCAGTGCTAATAATGCATATTGACCGGACACCGGCCATCGTTGACTTTTTTCTGGCGCCGTTGTTGCCTCGTCTGCCGTTGCGGATGGTTTGACGGAAACATGATGTGGCTCGGCGTTGATATTAATCGCCGCTTCATAAACATTATCACTGTCAATCACCTTAATAACCCCTGGCTTAAGCACATAGCCATTTCGCCCCTGGGTAATAAGCGTATCTTCCGGTGCGCCAATGTCAGCCAGTGCGGAACGCAGTCGGAATAAGGTCTGTCTTACGGTGTTATCGGAGACAATAACGCCCTTGCTTTCCCAGCACTCCTGCACGAACTCCTCCTTTGTCACCAGTAGCCCTTCTTTTTTGCAAAAGAGCGCCAGCCCGAGCTTGTTTTGCTTACTCAGCTCAAGCGAGCGTGTACCGTTTTTCAGTACCCCAACCTGGTAATAAAAAAGAATGTCCATGCGTTTTCCTTACATGCGAAAGTCATCATTATAATCCGTGTCTAATCCGAAATACATCCTTTAACCGCAGGTTCGGCGCTGGTATTGCGGCTATCAAAAGCGGATTTCCCTTAAAGTAACGCAAAAATAACGATTTAACTTGTTGTTTTTTATGTGAATATTTTGTAACGGTTACATTTGCGTTCCATTTTGGCTTAGGGTGTTGAGCTAAGAGTGTTCCGGTGTTCAAATGCACCCATCGCAAGTCACGGATACCCTTTGATTACCATGGCGGCGATAATAAAAGTGGATGTAATCAAGCGTGCTTCACCACCTGAATAAATAGCAGGTTGACTACGGTTCAGGTTATAGAACGTGGTGAAAATTATTAAATAACAGGAAGGCATTGTGAGTGCACATTCTCTGGCTCAGCGCTTTATGCGCCGCCTGACACAAAGTAGCGGTGTCGCCGTTGTCTCGTCATGCGAGATAATGAGCAAGGGTTTCTATTCGACCTTGTTGGAGACTCGCAGGTTTAATCAGGTGCACTTGTTTAAAAATGAGAGCGCGGTTGATAAGGGTTTTGTTGAACGTGAAAATATCAGCGTAGTGGTTATCGATGCCGACTTTTTCTCGTGTCAGCAAATGGTGTGTTTCTCGGTCGCCCGTATTTCGCAGTATGCAGGCGTGTCGGTTATTATTACCTCTTCTGGTAACGATGCTGCCGAAGTCGTGGAATATATGCTGTCAGGCGCGAAGGCTTATATATGGCGCTGCGCTCCTCTGTCCTGCTTTATTGAAGCCGTGGATAAAGTCAGGCGGGGAGGGGTACTGGCTGGAATCACATATTGATCAGTATTACCAAAAAATCGTCTCGCTGGATACACAGCGGCGCCTTACGGTTGAGGAAAAAGCAATTTTGCTATTAACCCAGGCCGAGCACGCGGTCATTTTTAATTACATGAATGGTCTGACGGTGTCAGAAATTGCAGTGCAAAAGAAGCGCAGCATCAAAACGATTAGCAGTCACAAACAGGCAGCAATGAAAAAAACTGGGTGTCAGCAATCAGATGGAGCTTTTAAAACGCTACGGGCATCTGCCCAAACAATGATATTTCAGGTCGCACTCCGCGAACCCTATTTAAAAAGCCATTGCACTTGGGTGTATGGGGTTTTTAAATCAGGTGTACGCCGATATTGCTTAATAGTTTGATTAAGAGAGTTATATGTTTAAAGGTATTTTCACCGCTGCCGCATTAATGGTGGCGCTGCCGGCGCTGGCTGGCCCGGTTATTAACGTTGGTTCCCTGAATGAATATATGCAAAGCGGTAAAAGCACGCTGGCCAAGCGTATTCATAACACTGGCGACGCCACGGCCTTCGTACGCATCAATATTTATGAAATTTTGTTCGATAACAAAGGTGAGACGGTAGAGAAAAACCTGGACGCCGACGCCATGGTTAGCGGAAAAGGCACCGGCCTGCTCTCCACGCCGCCCCGGTTGATTATTCCCGCTGGCGGTATGCAGACCAACCGTCTGGTGTTTACCGGTTCGCGGGAGAAAGAGCGTTATTACCGCGTGCGCTACATCCCGGTGGTGCCCGACAGCAGCAAAGAGTTCGGCATCAGCAGCGCGGATGCAAAGCAATACCAGGACGAAATCAATGCAGGCGTCACGGTGATGTCTGGATTCGGCACCATCGTCACCGTCCATCCGGACAACGCGCGCTTTGACTCGCGCATCAGCGGTGGGGGGAACCAATTGAACATTGTTAACCACGGTAATGCCTCCGTGGTGATTGACGGACTGAAGTCCTGCGACAAAGCGTTAAAAAACTGCGACAGCGGCGTGATTGTCCAGTTAAGACCCGGCAAAACGCTCAAACGTACTGCCGCGCCAGACCGAGTCTGGCAATACACCCTGATCGAAGGCGGTCAGAAAAAAAACCTGAATACCGGTAAGTAATGTTACTGCCCGGACAATTAAATAACCTGGAGAAATTCAAAATGATGAACCTGAAAAAAATCGGCCTGGCGGCTTCCCTGTTGGCCTGCGGCTTTGCTGCCAATGCGGATACGCCGCAGGTGGACTTTACCGTGGAAGCGGTGATCCCTGACAACAGTTTCTACGTTACCCCGGTCAACGGTTGGAATGCTCAGTCGCAGAAAATGCGCTGGGATGAGCCGAGCATGTCGGTAGTTGAAGCCGATCCGGGCAAGCAGCTGAAGATGAAAAATACCGCCGGCGGCATCAAGGCATACCTCAACGGTGCTCCGACCCTGACCTCGGGCGCAGGCACCGACGCGATTCCTCTTACGGTCAGCCTGGCGGGTAAGACGCTGCCGGTGACTTCGGCAACCGCAGTTGAGCTGTATAACTCCACGGCGGCGGCAACCGAGCAGACCGCTACCATGGCGATCAGCCAGAGCAGCACCCTCAGTGCACGTCCGGCGGCAGGCAATTACATGGGCCCGGTCACCATGATCTTCGATACGGTCCCGGTAGTAACCCCATAAGCCGTTATTGCCGTTTCACTGCTTCGGGAGAGGGCAACCTCTCCCTTTTTTTGCCCCAATTCAGAGAGTAATGAGTTAATCATGCCATTTCTCCAACTTGTCACCGCAATTGCATTCGCCATTACCCTGAGCCTTTCCGCTGTAGCTCAGGCGTCCCAGTCTCTTGCCAGTCAGGCGGCAGACATGCCAGCAGAATTCCGTGAGCACTTTTTTAATGCCCCGATATCCGCCCGGGTAGTCCTCGATGGCAAGGTATTGGGTGATGCAATGATAGTGCTGACGGAAGATGATCGGGCGCAGATTATACAGTTTACCGATCCGGCAGAGAGCTCGTACCCCGAGTCAGAGCGCCAGCGCTGGTTGCAAGCCTTCTCGTCAGCGCTGCCGCTCGGCCAGTGTGATGGCCGTTGCCCGCATGGCCTGATGGCCGTTGATTATAACCTCAGCGATGCCAGGCTGGTCCTTATCACGCCGGCGTCGGAAAGCGGCGCGGCGGATCGCTGGTTCAGCCTGCCTGAATCGGGCAGTTCGGGGCTGTTGCTGAACAACCAGTTGAGCATCAGCGGCAGCCGCCAGCAGACGGCGCTGGGCTGGACCGGCGGTGCCGAAGCCGCGACCGGGAGCTGGACCACCGTCAGCCAGTATCAACTGGACCGCAGCAGCGGGTCAGCTAACGAGACCCGCCACGCGGTGACGTCGCTGTACTCCCAACGTGAGTTTCAGCAGCATTTTGTCCGCGCCGGTCTGTTTACCCCTGACAGCCAAGGGCTGCTGCATCAGCCTTACTCACGCGGCGGTGGCGTCAGTACCCTGGTGGGTGCCATGGCGGGGAGCAGCGAGACGCTGTTGAAAGACGCGGGATTCGCCAGCCTGTATCCGGTTTACGTCACCGCCAACCGCGAGGGGGTGGCCGAAGTTTATCGCGATGGTTCCCTGATTAACGCGCAACCGGTCGCACCTGGCATGCAGATGCTGGATACCACGGTTTTGCCGGCGGGCATTTACGACGTTGAAATCCGCGTACTTGAAGATGGTCGTGAAAGTAGCCGGGTGACGGAAACCATCAACAAGCCGATGCGTTGGCGTAATACCGGGCAGCGTTTGCGCTACAACCTGTTTGCCGGCCAGCAGCGCACGCTGTTCAACAGCGACAGCACCCTAGGCACCGGCGAGCCGGCAGCCGGTGCCAGCCTCAATTATTTACTGCATCCCCGCGCTACCCTCGGTTTGGCGTGGCAGAAAATCGGCAAGGAGACGCAGATTGGCAGCTCGCTGGATTTTCAACCGGCGGACGCGCTGCAGTTTTACGGCAACCTGTGGAACAGTTCGGCCACCGGCTACGGTTTCGATTCCCAGGCGGTGCTTAGCCACCGCCGCGGCAACGTGGCGTTCGGACACAGCCGCAGCTGGTTCCGCCCTGCGGAAGGGTTTGGTGCGCAGCGTACCTCCTCGCCGCAGGCCGAGTACAACAGCGTGCTGTCGGCAACCTGGCGCTTTAACAGCGAGAACAACGTCAACGCCCGGATCACCCACCATAGCCGGGGGCGCGGGCCGGGCGTAGATGTGGGCTACAGTTCGCGGACCCGCGTGGCGGGCACTTCGGTGAACTGGCGGCTGTCGGGGTTTGATCGCCCCTATCAGGACAGCAGCGCCCTGCGTAATCGTGGCGTTAGCCTCAGCCTGAGCTTCCCGCTCGGCGGCGAAGGGCGCAGCGGTAGCGTCAGCGTCGGTAGCCGGACGGATACCACCGGCACCCGTGACCTATACGCTTCGGCGTCGGTCAGCCAGCAGTGGGGAGACAACAGCATTATCCGAGAAACCAGCGGCACCCTGACCGCCGACCGCCACGGCGCCAGCCTCAGCACCTATAACAGCTTCAATACGTCGGTAGCCGAAGGGAGCTTCTGGGGGCAACGATCCAGCGTTGACGGCGGGCTTTCGGGCGGCCTCAACACCGGTAGCACGCTGGCCTTCGGGAAGGGCAAGGCGGTGATGACGCAGCAGGTGGCTCATCATCAGGGCGGCGGCATGATTGTCGATGTAGTTTCCGATGACGACAGCGCCGAACTGGTGGCCCTGCATCAGTCGGGGGGCACCACGCTGAAGCCGGGACGCAACTTCATCCCAGTGGAAGCCTGGAAACCCGGCACGGTGCAGCTCGACTTCCCGGGCACCGAGGCACCGGCGCTGAAAATTCAGCCTGAATACCTCGACTATCACCACATCCGCGGCGGCGTCAGCACCCATCAGGTCCGGGTGATGAAGACCGTCACGGTGATGGGCCGGCTGGTGAACCGAGAGGGGTTGGCGCTGGGGGGCGCGCAGGTGATCAACCACGCCGGACGCACGGTCACCGAGTCCGACGGAGTGTTTACGCTGGAACTGCATGAGAAAAATCCGGTGGTCACCGTGGAACACCCTTCCGGCGCGCAGTGCGAAATCCGCCTGAACCCCGGCAGCCAGAAGCAGGAAGACATGATTTTTGCCGGCAACCTGACCTGCGACGGGCTGCCGCTGGCAGACAGCAACACCCGTTCCACTCTGCAGGACGGCTGATGACACAACTTTTGCGCAGCAAAAAGCAACCACCGAGATTCCGGAGTCACTATTCATGAAGAAGTTTAACTTAACGCGTTCGCTGAGCGCCCTGGCGCTGCCGGCGGCATTACTACTGGCACAGTCCGCCCTGGCGGCGGAGGTGGTGATCACCACCCTGTTTAAAGCCGACGCCACGCGGCCGACCCACAATCAGTTTGAGAACACCACGCCGGTGTCGGGATTTTGTGGTTCGTTCTCGGCATATTGTCGTGACGGTGAGTTCAGCGTTCTGGTGCCCGGCTTTACCGCCTATAAGCAGTTCGACAGCAGCTCCGGGGATCTCAACAGACATACCTTTATCTCCCTGGATGGGACGACCAAGCCGGTAACCCTGACCGACGTCAATAATCCGGCCAACCAGATGACGGCGGACTTCCGCTGGGCATTCTTTGGCGTCAGGCATAGCAGAATCAACGCCCAGGATGGAGACTTGTCTGCTGCAATGTCGGGTACCGGCGTTTATCCTGAGGGCGGCTGTTCAGGCCGGATAGGGTCAGGACATGCCAGCATATATAATCACGGTTGGGGGGTGCCTGAGCGCCTGATCGTTTGCTACAAGATGCTGAACAGCAACCATAGCTATCAGGGTACGGTCAAGATTGACAATCTGAGCATCGGTTATACCTTGACCACGCCGTCACCGATGGGCATCAGGGCCGGCGAGTATGAAGGGGTGATTGAATACCGCGTCGGCGACGTGATGAATGCCCCCGGCTACATCGGCTTGGGAGCGGATGATTACAACGGCGAGGAAGTGATCCGCATTGTTATCAAGGCGACGGTGGAACACGTATTTGAACTTCGTTTCCCGCCAGGTAGCGAGCGGGTCAAACTGGCGGCAAAAGGGGGCTGGAGTCAGTGGATTAATGGCGGGCGCATCCCCGATCAGCTGCAGAAACAGGTGCCGTTTATACTATCTTCATCCACCGGCTTTAAGGTAACGATGCTGTGTGAACATCAGCAGGGGCCAACCTGCGGGCTGAAGAGTACCCTGACTGACGACACCGTACCGGTGGAGGTGTTGATAAGCCTGCCGGGCTTTAGCAGCGACGGCGGCCCGGTATCCAGGCAGTTGCTTACGACCAACCGTAACGGACAAAAAATCAATCCGCCGCAGGTGCCAATCTTTAACCGCCGCTCGACGCTGGATTTTCAGGTGAAGAGAGCGGGGGTGGAGCAGATGGTACAAACGCCGGGGTCGGCATGGCGGGGCGTGGTTACCCTGATATTTGACTCCGAGGTGGAGTGATGCGCCGGCAACGCGCTGTTTTGCAGGGGCGGTATCCTGATAACCACCGAGGGGATGAATGTCAGGGGACAGTTAAAATGGCGGTTTGAAGTGAGCGCGGCAATAACGCAGCGGCGGGATAACGGTAGCAATGCAAAACCCCGGTTGTCGGGGTTTTGTTACTATGACGGCGTGGTTATTCGGCAAATTTCAGCAACGCGTCGCCATCAAGGCGATAGCGTACCCATTCAGACTGCGGCAACGCGCCAATGCTCAGGTAAAAAATCAATGGCGGGCTGGTTCCAGTCCAGCACGCTCCATTCCAGGCGGCCGCACTGCCGTTGCACTGCACATTGCGCAATCTTTTTCAGCAAGGCTCTTCCCGCGCCTTTAGCGCGATAATCAGGGGAAACGTACAAATCCTCCATATAAATACCGTTACGTCCGAGCCATGTGGAATAACTGGTAAAGAAAACGGCATAGCCTATGGTTTTACCCTCACTTTCAGCGATCAACGCTTCGGTGTTGCTGCCTGCACCAAACAGCGTTGCGCGGATCTCCTCCGGCGTGGTGACCACCTGCTGCGGGGCTTTTTCGTACACCGCCAGTTCATAGATCATGGCGTATATTGCCGTTGCGTCTTCCGGGCGTGCCTGGCGAATCGTGATGCTCATCGTTTTTCCTATGGTTGCTGCATGTTGTCGATATTGTTGATAACCAGCATAAGGGGTATTGTCAGAAGAATTAAGTGCAATGAAATCACTAAATGATGAATATTATGCATCCGGCGCTGAGGCGCCTTGACTTAAATCTGCTGCCGGTTTTTGACGCAATTTATCGTCACCGCTCGGTTCGTCTGGCGGCGGATGAACTGGCGATGAGTACATCGGCGCTGAGCCATGCGCTGTCGCGACTGCGTGACAGCCTGAACGATCCGCTATTTTACCGGCAAGGCCACCGTATGTGCCCCAGCGTGTATGCCAGCCAGTTGGCGCCGGCCATTGCATCGTCACTGGCTTTCCTCAATCGGCAGCTGACGCCACAGCCGGAGTTTGATGCTGCTACCAGTAGCGAGCGGTTACAGATTGCGATTACCGATTTTACCGCCTTCTGCATTTTCCCTGCCCTGATGCACACACTGCAGCATCATGCCCCCGGCCTGCACTTTGAGTTACTCTATTTGCCGCACAGCCCGGCGCTGACGGAACTGCTGGCAGGCGAAGTGGATCTGGCGCTGGGATTCAGCACGCCGGAAGATATCCGCTATCCGGAACTGGATGAAATCAGCTGGTTTGAAGATGAGTATGTCGTTATCAGCAACCCCCAGCGTACGCGGCTGACGCTGGAGGATTATCTCGCCGCCCGACACCTGGTTGTAACACCGTGGAATGAAAAGCAGGGCGTTGTGGATTTACAGCTGGAACAGATGGGGTATACGCGGCAGATAGCAATCAAAACACCGTCGATGCTCAGTGCGCCGTTTATTGTTGCACAAAGCGATCTGCTGATGGCGATCCCCCGTTTTGCCGCCGAAAAGCTGATGCCGGCAGCCGATATCAAGCTATTTGCCTTACCGTTCGCCATCCGCCGGTTTGAGGTGAAGATTTATTCACATAAACGCAGTGGCCAGCGGGGCGCGACCAACTGGCTGAAGAGCCAACTGCAAATGCTGGCAAAAGAGATGAATTAGCCGCTGCGCGTAGATAACCGCCTTTAGGCACCGAGCGGCTTGATGTCACGGCAAACCGTCAGCGCAGCCACCGCCTGCCAGCGCAGGGCGGGTTTTCCTGTCGATACATTCCGCTCACTCTGTTTAATCAAGACAGGCAATGTATTTTTCCCCACTACGCTGCACCAGCCGATCGGCATTCGCCATTATATCCTTGCCTTCAAACGCGCCGTAAAGGGTGTTGAAACTCACGCCGTTCAGGCGGTGCACCATATCGCTCACCGTCTCCGCCGGCAGCGGCAGCATGTTGGGGTAACTCCACATGAACGATACGCCGTTGGCGCCTGGCGTCACCTGCAGGATGTCCCCGCACAGCAATATGCCATCACCCGTCGCCCAGTGAAGCACGCTACCGCCGGCGAAGTGTCCCCCGAGACGTAGCAGGCTGACATCTGTGGTTAGCGCCAGGCTGTCACCTTGCCAAAGGGTGATCCGCGGGCTATCGCGCATGATCCACTGGCGATCGCGGGCATGCAGGTAAATTTCGGCATCAAATTGGTCGGCCCATTGCTGCATGGTGGTGTAGTAATGCGGGTGCGAGATGGCAATAGCCTTCAGTCCGCCCAGAGAATTAACCAGCGTTTTGGTGGCGTCATCGAGTGTGGCGATGCAGTCCCACAGAATATTGCCCTGCGTGGTTCGCAGAATAAAAGCGCGCTGGTTAATGGCAAAATCAGGCACGGTGCGGATGCTAAACAGGTTTTCCTGATGCTGTTTCCACTTGTTGGTGTGTGAGGCAACCAGGGTATCGAAGTCAATCCATTGTTGTCCCGTTACCGGTACGTACTGGCGTTCATCCAGGCAGATTTGGCACCGTTGCGGATGAGCGTCGGCCGTCTCATAGGATGTTCCGCAGGCTTTACATAGCGTTATCATCACGTCCTCCATGCTTCTCGTCAGGCTGATTGGCTGATATCTCTCCAGTAACACTAGCTTACCCTCCGCCAGAGAGGCGAATAGGCGGTAGACAACGAGAGTTCTTTTTACAAGAACGCTGGCCGGATGCGCCATGGCGCGACAAAAGACACCGCTATCAAGCGGAGTATGCCCCCGTAGAACAGCCGCTCGCAGGGCGTATACCGGTAACGCTGGTGCTGCGGTCGCTTTGCCCGATGCGCGTATATTTTGCCGGGCACCCGGCGTATGGTGTTATGAGCATTAGCTCATTCACAGGAACAGAATCATGCGTGACCTTCCTCCTACCGCTACGCTACGCGCGTTTGAAGTTGCCACCCGTCACACCACCTTCACCTCGGCGGCCGCAGAGCTGTTTATCACCCAAAGTGCGGTTAGCCATCAATTGAAAAAGCTGGAAGAAATCTGGGGTCTGCAGCTTTTTCAGCGCGGTAAAAATCTCAGTCTGACGCCGGCCGGCGCGGCACTGGCCCCGCTGGTGCGTGAATTTTTCAGCAAGTTGGAAACCACGCTGGCCGATCTGCGAGAGCAAAAGGGCCGGGTGCGACTGCGCGTCAATACCACCTATTCTTTTGCATTAAAGTGGTTGCTGCCACGCCTGCCGGAGTTGGCGCGTTTGCATCCGGAAATTCTGGTGACTCTGGAAAGCACCGATCAGGCGATCAACTTCGCCAGCACCGATGCCGACGTGGCGATCCGCTTCGGCCACGGCAATTACCCCGCGCTACACACCGAGTTTATGTTCCGCGAGCAGCTGTTCCCGGTGGCAAGTCCGGCACTGTTACAGCGCTTTGGTACCCCGCGTGAACCTGCCGAACTGTTGCGCTACCCGCTACTGACGCGTGACGGCGCCGATCTGGTGCCGAAATGGGACGTCTGGTTCAAGCTGGTTGGCATAAATACCGAAGTGTTGCACGAAAGCGTGCGCTTCGCCGATACCAATATGACGATTGAAGCGGCGCTGCTGGGGCAAGGCATTGCGCTGGCGCGCAGTGGGCACGTGGAAAAAGAGCTCGGCGAAGGCACGCTGGTGCGGCTGTTTGCGGTGCCTTTTCCGTCACCGGCCGCCTATTATTTTGTCTGCCCGCAGGGCATCGAAACACGGCCGCATATTGTCAAATTCCGCAGCTGGCTACAGGCAGAGTCGCAGCAGGCGCAGTGCAGCTACCGTTAAGTCATGAGTATTTACTCATGACATGATGACGACACTTCACTGTTCATTGGCGCACCGGCTGTTTAGCATCAGCAGATGCCCAATCATATTATTCTGCTTACGCTATTCGCCGCGCTGCTGCATGCCAGTTGGAATACCTTATTGCGTGGCGGCACCGACCGGCTATGGTCGATGACCATCATGTGCCTCGCCATCGCCGTGAGCTGCGCGCTGGCGATGCCGTTTTTGCCACTGCCGGCCAGCGCCAGCTGGAGGTACGCGCTGCTGTCGGCCCTGCTGCACGTTGGTTATAACCTGTGCCTGATACGCAGTTATCACAGCGGGGAACTCGGGCAAACCTACCCGATTGCACGCGGCTCTGCGCCACTGCTGGTCACCTGCGCGGCGGCCCTCCTGGCCGGGGAACAGATCGAGCTCAACACCCTGGGCGGTATTGCGCTGGTATGCGTGGGGATCCTGTTGCTCGCCTTCCGGGGGCGCAAGCTGACGAGGCCGACGGTGCAATACGCACTGGCGACCGGCGTGTTTATCGCCGCGTATAGCGTGGTGGATGGTATCGGCGTGCGCCTGTCCGGCAATGCGCTGTCCTATACCGTCTGGATGAGCGCTTTATGGGGAATCTTGATGCCAGCGCTGTATATCGCGCTGCGTGACGGTAAAAGTCTGCTGCGTTGGCGCGCCGGCGTAGGGCGCGCGGCCACCGGTGGCGTGGTTTCGCTACTGGCTTACGGCATCATTATCTATGCCATGGCGGCAGCCCCGATGGGCGCAGTCTCGGCGCTGCGTGAAACCAGCGTACTGTTTGCCGCGCTGCTGGGCTATCTGTTTCTTGGCGAAACACTGACGCTGGGAAAAATGCTGGCATGCACGGTGATTGTCAGCGGTATTGTGATCATGGGTTAATCAACACAGGACAACACACTATGTCAAAGCATCCTTCGATAGCGCTTATTGGTCCGGGGGCCATCGGCACCACCATTGCGGCAGTATTGCATCAAGTTGGCCGTACGCCAGTGCTCTGCGGGCGCACCGCCTATCCGCAGCTGATTCTGCGTCATGATGGCGGTGAAGTTGTGGTACCTGGCCCGGTATTGAGCAATCCGGCGGCGATCCGCCAGCCGTTCGATCTGGTGTTTGTGGCGGTGAAAACCACCCAGATAACCGACAGCGCCGACTGGCTGGCCGCGCTGTGTAACGAAAACACCGTGGTTTGCGCCTTGCAGAACGGCGTCGAACAGCAAACCCAGTTGGCACCCTACGTCAATGGCGCAACGGTGCTGCCTTCGGTAGTGTGGTTCCCGGCTCAGCGTGAACCAGACGCGTCTGTCTGGCTGCGTGCCAAACCACGCCTGACGCTGCCGGCGGTGCCGTCGGCAACACGGGTCACCGATGCGCTCGGCGGCAGCGGCTGTACGGTGGAGCTGTCAGCCGACTTTCTGACTATCGCCTGGCGCAAGCTGTTGCAGAATGCGGTGGCGGGGCTGATGGTGTTGGCCAATCGCCGTACCGGGATGTTTGCCCGGCCAGACATTACCGCACTGGCTCTGGCTTATCTGCATGAGTGTCTGGCGGTGGCGCGTACGCAGGGGGCTAAACTTGACGACAACGTGCCGCAGGAGATCGTCGACGGTTTCCATCGCGCCCCGGCGGATTTAGGCACCTCGATACTAGCCGATCGCCAGGCCAATCGGCCACTGGAGTGGGATATTCGCAACGGCGTAATACAGCGTTACGGGCGCTTGCAGGGGATCCCCACGCCGATCGGCGACGTGCTGGTTCCGCTGTTGGCGGCGGGCAGTGAGGGGCCAGGTTAACGCAGCTAATGGTGGGTGGCTGTTGTTCAACGCTGACAGCCGGCTAGCGTTTGCCACCCGGTCAGTGGTGGATGCAACCTGGTGCAGCCACAAAAATAATGGGTATAATCGCCGTCATTATTCAACCGGTTTAGAAATGACGATGACAAAACTCACCTTACAAGAGCAGATGCTCAAAGCGGGCTTGGTAACCAGCAAAAAAATGGCCAAAGTCCAGAGAACGGCTAAAAAATCACGCGTGCAGGCACGTGAGGCCAGAGAAGCGGTAGAAGAAAACAAAAAAGCGCAACTTGAGCGCGACAAACAGCTGAGCGAACAACAAAAACAGGCGGCGTTATCCAAAGAGTATAAAGCGCAGGTCAAGCAGCTGATTGAAATGAACAAAATCGTCATTGCAAAAGGTGATATCGGCTTTAACTTCACCGATAGCAATGTGATTAAAAAAATCTATGTCGACAAGACCACCCAGGCCCAGCTGATTAGCGGTCGGCTTGCCATCGCGGCGTTGGTGGTTGATAACGGCGCCGAGAAAGAATACGCCATTATCCCCGCCAGCGTTGCCGACAAAATTGCCCAGCGAGATGCCAGCAGTATTGTCTTGAACAGTGCGCTGAGTCAGGAAGAGCAGGATGAAGAAGATCCGTATGCCGACTTTAAAGTGCCTGATGATTTGATGTGGTAATCAGCGGTTACAGGCCATGGGTTGGATCCTCAACCCTGGCGCCGCTGCTTTGCAGCCATAGCGAGCGGCAACACCATTTTTGCGCTTAGAACGGGCTTGCTTGGCGGGCGGTGATTCGCCGTTGACTGACGGGATGAACAAACTGTAACTCGCTGGCGTGCAGCATCAGCCGCGGCGTCTGCTCGGTGCCTGGCAACAGGCGGCCGCCGTACAGATCGCAACCCAAAATAGGGTGACCCAACTGCTGGCAGTGGATACGTAACTGGTGGGTGCGCCCGGTCTCCGGCGTTAACCGTACCCGCGTCACCGGCACTGGCCGCTGCTCTGCCACGGCGTGATAACCGCGCTCAACGACCTGATAGCGGGAGCGGGCGGGCTTGCCGTGGATTGAGCAAATCGACATCAGCGGGAACAGTGCCGGGTCTTTGGCTATCGCCGCGTCTATCACCCCTTCGTTGTGCTCCAGATGCCCACACAGTAGCGCGTGGTACTCCTTGCTTACCGTGCGTTGACTGAACTGCTGGCAGAGGGCGGCATTAATCGCCTTATTGCGGGCAATCAGCATCAGCCCGGAGGTGCCGAAATCCAGGCGGTGAACCAGCGTGCAGCCAGGAAAAATCTGCACCAGCCGATGGTGCACCGAATCGATATTTTGCGCATTTTTCCCCGACAGGCTGAGCAGCCCGGCGGGTTTATCGATCAGTACCAACTGCTCGTCCTGATAGAGGATCTCTATCCTGTCAAGACACGGCGGGGCAATAAAGCTATCGACAATGGTAGACATCAGCTTGCCTGAACGGAGAGTGGGGGCGGATGATAACCAATTTTCAGCCGTCTGGCGATCCCGCGCATCATCGTCGGCTAAAACCCGATAAGCAAAAAGCCCGCTCAGATTTAGGCGTTGAGCCGGATTACCGATGAATGAATCCAGCAATCCCATATTTAGCAAAGAAAATAGTTTAAAGTTGGCTACTATGGATTAGTTTTTCTTTGTTGAGGGGTTGAGTTGATGCAAACGCTGTTGTTTATCTGGGACTGGCTTAAGTCGAGCCCATTCGCCTTTTCCCTGCTAGCGGTTGTTTTTATGCTATTTACCGCTTTTGTGACAGCGATTATCTGTAAGCTTTTCCTGCTGGGTCTGGTGAGGCGGTTCATCCTCCACTCGCATAAGCACGATCCTCTGGACAAGGACATGCGGGTCGCTCGGCGTTTGACGAACATTATTCCCGTCGTCACGTTCTACTTTCTGTCACGTCTTATTCCGGGATTGCCTCCGGGGCTACAGGAAGCCATCAGTACCATTTGCGGGGTGTTATTTATTATTAATGCCACCATGCTGATCAACGAACTTCTGGATATCACCAATACCACCTATATTCGCAGACACGGTGAAAAAGCGCATTCGATTAAAGGATATGTGCAGATCGGCAAGATTATTGTGTCATCCATTGCGACTATTTTAGTGATTGCCACATTGTCCAATAAGTCACCGGTAATCATTATCTCTAGTCTGGGGGCGGTGGCAGCCGTGCTCATGCTGGTATTTCAACATACGCTGACATCACTGGTGGCAAATATCCAGGTATCGTCCTCTAACGTTATTCAAACCGGCGACTGGATAGAGATTGCTCATGGAGAGATCAGCGGCGAAGTTGTTGATATTGCGCTACATACCATCACTATTCGTAACTGGGACAATACCCTGTCGCGGGTACCGACCAAGAACCTGATCACAGAAACCTATACCAACTGGCAACCGATGTTCTCCTCGGGCGGACGTCGCATTAAGCGCAGTTTCTTTGTTGATCAATCTAGCGTCACCTTTGCCGATACCGCGTTACTTGAGAGGTTAACAGCGTTATCGCCAGAAAAATATGTTGGACTGAAAGAATATCTCAGTAAAAAAATGGCAACGCTGTCGGATGAACAGCTGAGCCACCATGGGATTACCAATCTTGGATTGTTTAGAAAATACTTACTGGAGTATTTGAAGGGGCGGGAAGATATTAGAAAGGATATGTATCTGGTGGTGCGGCAACTTAGTCCGACATCAGAAGGATTGCCGATTGAAATATACTGTTTCAGCTCAAATGTCTTCTGGGAAAACTATGAAGAAACACAGTCGGAAATTTTCGAGTATATGTATGCGACGGCTCGTTACTTTTCTTTGGGGATTTATCAAAAACCCTCGGGAACCGATGTCAGCAACATGTTGCCGAAATAATCGTTCAGCGATGCACAAGCAGACATCCCCCGCATAATGCAGGGGCGAGATTGGTGTGAATGAATAAAGTCAGTTACCGATTTTAAGCTGTAACCTTCTTTGTCATTGTGATGCAGCGCTAAAATTGCGCCCCAGAACATAAGACGATACGGTGTCAGATGTTCGGCTATTTCGTCGAGTGAATCGACGCCAAAATAAACCTGATAACGCCGTGCGAGCCACGCCGGTTAACGCGCAGATTTTATTTTCGCTAAAGGAGATATAGTCGCCTTCAGCCGGCACATTTTTTGCCGAAATCAGCTGTTTTGTCTGGTTTCGTCAGCGTTGCGCTGAATCATGACGCTCTTCATCATCTCACCTGGGAGAGTCTCATATCATCACCGGCATGCCATGCGGGAATGTGACGAAACGGTACCAGCCACCGCGATGTCTCATGGCAGCAGGCACATCGCTCAACAGATTATCGATTAAAGCTGGATAAACCACTGGCCTCCAACTGGCGGATGGCTGCCGCCCAGTGCTTTTGCGTGATCTCATCCGTGCCGCTGCGAAACCGCATGGACTGCGCCTTGACCTTTTCGATCGCGGCCGGCGGCGCATAGTGCAGATTGTCTCGCCCGCCGGCGAGCGCCGCCACCTGAATGTTACAGGCGCGCTCCAAACCGTGCAGTTCCCGGAACGCGTGCTCGATACTCACGCCGCCGGCCAGCAGCCCGTGGTTGCGCAAAATCATCACGTTGCCGTGGCCCAGATCGTTAACCAATCGTTCCTGCTCATCCAGATCGAGCGCTACGCCTTCATATTCGTGATAGGTAATGCGCGAATAGTAAGCCAGCGCATGTTGTGACAGCGGCAACAAACCGTCTTTTTGCGCCGATACTGCCGCACCGTCTTTGGTGTGGGTATGCAACACGGCTTTCAGATCGGGTCGGGCGCGGTGTATGGCGCTGTGGATCACAAAGCCGGCCTGATTAATGCCAAGCCCGGTGGGATCGGCAATAATATTGCCGTCCAAATCGATTTTCACCAGGTTGGAGGCGGTGATTTCACTGAATAGCAGGCCGTAGGCGTTAATCAGGAAATGTTCTTCCGCGCCCGGCACGCGCGCCGAGAAATGGGTATAAATATGATCGGTCCAGTTATACAGGGCTGCCAATTGATAAGCGGCAGCCAGTTTGACGCGTTCTTGCCACTCCTCCTGGCTGACGTCGTTTTTTACTGCGCCGCTGTTGGCGGTAGGGATAGACACCAAAGACATAACAACTCCCGTTAATGGTGGTTTGACAAATATTGGCAGCGATGGGCAGTGAAGTTACCAATCGCTCTCTTGGCCCAGAATTTTCAAAATGTCCTGTCGGTGTTGAATCAGCAGCGGGGCGTCGCGGTGACGCGGGTAGGCGAGCGGCACGGCAAATTGCGCCAGAATTCGGCCCGGACGCGGCGACAGCACCATTACCCGATCGCACAATAGCAGCGCTTCTTCAATGTCGTGCGTCACCAGCAGGCTGGTGTAGCCCTGGCTTTGCCAGAGGTTAATCAATTCGCGCTGCATACTGATACGCGTCAGCGAGTCCAGTTTTCCCAGTGGCTCATCGAGCAACAGCAGGCGCGGCTCGTTGAGTAGCGCGCGCGCCAATGCGGCGCGCTGGGCCATGCCGCCGGATAGCTGCTTCGGGTAGGCGTTGGCGAACTCGTTGAGGCCGATACGGTCAATCAGGCTGTCGGCCTGATGTTCCTGGCCACTTAGCCCCTGCGCCTGCGGCCCGAGCAGCACGTTTTGCCGCACCGTCCGCCATGGGTAGAGCGTGGGATCCTGGAAAACCAGAATGCGTTCGGGGCTGGGGGCGCCGAGCGGCCGGCCGTCGGCAAGCAACTGACCGGTCTGTAACGGCTCCAGTCCGGCCAGCAGGCGCAGCAGCGTGGATTTCCCACAGCCGGAAGGTCCGAGTAGTGCGACGCTTTCACCGGGGGCAATGCTCAGGCTGATGTTATCCAGCACGGCGATTTCCCGTTTACCCAGGGCGAAACGGTGGCTGACGTTGCGTACGTCAATCGCTGTGCCTGTGGCTTTACTCTGAGCCTGTGCGGCTTGCGCTACCATTTCATCACTCCTTTTTGCCAACCGAGCAGTCGATCGCGCAGCAAAAACAGCAGGCTGATCAGCCCGGAACACAGACAGGCCATTACAATCAGCGCCGCGTACATATTGGGATAGGCAGCCCAGCCCTGCGCCCATTGCAGATAAAAGCCGATACCGGCTTTAACCCCAACCATCTCCGCGACGATCAGTACGGAGAAAGACGCTCCCAATCCCATAAACAGGCCGACAAACACGCTGGGCAGGGCGGCGGGGATCGCCACGTGGAAAATCAAAAAGCGCTGACTGGCGCCCAGGGTGCGCGCTACGTCGTAATAGGCTTTATCGATGTTGGCGACGCCCGACCAGGTGAGAACGGTAACCGGGAACCAGGTCGCCAGAGCGATCAGAAACACGCTGGCGCCAAAGCTGCTCGGGAAGATGAACAGGCACAGCGGTAGCAAGGCGGTCGACGGCACCGGCCCGAGAATGCGCAGTATCGGGTGCACCCAATAGCCAATGCGCTGCGACCAGCCGATCGCCACGCCGCTGACAAAGCCGCTCAGGGTTCCAATCGCTACCCCCAGCAACAATAACGACAGCGAGTGATACAGGCTGGTCAGCAGGCGCGGCCAGTCGGTAAGGTAAACCTCAATCAGCGCCTGCGGCGGAGCGAAAAACGGTACCGGCAGCACCCCGGTTTTCGCCGTGAGCAGTTGCCACAGGCTGAAAAACAGCGGCAGCGCGATCAGCCATTGCCCGGCGCGTTGCAAACGCAGCAAACTCCCGTTCCAGCGCCGATAGCTCAGCGTCAGAGCCAGCAACGCCACCGCCAGTGCCAGTTGCAGATAAGCCCAGGCCTGGCTATAGGGCCACTGGCGGATGGCGTTAGGCCAATAGAGAGTGATAAGCCCGGCCGCCAGCCACGCAGCTGCGGCAAGCAGGCCGGTGAGCCAGATCCTTCCTCTGGCGGTTTTTTCGCCTTTTATGGTGCTATCAAGCAAATACGTCGGCATAAATGCTCTCCGCAAATTGGTGGGCGTCGGTCGTGGGTTTAATCACCTGTACCAGCTGTAAATCGCTGACGTATTGGGTAAGTTCTTTGACGAAAGCTTGCCCAACGGCATGATGTCCATGAGCCTGACCATGGATAATGCCGGCCACTTCCTTGACGTTGGTGTTTAACGCGTGGGCCATAAAGGCTTCGGCAACGCTTTCCGGGTGCTCTGCCGCGTAGCTGTGTGCATCAAGCAGCGCCTGGGTCAACGCCGCCGCTGCGGCTCTGTGTTCACGGGCCAGCGACCCACTGACGCCAACCACGCAGCAACTGAGGTTGGCGTATTCGCCGGTCATATTGCTGGCCAGCAGTTGGTATTTGCCGCTTTCCAATAAGCGGTAGCTAAAGGGTTCACTGCCGCTGATGGCGGCAATTTCCTGTTTATCCAACGCCACGCTTAATAAATCGGCGGGATAAACCTTCCATTGCACATCGGCGATCGGATCTACGCCATGGCGTTTGAGCAGAATGGCAAAAAAGTTCTTGTCAGGGCCTGCCATATCGGTCACACCGATGGTTTGCCCTTTCAGTTTGTCCAGGCTGGTAAAGGGGGCATTTTTGGCGGTCAGCAAATTCAGGCAGCCGCCGTGGGTACCGGCGGTGAGCTTTACGTCAAAGCCTTGCTCCAGCGCCTTCAACCAGCGCAGGGCCATGCCGATGCCGGCATCGGCTTTGCCGGTGGCGATCGCCTCCAACAGCAGATCGGTCGAGTTGCCGAAGTTGACAAATTCAACGTCCAAATTGTATTTGCTGAAGAAGCGCTGCTGTTCCGCTACGGTGACGGGAGCAATACACACCGCGCTCTGGTTGATGGCGAGTTTCAACTTGTAGGGTTCAGGCAGGCGCAGGGCGTTACCGCCATCCTGATGCATGGTTGCCATATCATGGGCGAACAGCTTTGGTGATATGCCGGCCAACGCCGGGGCTGCCAGCAGGCTGCCACCCAGTCGGAGGAATCTACGGCGTGAATACTGGGCTAGGGGATTCATGGCTGACCTTCCTGTTGTGTCTGCGCCAACGGCGGCACGCTAAAACCTTTATCAAAAGTGTGGGTAACGTCGAGGGGCTGCCGGATCAGACCGTTAGCCTGATAAAAATCCGCCGTGGCCTGCTGTTGACGCACGGTTGTCTCGTCAATCTGCTGCCAACGCAGCTGGCGGCTGGCGAACTGTTCGCGCGCGATTTCGGGCGGGAATTTAATGATTTTCCCCAGCGTGTTCCCGTAGCTGTCGAGATTGGCATAGGCCCAGCGTTCCGCTTTTGCCAGGCGGTTCAGGTAATCCTGCAGTGCCTGGCGTTTAGCGCTATCGGCGAGCGTTGCATCCGTGGCCGCCAGGAAGGTATTTCCCGGCAGTAGGCCGCTGCCGCTGACCAGCACGTGGCCTTGTCCGGTTTTAACCAGTTGAGTGGTATAAGGCTCCCAGGCGCCCCAGGCGTCGACCGAGCCGCTAAGCAGCGCAACCTTGGCATCCACCGGCCCCAAAAAGACCCACTGTACGTCCGTCGCGCTCAGACCGGCTTGTTCCAGCGCCTTTAACGCCACAAAATGGCCGATCGAACCTTTGCCGGTGGCGATGCGCTTACCTTTCAGATCCTGACCGCTTTTCAGCGGTGAGTTTTCACTCACCAGTAGTGCGGTGCCCGCCGGGTTGCTTTTATCCACCGCTACCGCTTTCACCGGTGCACCCTGCGCAAGGGCAAACAATAACGGGGCATCGCCAATAATGCCGACATCAACTGCGCCGGCGTTCAATGCTTCGGCAAGCGGGGCGGCGGCGGGGAACTCGGCCCATTTGATGTCGTAAGGCAGCTTGTCAAGCGCATTGGCCGCTTCCATTTGTGAACGCATACCGCCTTTTTGGTCGGCAATATGCAGGGTGATACGTGCATCGGCGAACGGTGGCAGGCCTGCCAGACCGAGCAGCAATAGGGCGCCCAAGGTGTGTTTAATACGTAACATGGTGATTTTCGTCCTATGGTGTTAACGAAGCTTTGCCGGCGTTGATCCATGCGCTGTCGTTTTGTGGGGTATGTATCCGGCCGCAGAGTACGTTACGGTAGTGGCGCTCCAGCGGGTTATGGCGCGTCAAACCGTGGTTACCGCTCTGCGTTAGCGCCTTTTCCACTGCCGCTATCGCATTTTCGGTGATGGTCACTTTTGCCAGGTTGGCCTGTTCGGTGCTGAATGCCTGCGCTGCCGCCTGGCGCAGCAGGCTCTGATTGACCAGCAGCAAGCCATCGATTTGTCCGACGGCTTCCTGCACGCGGGCCAGGCTGGCTAATGGGGCGCCCAGACTGGCCGGCACCCGTTGCTGCAACCAGGCGATCAGCCAGCGGCGTGCCGCCTGCGCAATGCCGTCATAGATGGCTGGCAGCAGAGCGGTGTGCGCATTGGCGGCAGCCTGAAGCTGCGCGGTATCCGGCGGCGGCGGCCGATCGGCCGGGTAAACATCCACCGCGTGGGTCAGCGGTACTATGACATCGCGCAGTATCACCTCATGGCTGCCGGTGGCGCGCATCCCCAGATGATCCCAACTGCGTTTAAGGGTGATGCCCGGGCTGTCGCGCGGAACCAGCCAGGTGCCCACCTGTGGGTTGGCATCATCACTGCGAGCCCAGATTGCCAGCCAGCTCAGCCCTTCAATCCCGGTGGTATAAAGCTTATGACCGTTGAGCCGCCAGCCGGCAGAGGTGCGAGCCGCTACGGTGTGGGGCAGACCGCCGCGCGCCGGGGAACCCAGTTCCGGCTCTACCCGCAGGCTGTTGATTAGCGCCCCGCGTTGCACGGCGCTGAGGCTGACTGTACCGCGCAACGCTTCTGGCCAACTGGGGTTGGCGGCCAGGCGCAGGTGGTGCAGATACTGCATGCAGACGATCAGCGCCGTTGACGGTTCGCCCTGTGCGATGGCGCTGACCACCTGCTGCAAAGTAGACAGATTGGCTTCGGCGCCGCCGTAACGCTGCTCACAGGCCAGGCCCAATAGCCCATATTCATGCAGCAAGGCCAGATTGGTGTGTGGAAACTCGCCGCTGCGATCCAGCGCCGCGGCCTGCTGCGCCAGTTGTTCGGTGATCTGCTCAAGCGGCGGCTGGATATGCTGTCGCCGCGTAAACAGGCGGGTAGACTGGACAGAACTCATACGTAGTGCCTCTCCCGTTGACCATCAGGCGCTTTGTTTGGCGTCGCGCTGGGCAATTTTTTCACGGGCGATCGGCAACAGTTCTTTACCGTATTCCTGAGCGTCGTTGAGGGGATCAAAGCCGCGGATCAGGAAGTTGCGCACGCCCAGATCGTAGTAATCAAGCAGGGCATCGGCCACTTGTTCCGGCGTACCCACCAGCGCCGTGGAGTTGTGCCCGCCACCGACCAATCTGGCGATGCCGGTCCACAGGCGTTTATCCACCACATCGCCTTGCGCCACGGTTTGCAGCAGACGTTGAGCGCCGACGCTGTTGGGCTTGTTCTTATGGCTCGCGCCGGCTTGTGCGGCATGTTCAGTAGCGACATGCAGGATCTGTCTGGCTTTTTCCCAGGCCTGCGTTTCGGTGGCGGCAATAATCGGCCGGAAGGAGACGCTAAAGTCGATTTGGCGCTGGTGTTTGGCCGCTTCGGCCCGCACGCGCTGGATGGTTTCCCGGGTTTGCGCCAGCGATTCGCCCCACAGGGCAAACACATTGGCGTGCTTACCGGCCACGGCGATGGCCGCGTCGGATGAGCCGCCGAAGAAAATCGGAATATGGGGCTGTTGCAACGGCTTAATTGCCGAAAAGGCCTGGTCGACCTGATAGAAATCATTATGGGCGTCGAACGGCCGCTCCTGGGTCCAGACCTGGCGTACGATCTCCAAAAACGCCTCGGTGCGGGCATAGCGCCGATCGTGATCGAGATAGTCGCCGTCGCGGCGCTGCTCGGCGTCGTTGCCGCCGCTGATGATATGCACCGCCAGGCGGCCGTTCAGCAGATGTTCCAGCGTGGCGAATTTGCGCGCCGCCAAGGTCGGTGAGACGAAGCCCGGCCGGTGAGCCAGTAAAAAGTTGATTTTTTGCGTGGATAGCCCGGCCAGCGCCGTGACTAGAAATCCGTCGGGTTGATCGGACCAATGGCCGACCAGCAGGCGGTCAAAACCGGCGGCTTCGTGGGTTTGCGCAAAGCGCACAATGTAATCTCGATCAAATATCGGGCCAGCCGGAGGGATGATTTCCGAAGACAGACGGTGGCCGATCATGCCTAAAAATTGAACGCTCATTAGAACTCCTTGTCAGGAATCGTGATAGGGTCTGGCTGCTGGCCAAGGTTTGGCAATCAGCAGCACGGTGTTTATACCCTATACGTGATGTTCTAATGATTTAAATGCATTTTTATCATATGTTAATATGCATAAAGTTAATTATATAACTAATCGCTTATTATTCATGCAATTGGCCGCGAAGTTCCTGAACGATCTTTTCGGCAAAAAAGGTGGTGGGTCGTTGCAAATTGCCCAATCCCGGGCTGCTGACCTGCCACAGTTGGACTTTCGGTCGGAAGTCGTTCAGCTCGACAATCGTGATATCGTTTTGATGCGGACTGTGGGTTAACGCCGCCTTCGGCACCAGTCCGAGCCCGAGCCCCTGAGCCACCAGACTGATTTGCAACTGGGCGCCGGCGGTTTCAACATTGACTTTCAGCCGCAGCCCGTGTGCCAGCAGATCGCGGTTTAATCCGGCGCGCAGGCCGCAGCCATCAGGGTTTAATACCCAGCCATAATGGGCGCAACCGCTGAGGCGGGCGGTGTCGAGGCGAAGATTTTTGCTGGCGATCACGACAACTTCCAATGGGCACAACGCTTTTGTCACCAGGCTGTCATCGAAGGTTTGCTGCGTCGGCCCCATGGCAAGCAGGCTGTCCAGCTCAACGTTTTCCAGCCGTTTTATCAACTGCCCGCCCCAACCGCAGACCACCTGCGGGCGCAGTTGCGGGTAATGCTCACCGAGGGCAACCAGCGCTGGCCGCAAGGCGATTTCACTCAGGCTTTGCGGGATCCCCAGGCGCAGCGGGCCGCTCGGTTCCGCATCCTGATTAAGCAAACTTTCCAGCCGCTTGGTTTCGCGTTTGATCGTCAGACACTGTTCGTAGACGCGATGGCCGACGGCCGTCAGTTTAAGTGGTTTGGTTTGGCGATCCAGCAGCGTGGCGCCTAGGCTCTGTTCAAAGCTTTGCAGGCGGCGGGTTATGGCAGATTGGCTAATACCAAGGTATTCCGCGGCCTGGTTAAGCGAAGCAAATTGCACCACCGCCAGCAGTGCGTCAATGTCGTCTGTACGCATGGAGACTCTCTTTATGTGTATTCTGCATTTTAGTTTATTACAAAAATGCATTTAAATAATAAAAAGTTCTTTGTTAGCGTGATAGGCACCGCTTCAGACAGGAAGGCTCTATGACAATGCCATTACGCTTAGACCGTTTACGCGGCTTCATCCAACAATTGGCCCAACTGCATCAACAGCCGCTGGACGATACGGCGCGGCTGGAACAGGCGGCGCAATCGCTGTCCGAGCTGGTCAAGCAGGATGACTGGCTGGCCGAAGAATACGCCCGCCCACATCCTGAACATTACCAGCAGTATCTGCTGCATGTTGATTCCGCCCAGCGCTTTTCCATCGTCAGCTTCGTTTGGGGGCCAGGGCAGGTCACGCCGATCCACGATCACCGCGTATGGGGGCTGATTGGCATGCTGCGCGGCGCTGAAATCAATCAGCGTTACCTGCTTGACGGTCAGGGCGTGCCCCAGCCTGCAGGCGGCACCGAGCGGTTAACCGCCGGGCAGGTAGCGAAACTGTCGGAACAGGACGGCGACATTCACCAGGTTAGCAATGCGTTTAACGATCGTGTGTCAATCAGCATTCATGTGTATGGCGGCAACATCGGCGCCGTCAAGCGTGCGGTATACGGCGAAAGTGGCGCGGTGAAGCCCGTTATCTCCGGTTATTCCAACACTCAACTGCCTAATATTTGGGATCTTTCTAAGGACGTATAACTATGCCTGCCTTTGTTTACCGTGATTTTTCCACCCTGCGTGCCGCGTTACTGGCTCGCCAGGAATTGGCGCTGATCGATGTGCGTGAAGAAGCCGAATTTGCGCAAAGCCACCCGCTGTTCGCCGTGAACATTCCGCTGAGCAAATTGGAGCTGGAAACCTACCGACGCATTCCGCGCCGTAGCACGTCCATCACCGTGTATGACAACGGCGATGGGCGTGCTGAACAGGCGGCAAGGCGGCTACAGCAGTTGGGCTATGGGGATGTCGCTCTGCTGACCGGCGGCCTGGCAGGTTGGCAAGCCGCCGGTGGCGAGCTTTTCCAGGACGTAAATACCCCGAGCAAGGCCTTTGGCGAACTGGTGGAAAGCCGCAGGCATACGCCATCGCTGACTGCGCAGCAGGTGAAGGCGCTGATCGATAGGCAGGCCGATGTGGTGATCGTCGATGCGCGCCGTTTTGATGAATACCAAACCATGAGTATCCCCACCAGCACCAGCGTGCCTGGGGCGGAGCTGGTGCTGCGGATCAACGCGTTGGCACCGGATGCCAACACGCAGGTGATAGTCAACTGCGCCGGGCGCACACGCAGCATTATCGGTACCCAATCGCTAATCAACGCCGGCATCAGCAATCCGGTGGCAGCGCTGCGCAATGGGACGATCGGCTGGGGGCTGGCGGGGTTTGAGCTGGAAAGTCAACGGCAACGTCGCTACCCGGACGGCGTGGATAATCTGCCGCAGGCGCAGCAGCAGGCACGGCGGGTGGCGGACGAGGCCGGGGTACGGCGCATCGATCGTGAGACGCTGGGGTTGTGGTGGCAGGATACGGCACGCACCACCTATCTGTTTGACGTGCGCAGCCCCGAGGAGTATTACGCCGGGCATCTGCCGGGCAGCTATGGGGTGCCAGGTGGCCAACTGGTACAGGAAACGGATCACCATGCCAGCGTGCGCGGCGCCCGCGTGGCGCTGGTGGATGATAACGGCGTGCGTGCCAACATGAGCGCCTCCTGGCTGGCGCAGATGGGCTGGGAGGTGGCGGTAGTGGACGGTCTGACCGCCGCCGACTTTACCGAGCAGGGCGATCCGGCGGCGCAGGTGCCGCCACCGCCCGCGGTGGATGAAATCACGCCTGAGCAGTTGGTCGCACTGCTGGCGCAGGAAGGCACGGTGTTGCTGGATTTCACCACCAGCGCCAACTATGTGGCGCGCCATATTCCCGGCGCCCATTGGGTCATCCGTTCGCAGTTGCCGTTGGCGCTGGAAAACCTGCCGCCGGCCAAGCGCTATGTGCTGACCTGCGGCAGCAGCCAACTGGCGCGCTATGCGGTGCCGGAAGTAGCCGCGCTGACCGGCAAGCCGGTACAACTGCTCGCCGGCGGTACCCAGGCATGGATCGCTGAAAACCGGCCGTTGGAAAAGGGCGAAGGGCGGTTGGCGGTGCCGCGCATAGACCGTTATCGCCGCCCGTACGAAGGCACGGACAATCCGCGCGAAGCGATGCAAGCGTATCTGGACTGGGAGTTCGGATTGGTGGAACAACTGGCGCGTGATGCAACCCATGGCTTTACCGTGCTTTGAATCACCAGACAATACGCATAACCATCAGCGGCAAAGAGGAAAAGTATGACGCAGTTTTCTGTTTTACTCAGGGCCGTGGGGCTGAGCGCCTCGTTATTAACGGCATCGTTGGCATAGGGGGCGATAGGCGATGCCCAGTTGGTGCTGGGCGATCAAGCCCGCGGGTTGCGTAGCCTGGTGGAAGCCGCTGGCGTGATGAAGGATGCGCCTTATCAGTATCGGTGGGCCAATTTCCAGGGGGCGGCGCCGTTGTTTGAGGCGCAGCGCGCAGCAGCGGTTGATACGTCCTATGCCGGGGATCTGCCGGTGTTAATGGCGGCGGCAGGCGGGGTGGATTTTAAGCTGATTCAGACCAACGTCGGCTATGGTCAGTCTAATGGGATTGTCGTGCCGCAGGATTCACCGTTGCACAGCGTTCGGCAGTTGCAAGGGCAAACGGTGGTAGTTTCCTCGGCGCGTGGCAGCATCTCGCAAAACCTGCTGTATGCGGCGTTGCAGGAGGCGGGGCTGAAACGGGAAGATGTGAAGATTCAGTTCGTCATGCCTACCGATGCCAGCGCGGCGTTTAGCACTGGCAGAGTGGCAGCCTGGGCGGTTTTTGATCCCTATTTGGGGGTTGCGGAGCAAAGCGGCGCGCGCCTGCTGCGCGATGGTCAGGGATTAACCCCGTCGCTCGGTTTCTTGACCGCCACTACGCGCTCATTGGCCGATCCGGACAAGCGAGCTGCCATCAAAGACTTTGCCGAACGCGTCGCCAGAGCGCGGCAGTGGGCGATCGATCATCCGCAGGAATACGCCAGGGTTTACGCTCAACTGACGCGTTTGCCACTGGAAACCGCTCGACAGATTGCGGGTCGGACCTCAAAGGGCGCGCATAGCGTCAATCAACAGGACGTCAAAGTGCTGCAACCGGTAGCTGATTTGTTTTATCAGTTAAAGATATTGCCCAGGCAGGTTGATGTTAACAATTTGATTGATAAGAGTTTTGACTTAAAGGAATAAATACTGCACGGATGCCGAGGCTGGCATGTCCTTACCCGCCATCGTGGCGCTATTGGAAAGTTGACCGGAGTCTCAGGCAAGCGTTCGCGGCTCGGGTTTGAGTGGCGGTTCGCGTCAAAAGCAAAAAGCCCGCTTAAGTTTCCTTAAGCGGGCTTCTCTAAATATGGCTCCTCTGACTGGGATCGCCTTTGCCATTAACTGGCTAATAAGTAAGCTAAACTTGAATTGCTAGTCTATCAAGACCACCAGAATGACCACCATTTGATTGAATGTCGAATGAGGTCTAATCATCTTAAAAGTTAACTCTTTGATTTATATATTGTAAATCTAGGAAAACGATGATGTTTTTTTATAAGTATTTGATAAATAATAATTTTTTAATTTTAAGACGAAGCATAAGGTAAGTACTTCACTAAACGAGCATTTTATTGACAGAAACTATTTGAAATAATGTTGCCCACCAGAAACAACAGAAGTTCTCTGTGTAACACGAGATACCCACCAGATGAACAGCTATTGTTTTTAATTGCATGTTTTTTAAATGATTTTCTCGCCATGTAACATCCTCAGGTGCGATCATAAAGTTTGGTCTAAATGATTTTCTTGAGTAGAATAAGAGGAACTATTCTTGTCAACTTTATGTCATTGAATAACAAATCTAATAATAACAATTAGTTAGGTTGTGTATGTGACGAATGGATACTAAATTGATTGCAATAGATTTCTTTTGTGGATGTGGGGGAGCTAGCGAAGGGCTACGTCAGGCCGGTTTTGACGTTGTTCTTGGCATTGATGTAGATCAGCAGGCCTCAGAAACATACAAAGCTAACTTCCCTGATGCTGATTTCATCTTCGATGATATCAGAAATGTAACTGTTGAAAGGGTTGCGAACTCTATAGCATTCAAAAGTGCAGATGGTTTGCTTTTAAGTGCCTGCGCCCCTTGCCAACCTTTCTCACAGCAAAACAAATATAAAAACAAAGATGATGAAAGGATTTGCCTCCTAGACGAAACTCACCGCTTCGTTTCAAGACTTTTACCAGAATATATTTTTTTAGAAAATGTTCCTGGTATACAGAAAATTGATGGTAGTAAAGAAAGTCCTTTCACAAGATTTATTTCTTTGCTTGATAAGCTAAACTACCACTATGTGTATTTTGTGGCAAATGCTGAAAAATATGGCGTGCCGCAAAGAAGAAAACGGTTTGTTCTTCTGGCTAGTTTGCTAGGACCAATATCAATACCAGAGCCAACTCATGATATAGAAAATTCACCTGTAAAAACAGTTAGAGAATTTATTGGTGAATATCCAAAACTTGCATCGGGAGAAGTCGATAAAAATGATGAACTACATCGTTCGGCGATCCTAACTGAGTTGAATTTAGAGAGAATAAAAAATACCCCAGAAGGAGGGGATCGCAGGGACTGGCCGACCAATTTAATCAACACTTGTCACAAAGATTATACTGGCCATACAGATACCTATGGCAGAATGTCATGGGATAAACCTGCTCCGACCTTGACAACAAAGTGCAATAGTTATTCGAATGGACGTTTTGGTCACCCAGATATAACACAAAATCGAGCTATAAGTATTAGAGAAGCTTCTCGACTACAAACATTTCCAAAAAAATATATATTTAAAGGTTCTTTTTAATTCGATGGCGAAACAAATTGGAAATGCTGTCCCTTGTGAGTTAGCTCGACAATTTGGTCTGCACTTCATTGAGCATAATGAGGCTTCAAAGAGAGATAATCATGGCAAATTTTAAGACAAGAGCTAGAACCTTAGACTTATTAGGCCGACAACAGATTGCGGGCATCCCTACGGCCATAAATGAGCTATTAAAAAATGCTCATGATGCTTATGCTGATCATGTTGATATAGATTATTTTCGTAGGAAAAGCCTTTTTATTATCAGAGATGATGGCGTAGGTATGTCAAGAACTGACTTTGAAAATAGATGGCTTACATTAGGTACTGAGTCGAAAGTTCAACATACAAACGCATCCCTTCCCCCAGTAGATGAATCTAAAAAATTTAGACATCAGATGGGGGAGAAAGGTATAGGTCGCCTTGCTATAGCCTCAATAGGTAAACAGGTATTAATAATAACTAAGGCTAAAAACACGAATGAGATAACGGCTGCATTTATTAATTGGCAAATATTTGAACTTCCTGGGTTAAATTTAGATGATATCGTTGTTCCGACCAAAACATTTCAACAAATTCCAGATGTCGATCAAGTAAACTCTATGAAGTCTGAGTTACTAGATTCAGTCGATATTTTATTCAGCAAAGATTCTTTAAGTGAAGAAAAATACTTAGAAATAAAAGAAACCATAACATCCTTTTCTATTTGCCCAAAAACGCTGAGTAAAAAATTAATTCGATTTAGCGCCTTTGATAGTAATGATTCAGGAGGTACGATCTTTATCATTTCTCCCGTTGATGAAATTCTGAATTCAGATATCGATGGTGATGGTAATGATAAAGAGGCTACAAAAATAGAAAAAATGTTGATGGGTTTTCATAATACAATGACGATATCTCATCCTGAACCTTTGTTAGATATCGTATTCAGAGATTATAGAAGTAATGATGATACTTATATTGATATTATTGACAAAGAGCACTTTTTCACTAGTGAGGATTTTGAACAAGCAGATCATCATTTTCATGGTTTTTTTGACGAATACGGGCAGTTTAAAGGTAACATAAGAATTTATCATGATAAAAACTTTGAACATATAGTCAATTGGACTGGAAATAACCTAAATCTAACCAGTTGTGGTCCTTTTGAAATAAACCTTGCTTATGTTCAGGGGGATAGAAGGCATTCAATAATGGCTAATGAAGATTATGCCCGAGTTACATCCAAATCTGATAAGTTCGGTGGTTTATATATTTATAAAGATAATATTAGAATTTTACCTTATGGTGATTCTGATTATGATTATCTTGAAATTGAAAAAAGACGATCTAAACATGCTGGTTCTGCTTTCTTTTCGTATAGGAGAATGTTTGGAGTTATAAGTCTTTCGCAAAACGAAAATTTTAGATTAAAAGAAAAGGCTGGGCGTGAAGGGTTTATTGAAGATCAGGCATACAAGCATCTGAGAGATATTCTTAAAAACTTCTTTATCCAACTGGCGGCTGATTTTTTCCGAGATGATGTAAAAGCGGGCCCAAAAGCAGAAATTTGGGCAACAAAAAGAAATGAATTACTTTCTTCTCACAAAGCATTAGAGAAACGAGAAAAGCAAGCTAAGCTAAAAAAAGCTAAATTTGAATCTGCTCTTGGCTATTTCTTTGAGCATCATTCAAATGGACTAATTGAACAAGATGTAAATAATATTCTGACAGAAAGTGAACATAAGTTTCACAGTGTATACTCAATTAAAGATCCTGACATAGCCAGTCAGAAAATAATTGATGTTGAATCCCAGACTAGAGAAGAGATTAATGCATATAAACGCTCTATTATTGTCCCAACCCCTAGGGGGTTTTTAATTAGAGGAGAGCTGAAAGAAGATTATAATACATATCTAACGACCTTGCAGGAGTTAGAGGGTACATGTTTTCAGCCAGCCATCGAAAAAATTGATCAATTAGTTGATAAAGCAATTAATGATTATCAAATAAAAATAAGCAAACGTAAGCGTTTAGAACAGGCGGTTGATTTTATTTCTGTTGAAGCAAGGAAAGTCAATGCTGAAAAAAGAAAAAGCACAGAACAAGTTGTTCTGGATATAAACAAAAGAGTTAAAGAGTTAACATCAGATTTAATGATTGATTTAGATAACCAAATCCGCATTGTAAAAGACAAATTTAAACACATATCTATAGAAAGTGAATCTGATATTGATTTAGTTGCTAAACGAAATGAATTAGCAGCAGAAATTACCAATGTCAGCGAAAGAAATACAAATATTTTAGATACTATCATCAGACAACTTGAGGGTGTTTATTGGGAGAAAGATGAAGATAATAATTATATAACCAGTGAACTAATAACCGAAGTGCTTGGTGAAGAAGTTGATGCTTTGAGAGAAAAAATTCATGCTGATGTTGAGTTGAGTCAGCTTGGTTTAGCTGTGAGTATCATTCATCATGAATTTAATAGTACTGTAAGATCGATAAGAACTAGTCTTAAAGATTTAAAGGCTTGGAGCGATGTCAATGAAGATCTTGAAGGTGTCTATAAGAATATTAAGATTAACTTCGAGCATTTAGATGGTTATCTCAATCTCTTTACCCCATTAAATAGAAGATTACAGAGGAAAAGAGAAGAAATTAAACTTCTTGAAATTAAATCATTCTTAATCGATTTGTTTAAAAATAGAATGGATAGGCATAATATTTCGTTCAAACATACGAAGGGATACTCAAAGGGTAAACTTTATGGTTTCCGCTCATCCTTTTATCCAGTTTTCGTAAACGTAATCGATAATGCAATTTATTGGCTAAATGAAAGTAATAGTAGCGATAAAACTATAAGATTACACGCCGATGATAACGGCAATGTCTATATATCTAATAATGGACCAATCGTTGATTATCGTGATAAAGACAGAATATTTAGTCTGGGTTTTTCAAGAAAATATAATGGTCGGGGAATGGGGTTGCATATCAGCAATGAAGTTCTGGAGTCGATAGGTTATAAATTGACGTTAGATGAACCAAGAGAGGGTTCAACTGTTACATTTAAAATTTCCATGGTGGAAAAATAAAATGAAAACATTCAATGAATTTTCAACAGCAGTTACTGATCATTTTATTCAGAATATTATCTTCATTGATGATAAAGCATATAATAGCAATGGTCCAAAAGATCAGCATGAATTTGATGCACAAGAAGTCACAAAAATATTTTCTAAGAAGGGAAAAATTTGTGCTGTCTATAAACCTCAGTTAGTTAGCGATCTGGAATACTTAACTTCAATTGCGAACAAGTCTGATGTAACAATACTTGATTGGCAGATAGTGCTTGATGAGGAACCAGCAGAAAATAATTCACAAAATGATGAAGAAGATGCTGAGGAGGATGATGTAAGAGGCGTGTACACGAAGAAAATTATCACATCTCTTCTTGGTGATATTGATAATCAACACTGTATAAAATTGATCCTAATTTATACTGGTGAGGTCGATCTCCCTAACATTGCATCAGAAATTAATGCGGCACTTAATGAAAAAAACATTTCTGGTTTCAGCATTAATCAAGATGATCCATGCACTGTTATGTCTAATAATTGTAAAATTATGGTCATATCAAAAGCAAATGGAGGAGTCGGTCGAGCTCAACATTTACCTGAATTGGCTAATAAAACAAAGAGTTATGAAGAATTACCTGATTTCATATCATTACAATTTACGGAAATGACAAGTGGGTTACTTTCCAATTTCGCAATGGAATCTCTTGCTGAAATTAGAAGGAACTTTCATCATATTTTGACTCTCTTTTCTAAGGAGTTTAGACGCAGCTTATTTAGCGCATCAAACTTTGTTACTTAACTCTTTTGATGCAAATGAACTGTTAGTCCAGCTGCTGAGCGATACCTTTTCATCCATTATTAGATATAGAAGCCTAAATCAATTTTTGAATGAAGAAAAAGTCAAGTTATGGCTTGAACAGAATATTGAAGATGGAATAAAGCCATTCTATAAGGACGATGGTACTCCAGACAATGTTTTTTACCAAAGAAATGCGGACATGTTATTGAGGTTATTGCGGTCTGATTCCGATGTTAATAATAAATTTTCTAGTTCTTTAATCAGCAGCGATGGGCAACAACTATCAACAAAAAAAATCGGTATTCTAATAAAAAAATATGCCACAACCTTGTTTGCGGAATTTGATAAGACAGAAGAAATTAATAAAAATTTTGCAAAGTTATGCTACCATAGAAGTGCAATTTTTTCGCCTCATCATCTTCCATTTTTATCACTGGGTACGGTTGTTAAAAGCACTCTCGATAATGGGTGTTATTATATTTGCATTCAACAAAGATGTGATTCTGTAAGAATTCAAGAGGGAGAGATGCGTCGCTTTCTTTTTATTTCATTAGATGAGGTTAATGATGGTGGGTTTAACTTTTTAACCCCTAATGGTATTAAACTTAAAATTGATAAGTCTACATATTCTCTACGAACAGTTAAGTTTTCGGGAACTAATGGTTTCGCTCTTGCAACAAGATGTGAAATTGATAACAAAAAATATTTTGAACCATCTTATTACTCCAATGAAAAAGAACATTCCGAGAGGTTTGAGTTTATCATTGAGCTGAAAGAACTTTACGCTCAGCGCATAGTTGAGGAATATAGTTCGAGTCTATCTCGTGTCGGTCTTGATGAACCCGAATGGGTTCGGCGGTTGAACTAGATATTTATGCCATAAATGTATTTTTTAGATGTTATATGACAGTTTCCAGTGTGCAATAAAAGGGAACTGTCAGTATTATTTTTATATATTATGGTTGTTGGCAGAAAATATGTTTCTGGTAAAAGGTAATTAAGTAACCTTCTTGTCTAATCCATAGTTTTAATTATGATTATCATCAAGTGGTCATATGCGAAACAGTATCTAATATAACCTACATTGCTGTTAATGAATTTTATTTTCTCTTTGCGGGTTTCTTTTATTTTCCAATGTGATTGGAAGAGTTAGATAGAAGTCAAAAAATAAAAACATTGCCCGTATTATCTTAACGTAAAAATGACTACTTACATTTAATCCTGATTAATATAAGGTCAATCTTTATCTTCAATATTTCCCATTATTGCACTGATAAATGCTGCGTGCGGTTGCAAATTTAATTCTGATGACATTACATCAGCCATACGATCAATCAATCCATCATGAGTCGGGTTTTTGAATGGAAAATGTCGGCATCTACGAAAAATTTTCCAGCAGCTATACGCTGAATGTTAGCCATATCGACCGCTTCGATATCTTTACTTAAAATCCTTAATTTCTCTGCATCAGATATATCTACAACATCAATGTATCCATCAGGTAATCCAAGTGCTCTGGTTACATCATCCCAATTATATCCTAAGGAAGTTTTTCCTTCGATTGTAAAAGCTTGGGCTGGGCAAGACGCGAATGGGAAGGCTTCTTGGCATTTAAGTAATAAAGTTGCTAATTTCATCAGTTGCTCTGAACAACATTCACGAATATCTCTCCCTTTCAGTTCGGGGGGGATTTTTTGTGAGTGGCCAACAAAACGATATGTACATAAACCATTTGGCAAAAACCCGCCAATATAAGATACAGGACCCTCTGTTTGTTCGGGTATGAGAGGTGTGTCCACATACAGGGCAACGCATCATAACTTGTTCCTTGCTAAAAATGGATAATATGCAGGGAAGAGGCTTATTATTTGGCTGAGTATATTAGACGTACTATTTGTGTTTATGCAATATAAATAATGCCTGTCATTGGTCACACAACATTTAATGGTTTTAAGAACGAAGGATGTTGTATGGCGTGGCTAACAACAAAGTATGGTTTAATTACCTTCCGGATAATGATTTATTTAAAACTCCTTTTCACTGATGGAGTATTTAAAATGAAAACATTAAGAGATGAAGTTATTACCAGTACCTAGAGTCGGGCAGATGCTTTAAAAGTAAGGGCCGACGACCCTACGACGACACAACCTCTTGTCTCAATTGATTTTCCAGTCATGAGTGATGACGTTTTTGTATGGGACACTATGCCACTACGTACGCTTGATGGAAACATAGTTTCCGTCAACGGCTGGTCGGTAATTTTCACACTGACAGCTGAACGTGAACCACAAAAATATCTTGATGCAGAAGGGAATTATGATATTGATCGCGACTGGAACGATCGTCATGGTCGCGCACATATTTGTTACTGGTACGCAAAAGATAGTAAGAACTGGATTTTTGGCGGCCGCGTAATGGCGGAAGGTGTTTCACCTACCACCCGTGAATGGGCTGGCACACCAATACTGTTAAACGAAAATGGTGATATTGATCTTTATTATACCTGTGTAACGCCAGGTGCGACAATTGCTAAAGTTAAGGGGAGAATTTCAGCTGATGGAAATGGTGTGTCATTACACGGATTTGACACGGTAAAACCTTTGTTCTCTGCTGATGGCGTATTGTATCAAACAGAAGAGCAAAACACCTACTGGGGATTCCGCGATCCTTCACCATATATTGATCCAGTGAGTGGCCGTTTGTTTATGGTTTTTGAAGGTAATATCGGTGGTGACCGGGGCTCTCATGTTATTACGACAGAAAATATGGGTGACGTTCCTTCGGGCTTCAGTGATGTGGGCGGATACGATTTCGTCTGACCTGAGCCAGGACAGAAACCAGCAACAAATCCACCCCTGGATTATCGGAGGCTGATTTTGTCCAGGATGAGCATCGTAACACCAGAGCAGATAATTGTGCCAGAAGCGCGGCCCTGTTTCTCATCTGGCCTGTCTGATGTGTCAGGTTCTGCCAGGGAAGCCCCTCCAAAATTGCCCAGAGAGCTGACAGTGGCAAATTCTGTTAACGCGTTCTGCCAATAACAGAAACGGGGTTGTTCGCAGGTTCAGACAGCAGCGTGAGAATGCGCGGCCATACTGTACTCACTGAACGGTATGAAACCGGGAAAATGGCCGCGTTTCTACATACCGGTTAAATGAATAATGCCGTGCCAGCACAGGCTGATACGGCTTTTCTAATGATCTTATTATGCCCGATGCGTTATGCCGCTTTGTGGCTGTCTTCCTGGCCCTGGATATACGGCGGCACATAGGCTTCCCGGCAGGTATCCAGATAATCCGACCACCACTGCATCATCGCCTTACGGGCTTCCAGATGTTCAGCCTTATGAGTGTATGCCAGACGCACGGTGTTACGCTCCTGATGGCTCATCTGACGCTCCACCGCATCCTGCGACCATAATCCGGATTCCATCAGGGCACTGCATGCCATTGCCCGGAACCCATGACCGCAGATATCCTGTTTAGTGTTGTATCCCATAAGGCGCAGTGCCTTGTTCACAGTGTTTTCGCACATCGGTTTATACGGGTTATGGTCGCCAGGGAACACCAGTTCATGGCCTCCTGATATTTCCTTAATCCGTTTCAGAATGGCGATGGCCTGTTCAGAGAGGGGGACAATATGAGCAGTGCGCATTTTGGCACCGCGACCGGAATAACGCACCCCCGCAATGGGTTCCCGTGTGGCGGGTATCGTCCAGACCCTGTTTGTGAAATCAATCTCTGACCAGCGTGCAAAACGCAGTTCACTGGAACGGATGAACACATGCAGTGTCAGCAGGACGGCAAGGCGGGTCAGTTCACGGCCCTGATGATAGCCCTCAATGCGTTCAATCAGTTCAGGCAGCCGCTCCAGCGGCAGGGCGGGATAGTGGTGTCTGACGGGCGGCGTTGTCACACCGTCAAGGCTGGCAGCCGGGTTGCTGTCGATTAACCCCTGATGAACCGCATAACGCATGATGTTACTGAGGTGCTGCCGCGTGCGGGACGCGACTTCAAGCAGGCCTTTTTCCTCAATGCCTTTCAGCAGGTCAATGAAATGACGGGGTTTAAGCTCTGAAACTGACAGGTGCCCGATAACCGGAAAGATATGATTGTTCAGGCTGGCGAGCAGACGGTCAGCGGTGTTCTGTGACCATTTTTTATTACTTTCATGCCATGCCAGTGCCACGGTTTTAAACACTGTCTCCTGTGTGCGTGAACTACGTTCAGCAGCCCGCTGCTGTGCCGGGTTGATGCTCAGCGCCAGCATTTTGCGGATACCTTCACGCTGCTGGCGGGCATCAGCCAGAGAGACGGCAGGATAGGCACCCAGTGCAATGCGGGATTCTTTACCGTTAATACGGTACTTGAGATACCAGTGACGAGACCCGCCTGGTTTGACCAGCAGGTACAGACCGTGGGAATCGGAGACTTTAAAGGGTCTTTCAGAAGGTTTGAGAGTGCGAATTTTCACGTCGGTAAGGGACATTTGGGGGTCACTCCGTCATCGAACCAACATGACCCCAAATCTGACCACCAAATTCTCCCGATGCAGAGGGAAAACTAAAAATGCATCGGGAAGATTTTTCACGCTAACTCGTTGAATCTAAAACGCCTAAAGATTCGTGAAGATGCATGAAAACATAAATATGGCTCCTCTGACTGGACTCGAACCAGTGACATACGGATTAACAGTCCGCCGTTCTACCGACTGAACTACAGAGGAATCGTGTGAACGGGGCGCATCATATCCAGCGGCTCAGGGTGTGTCAACGCTAAAATGACGCTTTTGGCGTGACTGCTCACCAACTGAGCAAAAGCGCTGCTTTTAGTCGCTGCCGCCGTCGTTGGCCGCCTGCCAGCGCTGCAATCGCGCCAGCGGATCCTGGCGGTAAAACGTGCAGAAATGCTGGTAGAGCGCAGGGAAGCGGTTGGCGAGCAGTTCGGGGGCGCTGAAGAAATATTCCGACAACACGGCAAAACATTCGGCCGGATCGCTGGCAGCGTAGGCATCAATGCTGGCGGCGTCTTCGCCTACCATATCGATTTCATCCTGAATGCTGTCCATCGCGGCATGCAGGTCGTGCTCCCAGGTGGCCACCTCGCGCAGCGGGATCGGCGGCACGCCGGTTGCAATACCGCCATTGCGCATATCCAGCTTATGTACCGCTTCATGCACGATCAGGTTGAAACCGGACATATCGAACGAGTCTTGCACGTCTTGCCAGTTGAGGACGATCGGCCCCTGTTCCCAACTTTGGCCGGATTGCACCACCGGCCCGGAATGCACCAGGCCAATATCGTCCTGCCATTCGTCTTCCACCACGAAAGGTGAAGGATAAAGCAGGATTTCATTGAACCCGTCCAGACATTCTGCCCCCAGCTCCAATACCGGCAAGGCAAATAGCAGTGCAATGCGTGCCTGCATTTGTGAGGTTAGCACCAGACCTTGCAGCGGTACGATGCGCTTTTGCTGCATTAACTGTGTCGCAACGGCCACCAGGCGCCGTTGCTCATGTTGGTCCAGCGGGGATAACAGCGGGATCGCCAGCGCATCTTGCCACCGATCCTGCGTGTCTGCCTGAGGGGGATTCGCTTTCCACGGCCATTTAATCATCAGGTTGCTCGTAAACTCGTCACTTGAACATTCGGCTGGAGGCTAACACTGTAAAAATGCCGCAAAAAGGGGCATGATAGCAAGCACTTCACGGAGAGATGCCGGAGCGGCTGAACGGACCGGTCTCGAAAACCGGAGTAGGGGCAACTCTACCGGGGGTTCAAATCCCCCTCTCTCCGCCATTATTCAATCACTTAGAGCGCTTGCTGTCTGTGATCAGCTCCTCACCTAGCACAGAGGTCGCATTGGCCACTAACAAACCCACGGTTTTTTGATGATTTCTTCATCATTGGGTTGGCCATCGTCGGAGCAATTCTGCTTTTTTAATCGTATCAAACAACCCGTGCTTCGCTTCTATGCCCGTCGAGTATCTGTTTAACTGTGCTGTTGCCGTCATCATCAGTCATGCCTTTGGCTTTTGGCGCCTGAAGTTCCCGTAAGCTGTTTTACCCGTAAAAGTACGGCGTTGATCCTGGCCGGGTATTTTTTAATTGCCTGGCGCCTACTTCTTCGTGGCGAATAAATAAGGCCACTCAACCTCTGCAGATTATTTTAGCGACTGAACAAGCCTGTGGGTGTTATCAATAATGGTGAAAGAAGAGTGCGAGTGAAAATAATATCACTCAACTTAATCTATACCTATTATTTAATCGGTGAACGATCGTTATTTAGCAGTCTAGTGTATAACCAGAGGCTGACAACTATCCTTTTTGACAGTTGCGTCATGATAATATCGGTGGAGAATTCATATTGAAGTTCAGGCCAAATCACACTCATGACAATGAAATATGAGGGTGAAATTTCAATCCGAATTTGATCTCAAGAGAGGCTTTATGAAACGAGCTACCGTTATTTCATTTGTTGGCGTGGCGGTTTTTTCGGCCAATGTATTTGCTGCGGCAGAATCGGAAGTCAGTTCGGCGGTAAAAAAGGATATCGCTGATATACTGACTGAACAATACCATAGCACGGTCAAGGACTGTGGCGATGAGCAGTCCCCAGCATTTCTTTGTTCCGGTGTGTTAATGCGAGGGACCAGACCGGGCGTTGATTTCTGGAAGCTCAATCCATCATCAATAAAAAACAAGGGTGTGTCATTTTCTTATTTGCGTAAGGATGCCAAATTCAACAATACATTTGCCAGTGCCAACGGGTTTATTCTTTATCCGGGAAAAATGACGCCGGCAGAAAGTGAACAGGTTTCGGTATTATGCTCTTATGCCCTGGATGCCAATACCTGGGGAAGGCAGGGAAACTACTGCGGTTCACCGCCGACTCCGGAGAAAGGGCAGTCATGTCAGGATTTTGGCGTATTTACCGCTCATCAGTTAAATAAAGCGATTGTCAGAAGAACCGCCTGGGGCGTATGTGCCTTTGACGTCAGACCTACGGCAAAAAAACCGGCTGATGCGTTTTACCAGACATTACTCGCGATGCCATATCATGGAAATGGATTATATTATAACGAAATTATCGTTAAGCCCTGGGACGAAAATAATCCGCAAGCCATCCCGGTTGAAGCCCTGTTTTACCTGAATGGCGCGGGGTTGATAAACGCGCAGCAGGACCAGCGTAGCTACAAAAAGGCAACAGGGAAATTTTTACCTATCGTTAAAGTTGAACTCCCTCAAGGCATCAGCGTGCAACATGCGACAGATGCGCTCTTTAGCTATGAACCAAAAGATCAGCTGGTCGAAAAATAACACCATCGGCTCTCGCTGCTGATATGCGGTAAATGGCCATAGCGCCCGGTGGAAACCGCGCCGTAAATCCCCGTTATCCTGGCGTGGATTTACGGCGCATTGTCATGGCTGCCGTCCCAACGCGGGCATTGTTAATCGGTTATCGCGTTTGCCAAACCGTCGTCAGAGGGCTTTTTCTGTCTGGCCGTGAACACCGCGACGGTGCCATGCAATTGCACCTCAACCTGCATAAATTGCCTGGCGAGGGCGTCATGCAGCTGTTGCCGTGAATCTGCCTGATTGCCGAAGATGCCTTTTTTGTTATAAACCGCCATCAGTTTGCGACCAAAGGCATTATGTTCGACGCCATGACCAAGGATGGTGGCGCCAAACAGTACTCCGTCGGGCGTCAGTGCGCTGGCGGCATGGTGGATAACGCGTTGTTTTTCGGCCATGCTCCCCGGCAGACAGTGCAAAAGATAAAACAGCGACAGTGAGTCGAAACGGCCATGCAGTCGTTCGGGCAGCGGCTGGAAAATATCGTGCCGCAGGCGTTCGGTAATACGCTGTGCGCCAACGCGTGCGCTGGCGGCGTGCAGGCTATTGTCATTCAGATCGAGCAGCGTGATCTGCCGCGAGCCTTGCGGCGTATTGGCGAGGTAATAACCGGTGCCGACGCCGATATCCAAATGCCTTATTCCCATGTGTCGCTGGAAATGCGGCAACAATACCGTGTCGGTCGGGCAGCGCCAGGCATAACGGTTGGAGATGCTCAGCACCCACCAATCATAAAGTTTTAGCGTTAGCGGCGTATATACCACCGCGCTTTTTGCACTATCCGCGCTCATCAATAAATCCCTTTTGATAGTTTCACTCCGGTTATATTTGCAGCTATCCTACCAGACCCGCAGCGACACGGGTATTGCCTCAATGGCGCCGGCTCGGCGACGTTCGGTCGTCGCGTTGATTATCGCCCCGCGCGGGTTTGCAGCGTGGTTGGCGCATATTCCACCTCGCCGCCGCGCCACGGCAACGCGTCGGCAAAGCGCCAGGCTCGCTGTAGTTCAAAACGCCAGTAGCGTTCTGCCGCGGGGATGTTCGGTAACGGTTGCGCCTGCCAGACGATCTGCGTCACGCCCTGTAAATGCAGCAGATCGCCGTTGGCGAAATCCGGCAGCAGCAGCGCCGCACGCGGCTCCGCCAGCAGGTTGCCGAGGGTATTCATATAACGATTGCCGCGAAAGTCGGGTATCCACAGGCTTTGTTGCTCAAGATGGATAAAACCAGGCAGGCCGCCGCGGTGCGAAATATCAACGCCACCCTGTGCCAGATCCAGATGGGCGTAACTGGCGACAAAGCAGGTGTCCGCCTGGCGGATCAGACGCCGCGCTGCATCGTCCAGTTCAGGCAGATATTCAATCGCCTGGGGGGCGTTTTGCTGGGCAATCAGCTGACGCCGCTGGATATACTGCGGGCAGTTGCCGAAACACTGATGCACCTCGATTTCCAGCCGGTTTTTATCCATGCGGCTGAGCGTGCCGTTGACGCGGTTACGCCGCCGGTTACTGAAGTCCAGCCCCAGCGCACCGACCGGTTGACCGGGGTGCAACGCTGCCTGCGCCGGATCGTCATCGCGACGTGGCGCACTGATGCGCAGATGGCGGTCGTCCGGGGTGCGCAAAAATCCTGCCGGGCCGCTGAACAGCGTCGCCAGCGGCCAGCCGTGCGCATCCACCGTTGCCACAAACAGATAGCGCAGCGCGGCGTAGAATTCGCGGTGCTGAGCCGGCATCGCCGGGTAGATGCCGGCGCGCACGCCGTCAACATGCGCCAACCGCTGCGCGCGCAGTTCGCCGGGGTGGAACAACGGAGCCGTCATGCTAGTTACCTCGCCGCCGGTATCGGCAGCGCCGGCATGGCAAAAAAGCCGGGCAGAGCCTGAATGCGCGCGATCCAGCGGCGTATGGCCAGGTAGTCGGCCAGCGAAACGCCACCTTCTGGCGCCACCGCCAGATAGCTGTAACAGGCCAGATCGGCGATGGTAGGCTGGTCGGTGGCTAAAAAATCGCGTTGTTCAAGGTGTTGCTCGACCTGCGGTAGAAAACGCAGACTGATGGACCGCGCCGAGTCATAGTCTTCCGGCGCGGAAAACTGGCTGATCAACCGGCAGGAGGCCGGCCCGTAACGTACTTCGCCAGCGGCGTGCGACAGCCATACCTGCACCTGCGCCGCCGCCTGCGGCTGTTCCGGTAGCCAATGGCTGTCCGGCGCATAGCGTTTGACCAGGTATGTCATGATGGCATTGCTGTCCGGCAGTGCAAAATCGCCGTCGACCAGCAATGGGATCTGGCCAAAGGGGTTTAGCCGGCGGTAGGTTTCGCTCTGGCGTAGCGCGGCCGGCGCTTCGATAAATTCATAGTTTACGTCAAGCATCTTCAACAGCAGTGCGACGCGGTGAACGTGGCCGGAAAGCGGCGTACCGTACAGTTTTAGCGTTGGCATATGCAGACTCCCAGATAGAGAGCCTTCAGAATACTCTTGCGCTGTGTGAAGGAAATACGGCAATGTAGAAATTGATAATTTCAATAGCTGGAATAATCAATGGACCGTTTGGATGAATTGGCGATCTTTGTGGCGGTGGTGCAGCAGGGCAGTCTGGCGGCCGCGGCGCGCAAGCTGCGACGTTCCGCGCCTGCGGTTACCCGCGCCGTTGCATCGCTGGAGCAGCGGGTTGGCGCACGGCTGGTGGAGCGAACCACGCGGCGACTGGCGCCGACCGAAGCCGGTTTGCGTCTGGCTGAACGGGCGTGTGCCGTGCTTGGTGATTATCAGCAGGCGGTGCTGGATACCGCGCCAACCCAGGTGAGCGGTCTGTTGCGCATTACCGCGCCGGTACAGTTTGGCCGTAAGTTCGTTGCACCGATCGTGATGGCATTTCTGGAACAGTATCCGCAAATCGACATTGAGATGCAGCTCAACGATCGCAATCTGGATCTGATAGACGAAGGGTTGGACATCGCGGTGCGGATTGGCCATCAGCACGATTCCAGCCGGGTAGCGCGTCGTCTGGGCTGGGTGCGGCGCGTGACGGTCGCCAGCCCGGCCTATCTGGCGCGCTGTGGCGAGCCGCTGAACCCGGCGCAGTTGACCGATCACCACACCATTATCGGTACCCAGCACGGGGCGCTGCGAGAATGGCGGTTTGGCCCGCAGGAAAACCATGAACGTGTACGCCTGACGCCGCGTTTGATGCTTAACGACGTCGAAAGCCAGTTGCTGGCGGCGCGTGCCGGCCAGGGCATTGCCCGACTATTGTCGTATCAGGTGGCGGACGATCTGGCCGCCGGCAGCCTGGTGCGCGTATTGACATCTTTTGAACCGCAGGCGCTGCCGGTTCAACTGGTGGCGAATCAGGTACAGCAAATGCCGTTAAAAGTGCGCACATTCTGGGATTTCGCTTTTGCGCAGCTTAGCCAGCTCAGGCAACTCGCGTCATAGCGGCGCCAGAACGTTTATAGCTGGCGCTGCGCGAATTGGCTCTGCCAGCCGACGGGATTACAGCTGGCTCTTTGGCACCAGGCGATCGCCAAAGGTCAGGCGCTGACGGTCCGGTTCTGCGGCACTGAGCGGGGCGACTTCTCTCAGCGACTGCTTGCAGCGGACGACCAGATCCTGATATTCCAGCGTACCGGTGCGTTTCCAGCTCAGTTCTTGCTCGGTCAACTCGCGCACAACGCGCGCCGGGCTGCCCAACACCAGTTTATTGGCGGCGATGTCCGCAGCCGCCTTGATAAAGGAACAGGCGCCGACGATGGTGTTTTCACCCACTATCGCGCCGTCCATCACCACCGCATTCATGCCGACCATCGCGTTGCGCCCGACGCGACAGCCATGCAGGATGGCGCCATGACCGATATGACCGTCCTGTTCCACCACCGTATCCTGTTGCGGAAAACCGTGCATTACGCAGTTGTCCTGAATATTGGCACCGTCGTGCACCACGATACGGCCAAAATCGCCGCGCAGGCTGGCATTGGGGCCAATGTAGACGTTTTTGCCGACCATCACGTCGCCAATCAGCACCGCCGTAGGGTGAACATAACTGCTGGGATCGACTACCGGCGTCAAACCGTCAATTTGATACACAGGCATGGCTAAAGCTCCTTAAAACGTAGCGTGATCGCGCGCCAAGCCGCCAAAGCGACGGTAATAGCCTGCGCCGGGGGCCGGCAGGGCGCCGATGGTGGTTTCCGCCAGTGCGCTGACATAGTCGGTGGCGGCGCGGTCGACACGCTGATAAATATTGATGCACAGATTGCGGGCGATTTGGCCTTCCCACTGGGTTGGCAGTAACGCATCGGGCAGCAGCGGATCTTTCAGCACCACGCGGCGGAAGAAATGAATCAATAATAGCTTAATCTGAAAGCATCGCTGCGGCGTCAGTACGCTATCGTCGGCGTCGCGCAACAGCGCCATCAGCGGTCGGAAAGAGACGATAAACTCATGATAATGGCCCGCCACCGCGTCCAGCGACCAGCAGTCGGCCACCAGTTGGCGCAGCTGGTGCGCTGAACGGTCATAGGGGTAATCGGCGCGGAAGTAAATCACCCGTTCGCTGGCGTTCAGTTCGCCAAGCAGCGCCGGGACATCGGTTTGTGCGTGGGTAGGGGCGGCCATCAGGTTGTTGGCAATCTGGCCAAAACCCAACCAGCTCAGCGCCTTGCGCAGCCGTGCGCGTTCGTTTTTATCTACCGTTTCCAATAACAGCAGCTCCCATTTCCCGTCCCACTCGGGTTGTTCGCTCAGGTATATTTTTGATTCGGCGTGACGAAACTGGCGCATACCCTGATCGGTAACGCGGTAATAGCTGCGCCGGCCAATCTTTTCCACATCCAGCCAGCCCTCTTTTTGCAGGCGAAACACCGAGGTGCGCACAAAGCGATCGCCGAAACCCAGCGATTCCAGCAGCGCACTCAGGCTGCCCAGCCACAGTTCGCCGCCGCGGTGGCTGAGCGCATCGCCATATAATGAAATAATCAGTGAGGTGCCGCTGATGGTTGGGCGTCGAGCGCCTGATGGATGAATTCATCCAGTTTATGTTCCATATTTTCCCATAGGTTAACCAACGGTGAAGCACAACATTAGCATAAAGCCGAGTCGCGGCAACCGTGTCCCCTTGCCACAACGGCGGCAAAGGGACGCGGCCTATTAGCGTGGTCGCAGGTCGACCACCCGCTGGGCTTTGCCTTCCGAACGCGGAATATCCCCGCAGTTGGCGATGCTGACATCGGTGCTGACGCCGATAATCGACTTGATGTGGTGGCGCAGCTGGTGGCAGATATCGCAGCGTTGCTGATGGTTCAGGCTGAGCGCCGCTTCTTTCAGCTCGACCCGCACCGCCAGCGTATCAAGGTGCCCGGCGCGGCTCACCTGCAACTGGTAATGCGGTGACAGCTGTTCGAACTGCATAATCTGTTCTTCCACCTGTGACGGAAACACGTTTACGCCACGAATAATCAGCATGTCGTCCGAGCGGCCGGTAATCTTGCCCATGCGCCGCATCTGGCGGGCATCACCCGGCATCAGGCGGGTAAGATCGCGGGTGCGATAGCGGATCACCGGTAACGCCTCTTTGCTCAGGGTGGTGAACACCAGTTCGCCGTGCTGGCCGTCTGTCAGGCAGTTGCCATTATCCGGATCGATGATTTCCGGCAGAAAGTGATCTTCCCAAATGGTTGGGCCGCCGCCGCTTTCGGCACATTCCATTGCCACACCCGGCCCCATCACTTCGGACAGGCCGTAGATATCCAGCGCTTTGATCCCCAGCCGGCTTTCAATTTCATGGCGCAGTGATTCGGTCCAGGGTTCGGCGCCGAATATGCCGATGCGCAGCGAACAACCCCGAGCATCGCCGCCCAGCTTGCGCTCCAGTTCGTCAATCAGCGTCAGGCAATAGGATGGCGTTACCATGATCACGTCGGGTTTGAAATCCAGGATCAGCTGCGCCTGTTTTTCAGTCTGGCCGCCGGACATCGGGATCACCGTGGCACCCAGGCGTTCGGCGCCGTAATGCGCCCCCAGGCCGCCGGTGAACAGCCCGTAGCCGTAGGCGACGTGCACTTTGTCCTTCGCCGTGGCGCCCGCCGCCCGCAGGCTGCGAGCGACAATATCGGCCCAGTTGTCGATATCGCGCTGGGTATAGCCAACCACCGTTGGTCGGCCGGTGGTGCCCGAGGATGCGTGAATGCGTACTATTTGTTCCATCGGCACCGCAAAGGTATCGAACGGATAGTTGTCGCGCAGATCCTGCTTGGTGGTATAAGGGAACAGCGCAATATCGCCAAGCTGTTGCAGATCGTTCGGGTGGACGCCGGCCTGATCGAACTTGCGTCGATACATCGGCACGTTTTCATAGGCGTGATGCAAGGTCCACTTCAGACGTTGCAGCTGTAGCGCTTCGATCTCATCGCGCGAGGCGAACTCGATGGCGTCCAGGGGCTGTGGATTGATTGTCATTGTTGTTGCCTCAATCTTTAGACACGCTCAATAATCATGGCGATGCCCTGGCCTACGCCGATGCACATGGTGCACAACGCGTAGCGACCGGCTCGCCGTTCCAGTTCAAACATCGCAGCCAGCGCCAGACGCGCGCCGCTCATGCCCAACGGATGGCCGAGGGCGATGGCGCCGCCGTTGGGGTTTACCTGCTCGGCGTCGTCCGGCAGGCCGAGCTGGCGCAGTACCGCCAAGGCCTGAGCGGCGAACGCTTCGTTGAGTTCAATGACGTCCATTTGCGCCAGGCTCAGCCCGGCGATTTCCAATACCCTGCGCGTCGCCGGCAGCGGGCCGATGCCCATCAAGCGTGGTTCGACGCCGCAGGTGGCGGTGGCGACAATGCGCGCCCGCGGCGTCAGCCCCTGCTGCATGGCGATGGTCTCGGAGGCCACCAGCAGTGCCGCCGCGCCGTCATTAAGGCCAGAGGCGTTGCCGGCGGTCACGCTGCCAGGCTGGCGGAACGGTGTTTTCAGCGCCTGTAGCTGCGCCAGAGTCGTATCTGCGCGTGGGTGCTGATCCTGGTCAAAGACGCGCAGCGCGCCTTTTTTGTCACTGATGCTCACCGGAACGATTTGCTGTGCCAGTATGCCGGCGGCCTGTGCGTGCGCGGTGCGCTGCTGGCTGCGCAACGCAAAGGCATCCTGATCGGCACGGCTGATGGAGAACTGCGCCGCGACGTTTTCGGCGGTTTCCGGCATCGAGTCGGTGCCGAACCGCTGCTGCATCAGCGGGTTGACGAAACGCCAGCCGAGCGTGGTGTCATACAGCTGTGCCTGGCGGCTGAAGGCGCTGTCGGCCTTGCCCATCACCAGCGGTGCACGGGTCATCGATTCTGCGCCGCCGGCCACTACCAGTCCGGCTTCGCCGGCTTTGATACTGCGTGCCGCCATCGCCAGCGCATCCAGCCCGGAGCCGCACAGGCGGTTGACGGTGGTGCCGGAAACGCTTTGCGGCAACCCGGCCAGCAGTGCCGCCATGCGCGCCAGATTGCGGTTGTCTTCGCCAGCCTGATTGGCGCAGCCGAGGATCACGTCGTCAACCCGCGCCCAGTCCAGTTGGGGGTGGCGTTCCATCAAGGCACGCAGCGGCAACGCGGCCAGATCGTCGGTGCGCACCGTCGCCAACGCGCCACCATAGCGGCCAATCGGCGTGCGCACGCCGTCACAGATAAACGCCTGACTCATGGCTGCTCCTCCAGAATGCGATGACCAAGACGATGTGCGCGGCCGCGGAACCAGGCGACGGTTTTCCCGCGCTGGTTGACGATCTGCACGTCGTACAGGCCGCCGGTTTGGCCTTGATGACGCACTTCGGCGCTGGCGGTCAGCCGGTCGCCGGCCAGCGCCGGGCGGATAAAGTCAATGCTGCAACCGGCGGCGACCGCCGCCAGTCCCTGGCTGTTGCAGGCGTAGGCAAATGCGGTATCGGCCAGGCTGAACAGCTGTCCGCCGTGACAGGTCTGATGGCCGTTGAGCATCTGCGGGCCGACCACCATACTGACCTGCGCAAAACCGCAATCAACGGCGTCTAGCGTCATGCCCATCGCTTGCGCACAGGTATCCTGTTGGTACAGCTGTTCGGCACAGCGTTGTGCCAGGTCGCGGGGAGTCATGGCGTTCATCGGTGTTCTCCTGACGGCAGGGCGGCGTATTGAGTGGCACGGTGGCGCAGCAACGGCATCGGCCGGTAGCGCGGTTCAAGATAGCAACGGTGCAGATT